>NZ_CALFLA010000079.1 GCF_937880195.1 uncultured Blautia sp.
TATTCTTATTTTAAGAGTTAGAAGCTAAAAAACGGTATTTACCGATAGCCCCTTTTATTTTACCTTGATCGCACTTTCTGGACACATTTCCTGACAACAGAAACAGCGGATACACTTCTTATAGTCGTATACCGGTGGGTTTTCTTTTCCGTTTTTAAAGTCTACCGCCTTTCCGGGAACAGGGCAGCTTTTTACGCAGATTCCGCAGCGGATGCACTGATCCTTTTGGATATACGGCTTTTTCTGAAAAATGTTCAGCACCTTTGCCATTCGCTCCCAGATACCGGATTTCATCACTCTTCTGTCCACATTGAACTTTGGATTTCCATATTTTGAAACAGCTTCTTCCATGGAAATTTCCCCATCTGGGGTCAGAAGCTCTATCTCCTCTTCTTTCCATGTGCCAAGTCCCATTTTTTCACCGTGATAACAGGTTGGAACCATAGACGGTTTCAGATGGACCAGACGGCTAAAAACACTGTCCAAAGCCACCGGGTCCCTGGACATAAGCATTACCTTCATATCCACTGGATCTCCTGCGCCAGGTCCGTTCCCCTCCATGGCCGTAATCCCATCCATCACATAAAGTCTTGGCTTTACGCATTTATTCAGATCCACCAGCATTCTGGCAAAGCTGTCTGCGCTTGGGTAAAGGGTATGTCCTTTTGCCTTGTAAAGTCCATAAATAAAGCCATAGCTGTTTTTCACCGCTCCGGTGATACGTTCCAGGGCATGGGTCTTCATTTTGCATAAAGAGATTACGCAATCGCTGTCCAGAAGCTCTTTGCCAAGCATAAACTCCTTTGCCTGAACCCCTTCTTTATAAGGCGTTTTAATTCCTTCTGAAAAATCCACCGGGGAAATTCCAAGGCTTTCCATATAAGAATCCATCCCTGTGCCTGCGATCACCTTTGTTGTATTTCCATGACCGCAGGAATCGGCAAGAATCATATTTTGACATCCATGCTCTTTTAAAAGACGGGCGAACATCCCTGCCACAACCGGATGGGTGATCACTGCCCTGTCTGTTTCCGCTCGCTTAAGAAGATTTGGTTTCAAAAGAATTTTTTCTTCTTTTTTTACAAGAGAGTCCAGTCCTCCCAGAAGCTCCAGACCCTTTTTTAAACTTTCATAAACAAGATCTTCCCTGTAAGAATTACAGGGAAGAAGAATCACTTTACTTTTCTTCATATATTTATCCTCGCTGCCCGCTAAGGTCAGTTTCTCGAAGCGCCTTTCTTACCGGAAGAATACAGGCGGGAACAACGGAAAGAAAATCAACGCCCATGTGAACAAAAGTTTCTGTAAGCCGGGTATCTGCTGCGATCTCTCCGCAGATTCCTGCTTTTTTGCCCTCTGCATGAGCTGCCTCTACCACCATCTGGATCATTCTGAGAATTGCAGGATGGTGATCGTCATACTTATTTTTCAGAAGGGGATTCTGCCTGTCCATAGCAAGAGTATACTGGGTGAGATCGTTTGTGCCAATGCTTAAAAAATCCACCCGCTTTGCCAGCTCTCTGCTTATCATAACAGCCGCAGGCGTTTCGATCATAATACTTGTCTGGATATCGCGGAAGGGAATGCCCTTTTCTTTCAGCCCTTCCTTTACCTCCTCTGTCAAATGCTGGATCTCATCCATTTCAGCCTCAGAAGATACCATGGGATACATCATGGCAAGATTTCCATAGGCGCTTGCACGGTAAATAGCACGAAGCTGGGCTTTGAACATCAGCTTGCGGTCCAGACAGAGACGGATGCCCCTGTTTCCCATAATCGGATTTGTTTCTTCTGGAATATCCAGATACGGAGCCTGCTTATCTGCTCCCAGATCAGCGGTACGGATCACTGCAATCTTATCTCCCATAGTTTCCGCCAGCTTTTTGTAGGCGCGAAACAGTTCGTTTTCTCTGGGATAATTTTCTCTTCCAAGATACTGAAATTCGCTTCGCAAAAGACCGATCCCGGCAGCCCCATAATAAAGTACATTGTTCAGATCGCTCATATTTCCGATATTGGCGTAAAGACCGATCTTTCTTCCGTCCTTTGTTTCATCTGACTGATTTTTAAGCTGCAGAAGCTCTTCTTTTTCTTTTTTGTCCGCTTCCAGACGAATGCGGTATTCTTTCTTTGTCTCTTCATCTGGATTCAGGTAAAGAGTACCTGTATATCCGTCTACGATCGCCGTCTGTCCGTCCCAGTCATCCTCTACTGAAATATCCACAAGAGAAGGGATCTCCATAGTCTTGGCAACAATAGAAGTATGAGAAACTGCTGAACCGTGGTGCATCACCACAGCCAGAAGTTTGTCTTTATCCATTTCCATGATCTCTGTAGGAGCAAGAGATTCTGCCACAACGATCACAGGATCGTTTCCCAGGTTGATTTTTACACAAGATCCTCCAAGAATCTGAATCAGCCGTCCTGAAATTTCCTGGATATCCTGGATCCTTCTTTTGATCACCGGTTCTTCCAGATTACGAAATGTTTCTGTCACCTCGTCTCTGTTTGTCATGACTGCGTATGCGGCGTTTACTTTTTCTGTTGAGATACAGCTTTCAATGGCTCTCTGATAGCTGTCTGATTCCAGAAGCCGAATCTGTCCCTTCAGATATTCCGCCTCTTTATGACTGCTTTGTCTGTTGGCTTCATAAAGCTCCTTCAGACCTTTGACCGCCTCCGCTCTGGCCTCCTGAAATTTCTGGATTTCTTTTTTTATGTTGCTTACCAGACACTGCCGTATCTGATATTCGCCTCTGCTGTAATATAATATTTTCCCGATGGCAATTCCTGAAAAGGTTGCTGTCCCCTTATAAATTTCCATCCTGCATCCCCCTTGTTTGTGTCAGTCGCAGGCTGCCTTAAACTCTGTCCAGTTTTTGCTGTACTGTTCTTCCGCCTCTGCGCTTACATTTTGTACGATCTCTCCCTTTTTCACAGAATCCGGGACAACCAGATCTGGATTAACCAGCTCATCCGCCTCTTTGTTTGTACTGTAATATCCGATAAAATCTGTACACTGAGCCGCGATCTCCGGTTTTAAAATATATTCCATAAACTGGTAAGCAGCGTCCTTATTGGGCGCCTTGCTTGGGATAAACATTCCCATAATTCCAAATCCCAGGCCTTCCTCAGGGTAAACCACCTTTAATTCCGGGTATTCAGAAAGAGCTGCCGTTACCTGTGAAGTATAAAGAAATCCCACGCTGGCCTCTCCGTTCAAAAGGGCGTTCTGGGTGTTATCATCCTGGATCAGACGCACATTTGGAGCCAGCTTTAGAAGTTTTTCTCCTGTTTCTTTCAGAGAGTCCACATCCTCCTCATTCATGCTCTTTCCAAGGGTCAGATTGGTAATGCCGTTGATCACTCGGTAGTTTGCAACCAGCGCAATACTGTCCTCAAGAGACGGATCCCAGAGATCCGCATATCCCTTGATGTCAATATCCACCATTTCGGGATCATAAACGATCAAAGGGATTCCTGCCCCGTAAGGTATGGTATATTCGTTATTAGGATCATAAAACTGGCTCTGATACAGAGGATTGATATTCTCAAATCCGGTAAGTCGGCTCTGGTCCAGCTTTTCTGCAAGCCCTGCCTGTACCACGTTTTCAATAATATAATCGTCTGCAATAATAATATCATAATCTCCGCCATCAGCCATGGAGAGCTTTTCAAACATGGTCTCGTCTGTATCAAAGTTGGAGTATATGATCTTTATTCCTGTTTCCTCCTCAAATCCATCCAGGACTTCCTGAGGGAACATGTTTTCCCAGGTAAAAAGCACAAGCTCTTTTTTTGCGTCTGCAGAAACAGGAACTGCTGCCGCTGTCACCAAAAGAGCTGCGCATAATGCTGCCGCAAATAGTTTTTTCATAATAGTAGCCTCCTTTATGCAGAATTTAAACTGTACTTATTTAGTATAACCTATTTTTTCTTTGTTGAAAAGAGTCTGTTTTTTCCTTTTATAATCCTGGTAAACAGTGCATAAATAAGAAGAGCGGTAAGGGTAACTGCAAGCATCAGGGTACAAAGGGCGTTGATCTCTGGCGTTACTCCTGTTTTTAACTGGGTATATACCTTTACCGGAAGAGTGGATATCCTTGGCCCGTTGACAAAAATACTGATCACCACATCATCCATAGACATAGCAAAAGCCAAAAGAGAGCCTGACACAACAGCAGGCATAATAAGAGGAAGGGTAATATCCCAAAATGCCCGGAGGCTTTCTGCTCCTAGATCTCTTGCCGCCTCCTCAAGAGAGGGATCCATTCCCGCAAGACGGGCTTTTACCTCCATCAGGATATAGGGTACGCAAAAAACCGTATGTCCCAGAAGCAAAGTCATCATACCAAAAGGCATATTTAAAAGATAAAAAAATGCCATCAATACCATTCCCAAAATGATTTCCGGGATCATCAATGGTAAAATAGAAATATATTCCAACGCTCCCTTGATTTTCCAGTGGATCCGGGAAAGACCTACCGCCCCAAAGGTCCCGATCACTGCGGACACCAGGCAGCTTGCCGCTCCAAGAATAAGGCTGTTTCCAAGAGCTTCCAGCATGGCGCTGTCATGGAACAACTCTTCATACCATTTCAGAGAAAAGCCAGTAAATCGCACTGGGAGCTTTGATTCATTAAAAGAAAAAATAATTACCACTGCCACAGGCAGATACATCAAAAAAAACACAATTCCAAGATACAGCCCGGAAAGTTTTGAATTTTTTTTCATCCGATCCCCTCCAGTTCCTTAACATTTGTAATCCTTCGGTACAGCCCGATCATCAATGTGGTAAGGATCATAAGAACTACGGCAAGAGCCGCTGCAAAAGGCCAGTTACTGCCTCTTGTCATCTGTTCCTGGATCAGGCTTCCCACCAGAACAATCTTATTTCCGCCTAAAATATCTGCAATAAAGAAAAGGCCCATAGACGGAATAAAGGTCAGGATAACTCCAGATAAAAGACCGGGAAGAGTCAGCTTAAAGGACACGGTCCAAAATGCCTTCCATCTTCCAGCTCCCAGATCTCTTGCAGCTTCCACCAAGGACCAGTCCAGTTTTTCCGCGCTGGAATATACGGATAAGATCATAAAGGGAAGAAGTACATACACCATACCTACCACAATAGCCGGATAGCTGTACAGAAGTTTCAGTGGACGTTCAATAATACCAAGATCCTTTAAAAGACTGTTCAAAGGCCCTCTGTTCTGCAGGATGATGATCCATCCATAAAGACGGATCAGGGAATTGATCCAAAAAGGCAGCATCAGAAAAAGCATGGCTTTCTTTTTCCAGCCGTCGGACAGCTTTGCCATAAAATATCCAAAGGGATAACCTACCAGACAGATAATGGCCGTGCTGGTAAGAGCAAGTTTAAAAGACTCTCCAAAAGTCTGAAGGTATACCGGATCCAGGATCTTCCTGTAATTATCCAGAGTAAGATTCCATTCTACAGAAGATCCGCTCCCCGGCTGGGCGAAGCTTAAAGCCACCATATAGATCAGAGGACCTGCCACAAATACAAGAGTAAAAAAATAAAGGGGAAGGATCATCCATACAGATGAACTGCGTTTTGTTTTTTTCGGCCGTTTCATTCTATTTCTCTCCTGTTCTGTCCACAAAAACCGCATCCTCCGGGGCAAAGCAGACGCTTACCGTTTCTCCCGGGCGAACGTCCGCATTGATTCCATAGCGGCTTGCCACCAGCTCTGTGCCGTCCGAAAGACGAAGCACCACCCTAAGCTGCCCTGCTGCAAAGCTCTTTTCCGTCACCTCTGCCTTAAGGCCGCAGGCACACTCTTCCTGTATTTTGATATTTTCACTTCTCACTGCAAGGGTCACTTCTTCCCCCTCAGAGACTGCTTCCTCTCTGCACAATACAGAAGCTTTGCCTCCTGCAAGCTCCACTGTGGCCTTCCCCTCCCGGACGGTTATTACCCTGCCCTTCAGGATATTGGCATTTCCTACAAAAACAGCCACATAGCTTGTACGGGGATGATTATAAATCTCATCTGGAGTGCCGATCTGCTCAAAGGTTCCCTGATTCATTACAGCGATCCTGTCAGACATATTGATGGCCTCCTCCTGATCATGAGTGATATAGATAAACGTGATCCCCAGTTTTTTTTGGAGACGTTTCAGTTCTGCCTGCATGGTCCGGCGAAGCTGCAGGTCTAGAGCCCCCAAAGGTTCGTCCAGAAGCAGCACCTTAGGATTATTGATCAAAGCCCTTGCAATAGCCACTCTCTGTTTCTGTCCTCCAGAAAGCTCAGAAGGCTTACGCTTTTCGTAGCCTGGAAGCTGCACCAGCTCCAGCATATGTGTCACTCTTTTTTTGATTTCAGCCTTTGGCACTTTTTTCAGCTTCAGTCCGTATCCTATATTATCCGCCACATTCATATGAGGAAAAAGGGCATAATTTTGGAATACTGTATTTACGTCTCTCTCTTCCGGGTTCAGCGCGGTAACGTCTCTGCCGTCCAAAAATACCTGTCCCGCATCCGGCGTTTCAAGCCCTGCAATAATTCGGAGGGTTGTGGTCTTTCCACAGCCCGAAGAGCCAAGAAGCGTGATAAACTCTCCCTTTCCAATGGAAAGACTGATTCCCTTCAACACCTCTTCCTCCTCAGAAAATCCCTTTCTGATGTCCTTTAATTCTAAACAAATTTCTGTCATATTTTTGTTTCCTTACTTTCTTCTGATCCTGCGGCAGCAAAGCCGCCGTCTGTTTCCATCTGCCTGTAAATATATTCTGTATATCCTTTTTTGTCAAAGACCGGAGTAAAACCGTCTATGATCTCCCTTGCCTTCTCAGCCCTGTTTTTTAATAATCGGTAAACCGTAAGAGCCTGAAGCTTTGCCGGAAGGATATATGCTTTTTCTTTATCCTTAATTCGGAAATCCTCCCCGTGAAGCCGTCCTTCAAATCCCCCAAAGGTAAAATTCACCACAGGAAGAAGGTGGGTCAGATCCCCCACGTCCGTACAGGCGTTATTAAAGTCCCCGGGGCGCACTTCCCGGTAAGAAAGCCCCATCGCTTCTGCCGCCTCTTTCATGGCCTGATCCGCCAGTCTTGGACGGATAGGCATATATCCGGTCAGGTTCTCCCTTTCAATCCTTCCCCCAAAAGCATAAGCCGCTCCGTCGTAGGCTCTGTCCGCCATCTGCCGGATCTGCCTTATTTTTTCCAGGGAAGCTGCCCGGATCTTTGTTTCCAGAATCGCCTCGTCGGGCACACTGTTTACCACGTCTCCCGCCTTGCGGATCACATTATGAAGACGCACATGGTCCTCCTCCCGAAAAGTTTCCCGCATAAGTCCCATCATTTGAAGCGCGCTTGTGGCAATGCTTAAGGCGTTGACCCCGTTCCAGGGATCAATGGCTCCGTGAGCCGCCTTTCCCCGGATGGTAACCCGCTCTGCGTCAAATCCGTTACAGGCAGGATTTCCCAGATAAAAATCCTCCTGTACAGGAACCATATGAACGTGGGAAGTCATTACAAGATCCGTATGGTCAAAAACCCCTGTACGGATCATTTCGCTTTTTCCCGATCCAAAGAGGATTCCTTTTTTACGAAGGGTTGTTCTTTTGTCCGCGTCTATATATTCCTCTGCCGGAACTCCCAGAAATGTCAGGGAGCCGTCCAGCTCCTTTCTGATTTCCGGGTCAGAAAAAGCAACAGCCGTTCCAGCCATAACAGCCATCTGCGCATGATGGCCGCAGGCATGAGCTGCCTTTGTAACAGGATCTGCTTTTGGGTGGCTTGCGCATCCAATGGCGTCCATCTCTCCGATCACCGCCACATTGGGATATCCTGCCTTATTATCTTTGCAGGGTTCCCAGTATGCCCGAACACCTGTAAGAGCTATATTTTTCTCAATCTCCATTCCCAGGCTTTCCAAAAACTCTGCTGTTTTCTCTGCTGTGCGGACTTCCTGGAATCCCGGCTCAGGATGAGCCTCTATATCTTCTGCATAACGTATGATTTCTTCTTTGTATTTCTCGATCCGCCTGACAATCTTCCGTTCTGTTTCATCCATGACAATTCCCCTTATAATTATATAAAAAAACTGCTCTCTCATTATCTGAAAGAACAGTTGTCCTGGAAGTCCTACAGGCGACTTCCGTTCCTGAAAAAAGCTGGAAATGAGACTCGAACTCACGACCCCTTCATTACGAGTGAAGTGCTCTACCGACTGAGCTATTCCAGCCTGTGCCTGACACACAAATATTATACTCGATTTTCAGGAAAAAGCAAGAGTTTTTTTATTTTCTGGATTCAATAAATGCCAGAACCTCTTCTCTTGAAGGCATAACGCGAAGAGCGCCCTTTCTGGTTGTGATAAGAGACGCAGCAGCATTTGCAAAAGTCAGAAGCTCCTTAAGATTCTCTTCTGTAAGATCCTCAAGGCCATGTTCCAGAACATAATTCAAGGTACTGGCGCAGAAAGTATCTCCGGCTCCTGTTGTCTCAATGGTGTTTTCCTGTAAGAAAGGAGCGGCTTCCACACGAAGATCTTTGTAATAAGCCCGGCTTCCGTCTTTTCCCATGGTAATAAGAACCAGCGGGATATTATATTTTTCCCGGATCAGGGCAGCGCCCTTATCATAGTCTGTAGTTCCAAAAAGGAACTCTACCTCGTTGTCAGAAATCTTCAGCACGTCACACTTGGTAAGGCCGTATTCGATCTCTCTTTTTGCATCTTCCAGAGATTCCCATAAAGGCGGGCGAAGGTTGGGGTCAAATGTGATAATGCAGCCTGCTTCTTTGGCAAGCTCAATAGCATGGCGGGTGGCCTCTCTTACTCCTTCATGAGTGGAAGAAAGAGTTCCAAAATGGAAGATCCGTGAAGAAGCGATCAGGTCCTTCTGAACCTCTTCTTTTGTAAGCATCATATCGGCGCCTGGATCACGATAAAAAGAAAAATCTCTGTCTCCGTCAGGATATGTATGCACAAAAGCCAGTGTGGTATGGTGTTTTTCGTCCATAATAAGGTTTCTGGTATCAATTCCTACTTCTTCTACAGCAGTTTTAAGCTGGTTTCCAAACATATCGCTGCCAACCTTACCGATAAAGGCTGTTTTTTTGCCCAGCTTCTGGAGCATGGCAAGAACATTGCAGGGAGCTCCTCCGGGATTTGCTTCCATAAGAGGATTGCCCTGGGAACTTTCTCCGTTTTCTGTAAAATCAATAAGCAGTTCACCAAGAGCTGTTACATCATACTGTTTATTCTCCATAATAAACCTCCTTCAGTATATTCCTTAGTATCAATTTATCTCAGACCCAAGGTTTTGTCAAACAAATTTCGGACTAATCTTTATTTTTTTCCAAAAAAATGATAAACTGAATCTATCACAGGTTTTACCCGGCTAAGACCTGGCAAAGGAGCATTAGCCTGAGACAGGAGGAATGAGAATATGAACGGAAAAGTTTATGATTATATGGACTGGCCCAGAATTGAAGCAATTGTATACGGAGAAGAACCGTCGCCCAGGGACGTTTTAAGTCCAAGACTTACTACTGACGGTATTTTGATCCAGGGATTCTTTCCCGGAGCCGAAACTGCAGAGGTACTGACAGGGCGCAGGGTCTTCCCTATGGAGCAGGAAGACGAAGCAGGCTATTTCGCCGTACTGATCCCGGGCAGGAAGATCCCTTCCTATCAGTTCCGTGTAACAAAAGAAGATAAAACAGAAGTATTCCATGACGCATACGCCTTTCCCGGACAGATTACTGAAGAGGAAGAAAAGGCTTTTTGCGAAGGCGTTTATTACCATGCCTACGAAAAGCTGGGCGCCCATCCCATCACCTTAAGCCGTGTAAAGGGAACCAGTTTTGCTGTCTGGGCTCCCAACGCAGTCAGCGTCAATGTTGTAGGAGATTTTAACAGCTGGGACGGAAGAAGCCATATGATGCACCGAATGCCCATGTCCGGTATTTACGAGCTTTTTATTCCCGGCGTCAAAGAAGGAGATCTTTATAAATATGAGATTCGCCTCAAAAACGGCGAAAAACTCCTTAAAACAGACCCTTACGGGGCTTGTACAGAGCTTCCCCCGGCTACTGCTTCCGTAGTTGCTGCTCCTGCCGGAGACATCCAGTGGGAGGATGAGGACTGGATGCGCAGCCGCAAAAAATACGCGGACAGGAAGCAGCCTGCATCTATTTATGAAACAAGCCTTGACCAGTGGAAAAACGGCAAGGAATTGGTTTCTTATGTGAAGAAGCTTGGCTATACCCATGTAGAGCTTCATCCTGTTATGGAGTATCTGGATGAAATTTCCGGTCCTTATTCTACTTTCGGATATTTTGCCCCGGACAGACGATTCGGGCTTCCAGGTGATTTTGCCGCCCTGGTCAATCAGCTTCACAAAGAAGGAATCGGCGTGATCCTGGACTGGGCTGCCGCCCATTTTCCACGCTATGCCGAAGGTCTGGAGCGGTTTGACGGAACGCCTCTCTATGAGCTTCCAGACCCGGAAATGGCTGTACATCCTATGTGGGGAACCCTTCTTTATAATTATGAGAGCCCTATGGTTGCAGATTTTTTGATCTCCAATGCTTTTTACTGGACAGAAGTATATCACGCAGACGGACTTCGGCTGGATGATGTGGATTCCATGCTTTATCTGGATTATGGACGTGAAACCGGATGGAAACCTAATCTCTACGGCTCTAATGAAAATCTTGCTGCTGTGGAATTTTTGAAACATTTAAACTCCATCATAAAAAAGAAAAACCCCGGCGTTCTTATGATCGCCCAGGAAGACGGTCTGTGGCCGGAGCTTACAGACTATGCAGAAAACGACCACCCTGGTTTTGATTACAAATGGAACAATAACTGGAGTTCAGATTTTCTTCATTATCTTACTCTTTTACCAAAAGAGCGCCAGTATGACCATGACCAGCTTACTCTTTCCATGCTGTACGCTTACTGCGAGCATTATGTACTGACTCTTGGCACAAGAGACGCAGGGGAATTTAAAGACTTTATGGCAAAGCTTCCGGGAGATGAATCTCAGAAGCTGGCTCAGATAAGAGCTGCCTATACCTACCAGATGCTTCACCCCGGCATCAAAATGACAGCGCCGGGAAAGGATCTTCCAGAAGAAATGGAAGCCTTTATTCATGATCTGAACGCTTTCTATACTTCCCATCCTGCCCTTTACCAAAAGGATGACGAATATGACGGCTTCGAATGGATACAGCTTATGAAATATGAAGAAAACATTCTCACCTTTATGCGCAGAACTGATAATCCTGAAGAAACCCTGCTGGCTGTAGTGAATTTCTCAGATGTATCCCATGAGAATTATCAGGTCGGCGTTCCTTTCCACGGCAAATATAAAGAAATCTTTAACACAGACCGTAAGGAATACGGCGGTAATGGTCTGGTCAATCCAAGGGCAAAAACAAGCAGATCTGAAGAATGTGATGAAAGGGAAAACTCTCTGAAACTCCGCGTTCCCGCTTTTGGCGCAGTGATCCTTTCCTGCACCCTGACAGAACAGGCAGAAAAAAAGCCTTTGAAGGCCCCGGCCACCAAAAAAAGAACAGCAAAAAAGACAGACAAAAAGACAAAACCGGAAAAGAAGCTGGCAGCTTCTGCAGCTTCCTCTAAATCCGCTTCCCCCAAAAAGGCAGCCGTTTAAACAAAATAACATCCGCCATATTGACACGAGATCGTCAATATGGCGGATGTCTTTTATATCATTTTCATTTGATTATTTCACCACGCGAACCTTAGATACGCCGTCTACTGCTTCAAGGGCTGCAAGAGCCTCTTTGGATGCCGCGCTTTCCAGATCGATCAGAGTATAAGCGTATTCGCCTTTACTCTTGTTTGTCATATCTGCAATATTCAGTCCTTCTGCTCCAAGGATCTGTGTTACCTGGCTGATCATATTGGGGATATTTTTGTGACAGATGGCAATACGTCCTACCGCCACGCAGGTTCCCATATCGCAGTCCGGGAAGTTTACAGAATTTTTGATGTTTCCGTTTTCCAGGAAGTTTCTCAATTCCTTCACAGCCATCTCCGCACAGTTTTCCTCTGATTCCTCTGTAGACGCACCAAGGTGAGGCGTTACAAGGATTCCTTCTCTTCCCGCCACAAGAGGATTGGCAAAGTCTGTTACATACTTTTTCACCTTGCCGCTTTCAATGGCATGGATCAGGGCTTCTTCATCAACAAGAAGATCTCTTGCAAAGTTCAGAAGAACAACGCCGTCCTTCATTTTTTCAAAGGCTTCTTTGTTGATCATTTTTTTCGTGCTTTCAAGAAGCGGAACATGAATGGTAATATAGTCGCACTGGCTGTAAATTTCATCCAGAGATTTGCTGTGTTTAATTGTTCTGGAAAGATTCCATGCAGCGTCAATGGAAATATAAGGATCATATCCATAAACCTCCATGCCCAGATGGGTAGCAGAGTTGGCAACAAGAGCGCCAATAGCGCCAAGGCCGATAATTCCCAGCTTCTTGCCGCTGATCTCGCAGCCTGCAAACTGTTTTTTCTGCTTTTCTGCACGTTTGTCAATATCATTCTTGTCTGTCTGTCCTGCCACCCATTCAATACCGCCTACGATATCACGAGAAGCCAGAAGCATTCCTGCAAGAACAAGCTCCTTTACGCCGTTTGCATTGGCTCCGGGAGTATTAAATACAACGATTCCCTTTTCTGCGCATTCTGAAACCGGGATATTGTTTACGCCTGCGCCTGCCCGGGCAATGGCCTTTACTGTATTTCCAAGATCCATGTCGTGCATTTTGGCGCTTCTGACAAGGACGGCGTCCGCATCATGAATCTCTTCTGTTTTTTTATAATCTTCACTGAACAGCCCAAGACCTCTTTCGGCAATAGGGTTCAGGCAATGATACTGAAACATTACGCATTCTCCTCCTCAAACTTCTTCATAAATGCAACCAGGGCTTCCACACCTTCCTTTGGCATTGCGTTATAAATACTTGCCCGCATGCCGCCTACGGTTCTGTGTCCCTTCAGATTTACAAGACCGGCTGCTTTTGCTTCTTTTACGAATTTTGCATCCAGTTCCTTGTCTCCTGTCACAAAAGGAACGTTCATAAGAGAGCGGGAGGCTGGTTCTACTGTTCCCTTAAAGAGCCTGCTCTCATCCAGGAAATCATAGAGGATCTTTGCTTTTTCTTCATTTCTTCTTTTCATTTCCTCTAATCCGCCCATGGATTTCAGCCACTTAAACACCTTGCCGCATACATAAATACAGTATGCGTTAGGCGTATTATAAAGAGAGCCTGCGTCTGCATGTGTTTTATAGGTAAGCATGGTTGGCGTTCCGGGAAGAACGTCCTCTGTAATAAGATCCTCCCGAATAATCACGATCACCATACCTGCCGGTCCGATATTTTTTTGAACTCCGCCGTAGATAATGCCGTATTTGCTCACATCCACCGGCTCAGAAAGGAAGCATGAAGATACGTCTGCTACCAGAGTTTTACCCTTGGTATTAGGAAGCGTTTTATATTTTGTTCCATAAATGGTGTTGTTCTCACAAATATAAATATAATCTGCATCAGGACTTATGGGAAGGTCGCTGCAGTCAGGAATATAGGAAAAAGTTTTATCTTCAGAAGACGCGATCTTATTGACCTTTCCATACTTCTGAGCCTCCTGGTATGCCTTCTTCGCCCACTGTCCGGTAACAATATAATCTGCCACCTTGTTCTTCATCAGGTTCATAGGGATCATGGCAAACTGCTGGGATGCTCCGCCCTGGAGAAACAGTACCTTGTAGTTGTCAGGAATGTTCATCAGTTCTCTGAGATCCTTTTCTGCATCGTCAAGGATCTTCTGAAATTCCGGGCTTCTATGGCTCATCTCCATAACAGACATGCCGCTTCCCTGATAATCCATCATTTCTTCTGCCACTTCTTTCAGCACGGCTTCCGGCAATACTGCCGGGCCTGCGGAAAAGTTGTAAACTCTGCTCATTTTTTCATATCCTCCTCGTCAAAAACATCATCAATGCTTGCACCTGCAGGCACCATTGGGAATACGCTTAAATCCTGGTCGATCCAACAGTCCAGAACCACCGGACCCGGAGAAGAAAGGGCTTCTTTTAAAGCCGGCTCTACCTCTTCCATTTTGGTAACGCGGATAGCCTTTGCTCCCATGCCCTCAGAAATCTTCACAAAGTCTACCGCATCATTTAATACAGTATGTGAATATCTGTGATCATAGAACAAAGTCTGCCACTGGCGGACCATACCCAGAACATGGTTGTTCAGGACGATCTGCACAAGGGGTCTTCCACAGCGCACTGCTGTTGCAATCTCATTCATGTTCATACGGAAGCAGCCGTCTCCTGCAATATTTACTACAGTTTTATCTGGTCTTCCTGTTTTTGCTCCAATAGCAGCCCCAAGACCATAGCCCATGGTTCCCAGTCCGCCGGAGGTCAAAAACGTTCTCGGTTCTTTGTATTTATAATACTGAGCAGCCCACATCTGATGCTGTCCTACATCTGTAGTGATAATGGCGTCTCCATTTGTCAGCTCATACAGCTTTTCGATCACATAAGGACCTGTAAGCTGTGTATGGTCGTAATTCAGCGGATATCTGGCTTTCATTTCCTGAATGTGTTCCATCCACTTCGGATGTTTCTTCTCCGGTATTCCTTCCAGAAGTCTTCTTAATACTTCTTTCAGGTCGCCCTCTATATAAGCGTCCACAAGTACGTTTTTGTTGATCTCCGCCGCGTCAATATCAATCTGGATAATCTTTGCTTTATTGGCAAAAGTCTTCACATTTCCGGTAACGCGGTCGCTGAACCGGGCTCCCAGAACGATCAGAAGGTCGCACTGGCTTACTCCAAGGTTGGAGGTCTTTGTTCCGTGCATTCCAAGCATTCCTGTATAATAAGGATCCTCGCCGGAAAATCCGCCCTTGCCCATCAGACTGTCGCATACCGGAGCCTGGATCCTGTGCGCCAGTTCCGTGATCTCCTTTGTAGCGCCTGAGATCACAGCGCCGCCGCCTACGAAAATAAACGGCTTTTCAGCGTTTTTGATCATTTCAACGGCTGTATTTACGTCTGCTTTTCGGATTTCGCTTGTTTCCCGGTTTACTGTTGCTGGACGGCGGGGAGAATACTCATACAAAGCCCCTGTAACGTCCTTGGTAACATCCACCAGAACCGGACCAGGGCGTCCGCTTTTTGCAATGTAAAAGGCCTTGCGGATGGTTTCTGCAAGTTTGCTGATATCTTTTACAATATAGCTGTGCTTTGTAATGGGCATTACAATACCGGCAATATCTACCTCCTGGAAGGAGTCCTTTCCGAGAAGGGGTTTGCCTACATTGGCTGTAATCGCTACAACGGGAACAGAATCCATCATTGCTGTGGCGATTCCTGTCACCAGGTTGGTAGCTCCCGGACCGGAAGTTGCCATACAAACGCCAACCTTGCCTGTAGCCCTTGCATATCCGTCTGCCGCATGGGCCGCTCCCTGCTCATGGGAGGTAAGAATATGATGGATCTCATCTTTATATTTATAAAGCGCATCGTAGACATTCAGTATCGCTCCTCCCGGATAACCAAAGACTGTGTCTACTCCCTGCTCCTTCAGACACTCTATAATAATCTCTGCACCTGTAAGCTGCATAGGGTTTCCTCCTTTTTTTGTTTATTTTACCTTTGGAACCTCAAGAATCGCTCCCCTGTTTCCTGATGTCACCATGGCTGCATATCTTGCCAGATATCCTGTGGTAACTTTTGGTTCTCTTGGCTGCCATTTTTCTTTTCGTGCTTTCATTTCCTCGTCGGAAACCTTTACTTCCAGCTTCAAGGCCGGAATATCAATGCTGATGATATCTCCCTCTTCAATCAGTGCAATGGGGCCTCCCACTGCCGCCTCCGGAGAAACATGGCCGATGGACGCGCCTCTGGAAGCTCCGCTGAAACGCCCGTCTGTGATCAGAGCCACGGAAGAACCAAGTCCCATTCCTGCAATGGCTGATGTGGGGTTCAGCATCTCTCTCATACCTGGGCCGCCCTTAGGACCTTCATAGCGGATTACCACAACGTCTCCAGAAACAATCTTTCCTCCCTTGATCGCCGCAATAGCATCCTCTTCACAGTCAAAGACTCTTGCAGGGCCTTCATGGACCATCATTTCTTCTACCACTGCGGAACGTTTTACCACGCCGCCGTCAGGAGCAAGATTACCTTTCAGAACAGCAAGGCCGCCTGTCTGACTATAGGGATTGTCAATAGGACGGATCACCTCAGGATCTCGGTTTATGCAGTCCTTTATATTTTCTCCTACAGTCTTTCCGGTTACGGTCATGCAGTCTGTGTGAAGCAGTCCCTTTTTGTTCAGCTCATTCATAACTGCATAAACTCCGCCTGCCTCGTTCAGATCTTCCATGTATGTGGGGCCTGCCGGAGCCAGGTGGCAGAGATTCGGTGTTTTTTCACTGATACCGTTGGCAAAACTAATGTCAAAGTCCATGCCGATCTCATGGGCGATAGCCGGAAGATGAAGCATACTGTTGGTGGAACATCCAAGAGCCATATCTACTGTCAGTGCGTTCAGGATCGCGTCTTCTGTCATAATATCTCTTGGACGGATATTTCTTCTGTACATTTCCATAACCTGCATTCCCGCATGTTTTGCCAGGCGGATACGCTCAGAGTAAACAGCCGGGATCGTTCCGTTTCCTCCAAGTCCCATGCCAAGAACTTCTGTCAGGCAGTTCATGGAGTTGGCTGTATACATACCGGAACAGGAACCGCAGGTAGGACAGGTTTTATTTTCGTATTCTGTCAGCTCGTCCTCTGTAATATTTCCCGCCGCATAAGCGCCTACTGCCTCAAACATGCTGGAAAGACTTGTTTTATGTCCGTGGATGTGTCCGGCCATCATAGGGCCGCCGCTGACAAACACTGTAGGAACATTAATACGAGCCGCCGCCATCAGAAGTCCGGGAACGTTTTTGTCACAGTTTGGAACCATAACAAGAGCATCGAACTGATGAGCCATTGCCATTGCCTCTGTAGAATCTGCGATCAGATCTCTTGTTACAAGAGAATATTTCATGCCTGTATGTCCCATGGCGATTCCATCGCATACAGCAATAGCCGGGAATACAACTGGAGTTCCGCCTGCCATGGCCACTCCCTGTTTTACAGCCTCCACGATCTTGTCAAGGTTCATATGTCCGGGAACGATTTCATTGTAGGAACTTACGATTCCCACCATGGGCCGTTCCATTTCTTCTTTTGTATAGCCCAGCGCATTAAACAGGGATCTGTGAGGGGCCTGCTGCGAGCCTTTTTTTACTGCGTCACTTCTCATACCTTATGTCTCCTCTCTTATTCTGTAAGACAGATCTGTTTCTGTCTGTAAAGATCTGATGATTCAAACTGCTGCCGCGATGAGATCTCCCATCTCCTTGGTTCCCACCATTCTTCCATCTTCACTCATAATATCGCCTGTGCGCCAGCCCTCTGCAAGCACCTTCTGCACAGCCGTCTCTACTGCCTCCGCCTCCTTGTCAAGATCAAGGGAATAACGAAGCATCATAGCTGCTGAAAGAATGGTCGCAATGGGATTTGCCTTATTCTGTCCGGCAATATCAGGAGCAGAGCCATGGCTTGGTTCATAAAGGCCAAACTTTGTATCGTTAAGGCTGGCAGAAGACAGCATTCCTATGGAGCCTGTCACCATACTTGCCTCGTCAGAAAGAATATCGCCAAACATATTCTCTGTAAGGATCACATCAAACTGAGCCGGGTTATGGACAAGCTGCATAGCGCAGTTGTCAACCAGCATATGTTCCAGCGTTACCTCTGGATAATCCTTTGCCACTTCCTCCACAACCTTTCTCCAGAGGCGTGAAGAATCCAGCACATTAGCTTTATCTACGCTTGTTACTTTTTTCTTTCTCTTCATTGCAATATCAAAAGCCTTTACTGCAATGCGGCGGATTTCGGTTTCATTATAGGAAAGCGTATCCACTGCTGTCATTATGCCGTTTTCTTCCACAGTCCTTCGTTCTCCAAAATAAAGACCGCCTGTCAGCTCCCGGACAATAATCATATCAAAGCCGTCACCAATGATTTCTTTTTTCAGAGGGCAGGCTGCCTGGAGTTCCTGATAAAGATAAGCCGGACGAAGGTTTGCAAAAAGATTCAGCGCCTTTCGGATAGCAAGAAGGCCTGCTTCAGGACGTCTGGATGGCTCAAGCTGATACCAGGGAGAGGTTTTCGCATCTCCGCCAATGGAGCCCATCAAAACTGCGTCTGAGGCTTTTGCTGTTTCCACTGCCTCATCTGTCAGGGGAACGCCGTGAACATCAATAGATGCGCCGCCAAGAAGCACCTCTTCATATGTAAATGTATGACCGAATTTTCTGCAGACAGCATCCAGAACCTTCCTGGCCTCTCTTACAATCTCCGGTCCAATCCCATCTCCGGGAATCAAAGCGATCTTGTATTCCATTTTCAATTTCCTCTTTCTGCAGGAAAACCACCCTGCAGACTCCTTTCCGTTTCGATTGTTACTATAATAACGCACTTTAAGAAAGATTTCAACCTGTTAAAGTGAAAAAGTTTCACGGATTGTATAAAAAAATAAGCGCCGCATATGCAGCACTTATTTTTATCTCTTACTGAGCAGCCTGTTCCGCCTTCTCAACTTCTGCGATGGCCTGTTTTCTCATAGGAATACGGCAGTTTTTGTTATTGCCGAACTCTACGATCACATCTTCCTCAGTCATATCAATTACAACGCCGTAAAAACCGCTTGTTGTTACAACACTGTCTCCTACTTCCATGCTGTTAAGCATAGCCTGGAGTCTTTTCTGTTCTTTTTTCTGAGGACGGATCATAAGGAAATACATGATACCAAAGATCACTACCATCCAAATGATCATCATGCCCATACTTGCAGCTCCATTTGCTTCCATTTTGTTTCCTCCTGTAATTAACTTTCGATTCCTGCCAAAAAAGCATTATAACACATAATACACAAAAATACGAATTTCTTCAAGTGTTTTTATGAGTTTTTGTTTAATTTCCCTTAAGAAAACCTTCCAGACGCATTTTCTTGTATTCCGCAAATCTTCCTGCATCAAGGGCGTCTCTGATTTCTTCCATCATATGATTGTAAAAATACAGATTATGAAGTACGCAAAGGCGCATACCCAGCATCTCATTTGCCTTCAGAAGATGGCGGATATAGGCTCTGCTGTAATGGCGGCAGGCCGGGCACTGACATTCCTCGTCAATAGGTCTGGTATCCAGCGCGTACTTTGCATTGAACATGTTCATTTTGCCATGGTTTGTATATACATGTCCATGACGTCCGTTACGGCTGGGGTAAACGCAGTCAAAGAAATCCACGCCTCTTTCTACGCCCTCCAGGATATTTGCCGGAGTTCCCACGCCCATCAGATACGTAGGCTTGTTCTGGGGAAGATAAGGAACTACGGAATCCAGGATCCGGTACATTTCCTCATGGGACTCTCCCACTGCAAGACCGCCCACTGCATAACCGTCCAGATCCATTTTTGCAATTTCTTTTGCATGTTCGATACGGATATCGTCATAAACGGCTCCCTGATTGATTCCAAAAAGAAGCTGTTCTTTATTTATGGTATCGGGAAGACTGTTGAGACGTGCCATCTCTGCCTTACATCTTGCAAGCCAGCGAGTAGTACGCTCTACTGATTTCTGCACGTATTCCCTGTCTGCCACACTGCTTGGACACTCGTCGAAAGCCATTGCAATGGTAGAGGCAAGATTTGACTGGATCTGCATACTTTCTTCAGGTCCCATAAAAATCTTATGGCCGTCAATATGGGAGCGGAAATATACTCCTTCTTCCTTAATCTTACGCAGCTTTGCCAGGGAAAAAACCTGGAATCCGCCGGAATCTGTCAGAATCGGTTTATCCCATACCATAAACTTGTGCAGTCCTCCAAGCTGCTTTACCACCTGGTCTCCCGGGCGCACATGAAGATGGTAGGTATTGGAAAGTTCCACCTGAGTTCCAATCTCATGAAGATCCATGGTGGAAACAGCCCCTTTAATTGCTCCTATTGTTCCAACATTCATAAAGACCGGCGTCTGAATCGTACCATGGACCGTATGAAACTCTGCTCTCTTGGCCCGGCCTTCTGTTTTCAGTAATCGATATTCTGCCATTCCTTTTCCTCTCTGTAATTTCTTTTTGTCACTGTCCACACCCTTTCCGGTAACGTAATCAAAGTGCATTCCAAATCACCTTCGGCAATCATACCTGTGAACAGTTACTTCTTTTCTATGGTCAGTATAACTGGTATTCTTCCAAATGTAAAGTGCAGGGAAAGCAAAACAAACAAGAGTCTTTTCATCCATATTTTAACTTTTTTCCTTTTATTTACCCTTACAAATTGTGAAAGTTGTGCATTGTCATTTTAAAAAGATTGTCGTATAATGTTACGGAATCTTTGTTTTTAGAACACACTTTTAATAAGAAAGAATATTGATATACAGAAGTAAAACGAGGAGGCTGATTCACATTTTATGAGTACATATACATTGGGAATTGATATCGGATCTACGACTGTTAAGATCGCGGTTCTTGATGAAAACGACACCCTGCTGTTTGCCGACTACGAACGACATTTTGCCAATATTCAGGAGACTCTTGCAGGTCTTCTCCAAAAAGCATATGACCGTTTAGGGGAGCTGACTCTCCACCCGGTGATCACCGGTTCTGGAGGACTTACACTGGCCAATCACCTGGAGATTCCTTTTGTCCAGGAGGTGATCGCCGTATCAAGCTCTCTTCAGAAAATCGCGCCTCAGACAGACGTAGCCATTGAACTGGGCGGTGAGGATGCCAAAATCATATATTTTGAAGGCGGAAATATTGAGCAGCGTATGAACGGAATCTGCGCAGGAGGCACCGGCTCTTTTATTGATCAGATGGCTTCCCTTCTACAGACAGATGCTCCGGGACTGAATGAGTATGCCAAAAATTATAAGGCTCTTTATCCTATTGCAGCCCGCTGCGGTGTTTTTGCAAAAACAGATATCCAGCCTTTGATCAACGAAGGAGCTACCAAACCGGATCTTTCTGCTTCAATTTTTCAGGCGGTTGTCAATCAGACCATTTCCGGTCTGGCCTGCGGCAAGCCTATCCGTGGACATGTTGCGTTTCTTGGCGGCCCTCTGCATTTTCTTTCAGAGCTTAAAGCAGCTTTTATCCGCACCCTGAAACTGGATGACGAGCATACCATTGTTCCTGAAAACTCTCATCTTTTTGCAGCCATAGGATCTGCCCTGAACGCCAAAGAAGAGGTTTCTGTTTCCCTTACAGACTTAAAAGAGCGTCTTCATAATTCCATTCAGCTGGATTTTGAAGTAGAGCGCATGGATCCTTTGTTTGCTTCCAGGGAAGATTATCAATCCTTTGCAGACCGTCAAAGTTCCTATAAGGTACAGACAGGCGATCTTGCTTCCTATAGCGGAAACTGCTATCTTGGCATTGACGCCGGAAGCACTACTACAAAAACAGCTCTGGTAGGCGAAGACGGAAGTCTTCTTTACTCTTTTTACAGCAGCAATAACGGAAATCCACTGAAAACAGCGATCCGCTCTATTCAGGAAATCTATCAGCAGCTTCCAAAAGAAGCCCATATTGCCTACTCCTGTTCTACCGGTTACGGGGAAGCCTTGATCAAAGCAGCTCTTCTCCTGGATGAAGGAGAGGTGGAAACAGTTTCCCATTACTATGCCGCCGCCTTTTTTGACCCGGAAGTAGACTGCATCCTGGATATCGGCGGTCAGGATATGAAGTGTATTAAGATCAAAAACCAGACTGTAGACAGCGTACAGCTCAACGAGGCATGTTCTTCCGGCTGCGGCTCCTTTATTGAGACTTTTGCAAAATCTCTGAACTACAGCGTACAGGATTTTGCAAAAGCTGCCCTTTATGCAGAGCATCCTATTGATCTGGGAACCCGATGTACGGTATTTATGAACTCAAAAGTCAAGCAGGCTCAAAAGGAAGGCGCTTCTGTATCTGATATTTCTGCAGGACTTGCCTACTCTGTTATTAAAAACGCCCTGTATAAAGTAATCAAGGTTTCTGACGCTTCTGAGCTGGGCCGTCATATTGTGGTACAGGGGGGAACCTTTTATAATGACGCTGTTTTAAGGAGCTTCGAAAAAATAGCAGACTGTCATGCCATCCGTCCAGACATTGCCGGAATCATGGGCGCTTTCGGAGCTGCTCTCATTGCCAGGGAACGTCATAAAGAGGGACAAGAAACCACCATGCTCTCCATTGATAAAATCAACTCCCTGAAATATACTACGTCCATGGCAAACTGCAAAGGCTGCACAAACAACTGCCGTCTCACCATCAACAAATTCAGCGGAGGACGCCAGTTTGTAAGCGGCAACCGCTGCGAAAGAGGCATCGGTAAAGAAAAGAACAAGGATCATGTGCCAAACCTTTATGAGTATAAGTACAAAAGGATTTTTTCTTACAAGCCCCTTTCTTCCGATCAGGCGGTACGGGGCCAGGTAGGGATCCCACGGGTACTGAACATGTTTGAAAATTATCCTTTCTGGTTCACTTTCTTTACCAAATTAAAATACGAGGTGGTTCTTTCTCCAACCTCCACCAGAAAAATTTATGAACTGGGAATTGAATCTATTCCCAGCGAATCTGAATGTTACCCGGCAAAAATGGCCCATGGACATGTAAGCTGGCTTCTGAAAAAAGGCGTAAACTTTATTTTTTATCCCTGTGTGCCTTACGAAAGAAACGAATTTCCAGATGCAGTCAACCATTATAACTGTCCTATTGTTACCTCTTATGCAGAAAACATCAAAAACAATGTAGACGAGCTTCATAATCCAGAAATTGACTTCCGAAATCCCTTCCTTGCCTTTACCTCAGAGGCAATTCTTGCAGACCGTCTTGTAGAGGTATTTCAGGAGCTTCCCTCCCAGGAAGTCAAGGATGCGGTTCACGCTGCATGGGAAGAGCTTGCCGCAGTACGAAAGGATATTGAGACAAAGGGAGAAGAAACTCTTGCTTATCTTAAAGAAACCGGACGAAGAGGTATTGTCCTTGCCGGACGCCCTTACCACATTGACCCGGAGATCCATCATGGAATCCCGGATCTGATCAACAGCTACGGTCTTGCTGTCCTTACTGAGGACTCTGTTTCCCATCTTGGACAAATAGAACGTCCCATCCGTGTCAACGACCAATGGATGTACCATTCCCGGCTTTATGCAGCGGCAGGCTTTGTAAAAACAAGGGAAGATCTTGATCTGATCCAGCTAAACTCTTTTGGCTGCGGTCTGGACGCTGTCACTACTGATGAGGTATATGAAATTCTTGATGGCAGCGGAAAGATCTATACTTGCCTGAAGATTGACGAGGTCAATAACCTGGGCGCAGCCCGTATTCGTGTCCGCTCTCTTCTGGCTGCTATCCGCGCCAAAGAGTCCCAGGGCAGAACGCGCCAGGTTGTCCCCTCCTCTGTGGAAAAGGTTGTGTTCACAAAGGAAATGCGGAAAAATTATACGATCCTCTGTCCACAGATGTCGCCCTTCCATTTCAATATCCTGCAGGCTGCCTTTAACTCCAGCGGCTACAATCTTGAAGTGCTCCCAAGCGACAACCATGGGGCTGTAGATGTAGGCCTGAAATATGTAAACAACGACGCCTGCTATCCATCCCTGATCGTAGTAGGACAGATTATGGACGCCCTTTTATCCGGCAGGTATGACCTTGATAAAACAGCCGTGATCATGTCCCAGACAGGAGGGGGCTGCCGGGCTTCCAACTATATTGCCTTTATCCGCCGGGCCCTAAAAAAAGCAGGGATGGAGCAGATTCCTGTTATCTCCATTAACTTAAGCGGACTGGAGAGCAATCCCGGATTTAAGCTGACTCTTCCTCTGATCAAAAAAATCTGCTACGGCGCAGTATTTGGAGATCTTCTTATGAAGTGCGTTTACCGGATGCGCCCCTATGAGCAGGAAAAAGGAATTGTCAACCGCAAACATAAAATCTGGGAGCAGAGAGTGATCGCTTTTCTTGAAAGCGGCAGTTTAAGCCATAATCAGTTCAAAAAGATGTGTCATGAACTGGTTCATGAATTTGATACCATTCCAATTACCGGAGAGCGCAAACCACGAGTTGGAATCGTAGGTGAGATCCTTGTAAAATTCCTTCCTGCTGCCAATAATCATCTTGCGGACCTTCTGGAAGCTGAAGGGGCTGAGGCCGTATGCCCGGATCTCATTGATTTTATTAATTACTGCTTCTTTAATCAGAATTTTAAGTCAGAATATCTTGGCTTCAAAAAATCAAAGGCTGCTGTTGCCAACTGGGGAATCAAGGGAATCGACTGGCTTCGAAAACCTGCTGACGAAGCCCTTCGCCAGAGCCGCCACTTCTCTCCCTCTGCCGATATCAACGACCTTGCAAAGATGGCAGAGCCTATTGTATCTCCGGGAAACCAGACTGGAGAGGGATGGTTCCTTACTGGAGAAATGCTGGAGCTGATTGAAGGCGGCGTGCCAAATATCGTCTGCATCCAGCCCTTTGGCTGCCTGCCTAACCATATTGTGGGCAAAGGCGTGATCAAGGAAATCCGCCGCAGGCATCCAAAAGCCAATATTGTTGCCATCGACTATGATCCAGGCGCTAGCGAGGTAAATCAGCTGAACCGCATTAAACTGATGCTGTCTACCGCTATGAAAAATCTGGAAAAAGACGCCTGAACCCCAAATATAAAGGATCCCCCGGACGATATATCGTCCGAGGGATTTGTTATGCCCGGATTGCCCAGCGCATCTTGGTACATTTTGCACGGCTGTTTCGATTGCATTCTTCCTTGGAAGGACGGATCACGTCTTTGCTGATCTCTTTGTAAAGGCCTTCCTTGTAAAATTCCTTAAATGATTTTTTTACCAGTCGGTCCTCGCCTGAATGAAAGGTTAAGATCGCCGCTCTTCCATTGGGAGCAAGTACCTGAGGCAGTTTTTCCAGAAAATCATAAAGCACCTCAAATTCACTGTTTACGTCAATGCGGAGAGCCTGAAAGGATCTCTGGCAGGATTTTTTAACTGCTTCCTTTTTTTCTTTTTCCGGCAGAAAAGAAAGAGCTTTTTCTATTACGTTTCTGAAATCTGTGCTTGTTTCAATGGGATGGATTCTTCTCTCTCTTATTGTGGCTTTTGCAATTTCTGCCGCATAAGGTTCGTCAGCATTTTCCAGAAGCATTCCATAAAGCTCTTCCTCCGTTACCTCAGCAAGACGTTTTGCAGCGCTGATCCCCTTCTGAGGATTCATACGGAGATCTAATGGGCCGTCTGTCTTATAGGAAAAGCCTCTTTCCGGGTTGTCGATCTGCATGGAGGAAACTCCAAGATCAGCCAAAACAAAATCAAATTTACCAGCCTCTGCAGCCACCTGATCTATATTTCGGAAGTTCAAAAGCTTCACTGTAAGGATGTCCTCTCCATATCCCAGATTTTTCAGACGCTCTTTTGTTTTTGCAGATTCTATAGGGTCTACGTCAAGACCGTAAATATGACCCTGTCCATTCAGGCATTTCAGCATTTCCAGTGTGTGGCCTCCATAGCCAAGAGTTGCGTCCAGACCTTTTTGTCCCGGCTTTATCTGAAGAAAATCAAGAATCTCCTTCACGCAGATAGAAATGTGCATTCCTGCCGGAGTGCTTCCCTTACGGATTACTTTTTCTACCACATCCGCATATTTCTCCGGCTGATGTTCCTTGTACTTTTCACTGAAGCGTCTTGGATGCGTACCGGAATAGCGCACCCGGCGCTTATGTTTCTTTTCTGTATTTTCTGTGCTGCCTTCGTACTCTTTATGATTTGTATTTTCCATGTGATTCCTCCTGTTTTCTTTTTGATTCCATATCCATACGATAAAAAATTTCCGACTGATTGTTTCTTTTTTGTAAATACTTCTCTGATATCTTCCTATAGGATATCAGAAAAAAAGAAAAAGCACAATGACAAGAACCTGTCTCATAAAATAAAGCTCAAAAAATTAACATAAGAAAAAAGATTTTCTGCTTTACTTTTTGCTTTTTTTGGCATAGAATGTTTCATTACAACCTGACGGGCAGCCTTTTGGCTACAATATCCTATACGAAAGCGGTGAATGACATTGAAGCATCATTTTTTTCTGAAATTTCTAACTCCGGGCAGGATTATACTTATACTGGTACTGGTCTATATTGCCCTTCTTACAGTTCCCTATCTCAGACATAAGGAAGTATCTGAGGAATTTAAGAACCATTTCAAAGAACGGGATTTCTACAGCCAGACAACCGGAGCCGAACGGATTGCCTACATCAACGATAATACCGACGCCCTTCTTTACCGACTGAATATGATTGAGCAGGCGCAGGAAGAGATCATCCTCTCCACCTTTGACTTTAACGCAGACAAAGGAGGCAAAGACATCATGGCCGCTCTTCTCCATGCCGCAGACCGGGGAGTGAAGGTACGTGTGATCGTAGACGGCTTCAGCGGTTTTCTGGACGTTCAGTGGAAAGGAAACGACTGGTTTCAGGCCCTTGCCTCTCACGAGAATATTTCCCTCCGAATCTACAATCCTCTCTCTCCCTTAAAACCATGGAAAATACAGGCTCGTCTTCATGACAAATATCTGATTATAGACCGTCAGATGTTCCTTTTAGGAGGACGAAACACCACAAATCTTTTCCTTGGAAATTACTCCAAAGCAAAAAATATCGACCGGGAGATTTTTGTGTATGAAACACAGGATCAAAAGGATTCCTCCCTTTACCAGCTCCGTTCTTACTTTGAGCAGATATGGGACTTAAAAGACAGCAAAGACTTTATCTGCAAAAAACTTACGGATGACGTACAGGAATGTCTTGCCTCTCTGGAAAAACGTTATGACAAGCTGACTAAAACATACAAAGAAGCCTATACAGACTGGAATTACCAGAGCCTGACCTTTGAGACAAATAAGATCTCTCTTCTCTGCAATCCTCTAAAAGCCAACAATAAAGAACCCTGGATGTGGTATTCCATCTACCAGCTTCTTAAAGACGGACAAAAAGCGCTGATCTATACTCCTTATATTATCTGCGGAAAAGAAATGTATCAGGATCTTACAGAACTGAAACAGGAAAATATTCCTGTTGAGATCATTACCAATGATGTGGCAAGCGGAGCTAACCCCTGGGGATGTACAGATTATCTGAACCAGAAAAAACGCATCTGGAATACAGGCGCCAAAGTTTATGAATTTATGGGCGGACATTCCTGCCATACAAAAGCAGTTCTCATTGACGACAGAATGAGCATTGTAGGCTCCTACAATCTGGATATGAGAAGTACCTACCAGGATACAGAGCTGATGCTTGCCATTGATTCCAAAGAGCTGAATGCCATGATACAAAAAGAAGCCCAGCGTGACAAGACCTACAGCAAAACCATGGGAAGCGACGGAGCATACATACAGGGTGAGAATTATGTTCCCAAGGAACTGAGCTTTGGAAAAAAGGTCTTCTACCTGATTCTGAGAGTACTGACCGTTCCTATCCGAAGATTCCTGTAAAAGGTTTCTGACGGGTTCCTATATTTCATAAAAAAGACAGGATCACTGTATTTCTACAGCAGTCCTGTCTTTTTATTAGTACTGTTCCTTATGAAAGTTCCAGCTTGCCTGTATACAGCTGATAATAGGTTCCCTTCATACGGATCAGATCCTTATGATCTCCTCTTTCAATGATCTTTCCATGATCCAGTACAATAATGGCATTGCTGTTGCGGATCGTAGAAAGCCTGTGGGCAATGACAAATACAGTCCTTCCCTTCATCAGGTTATCCATACCTCTTTGAACAATACTTTCTGTTCGTGTATCAATACTGGAGGTTGCCTCGTCCAAGATCAAAACCGGAGGATCTGCAACCGCAGCTCTTGCAATAGAAAGAAGCTGTCTCTGTCCCTGGGAAAGCTCCTCGCCGTCGCCGCTTAACATGGTGTCATAGCCATTTGGCAGCATACGGATAAACTGATCTGCATGTGCAAGTCTGGCTGCCTGGTATACTTCTTCGTCTGTAGCGTCCAGTTTTCCATAGCGTATATTGTCCATAATCGTACCTGTAAAAAGATGAGTATCCTGAAGTACGATTCCCAGAGAACGGCGAAGATCGTCTTTTTTGATCTTGTTGATATTAATGCCGTCATAACGAATTTTACCGTCCTGGATATCATAAAAACGGTTGATCAGATTGGTAATGGTTGTTTTGCCCGCTCCAGTAGACCCTACAAAAGCAAGCTTCTGCCCCGGTTTTGCATAAAGGCTGATATCCTTAAGGATTACCTTATCCTCCTCATATCCAAAGGTCACGTTTTCAAATACTACGTCGCCTTTCAGCTCTGTATAAGAAACAGATCCGTCTGCAGAATGAGGGTGTTTCCATGCCCACATACCTGTACGTTCTTTACATTCTACAAGATTTCCGTTTTCATCCTTTTTGGCATTGACAAGGGTAACATAGCCTTCGTCTTTTTCCGGTTCCTGGTCAATCAGGTTGAAAATACGCTCCGCGCCTGCCAAAGCCATAACAATGGCGTTAAACTGCTGCGCCACCTGCATAAAGGGCTGGGTGAAACTCTTTGTAAACTGAAGATAAGACGCCATAACTCCAAGAGTGATCCCGCCTACGCCCAATACGGAGAAAAGGCCTCCCAGAACTGCAGTCAGTACAAACTGAAGATTTCCAATGTTACCAATTACAGGACCCATCATATTTGCAAAGGTATGAGCCTTAGACGCGCTTTCAAAAAGAGCTTCGTTCAAAGTGTCAAATTCCTCTTCTGATTTCCCCTCGTGGTTAAACACCTTCACCACTCTCTGACCGTTCATCCTCTCTTCCACAAACCCGGTCACATCTGCCAGAGACATCTGCTGGTTGACAAAATATTTGCCGCTGTTTCCACCGATCTTGTTTGTTACAAAGATCATAACAACGATCACTGCAACTGCCAGAACCGTGAGAAGAGGACTTAATACCATCATGGAAATAAACGTAACGATAATGGTAAAAAAGGACATCAAGGCCTGGGGAATGGACTGACTGATCATCTGTCGCAGAGTATCTGTATCGTTTGTATAAAGGCTCATGATAGATCCGTTTGTCCTCTGGTCAAAGTACCGAATAGGAAGAGTCTGCATATGCTCAAACATATCGTCCCTTACTCTTTTGAGGACGCCCTGCCCAATAAATACCATCATTCTGGTATAGATAAAGGTAGATATCACTCCCAGAAGAAAGACTGCTCCCAGCACCGCCAGCGCCATGTAAAGCTCTGAAAAATCAGGCGTCTTTTGTCCGATCAGAGGAATGATAAAATCATCCAGCAAAAATTTCAGGGACAGAGATACGGAAATGGTGGCCACGGAGCTGATGAGAATACAGACAAACACCAGCGCCAGCCTGAACTTATATGTCTCTGTCATATACTGTAAAAGCCGCTTTGCCGTTTTCAGATTGTCTTTGGAAAGACGCCGCATTTTTTTCTTATTCTGACTGTTATTCATCATCCTCACCGCCTTTCACCTGAGATTCATATACCTCTCTGTAAATATGGTTTGTCTTTAGAAGTTCCTCTGACGTGCCAACGCCGGAAACAGCGCCTCCGTCCAGCACAATGATCTGGTCTGCATCTTCCACAGAAGCAACTCTCTGTGCAATAATGATCTTTGTGGTATCAGGAATTTCCTCACGGAACGCCTTACGGATCAAAGCGTCTGTCTTTGTGTCCACAGCGCTGGTGGAATCGTCAAGGATTAGGATCTTTGGTTTTTTCAAAAGGGCTCTGGCAATACAGAGACGCTGCTTCTGTCCTCCAGATACGTTATTTCCGCCCTGAACGATCTTAGTGTGATAGCCTGATGGAAATTCTCTTACAAATCCGTCTGCCTGAGCAAGCCTGCACACTCTCTGCACTTCCTCTTCTGTTGCGTTTTCATTGCCCCAGCGGATATTTTCATAAATCGTGCCGGAAAAAAGAACGTTTTTCTGAAGCACCATAGAAACCTGATCCCTAAGAGCTTCCAGTTCATAATCACGAACGTCAATGCCTCCAACCTTCACGCTTCCTTCTGTTACATCATAAAGCCGGGGGATCATCTGCACCAGAGTAGATTTGGCGCTTCCGGTTCCTCCGATAATTCCAATGGTCTGTCCTGACTGGATGTGGAGATTAATATCTTTCAGGGAAAGATTTCCGCCTTTTCCGCCATAGCTGAAATTCACATGGTCAAACACTATGTCTCCGTTTGGAACTTCTTTTACTGCATCTTCTTTGTCCTGCATTTCCGGAACTTCCTTCAGAACCTCCGTAATACGTTCTGCAGATGCTTCTGCAATCATGATCATAACAAACACAAAAGTCACCATAGAAAGAGACATAAGAATCTGAAGGGCATAAACGATCACGCTTGTCATTTCTCCTGTTTCCATGGTTCCAAGGACAATTCCTCTTCCGCCTATAGCTACAAGAAGAATTACCACCGTATACATGGTAAGCTGCATCACCGGAGAGTTCCATGCAACAATTTTCTCTGCCTTTGAAAAAAGATCATATACATATTTGGAGATACCATGGAATTTTTTGATCTCATGCTCTTCCCGGACAAAAGCCTTTACCACCCTGGAAGCATTTACATTTTCCTGAACAGAATTATTCAGGATATCATATTCGTCAAATACCTTTACAAAATGAGGATGGGCTTTTTTCGCAATAAAAATCAGTGTTCCGCCCAGAAGCGGTATTACCACAAGAAATAACAGCGCGATCTTTACATTGATCATCAGGGTCATTACCCAGGAAAGAATGATCATAAAGGGCGCTCTTGCCAGCATACGAATACTCATCATATAAGCCATCTGCACGTTTGTAATATCTGTTGTCATTCGTGTCACAAGACCGGATGTAGAAAAATGGTCGATATTCTTAAAAGAGAAATCCTGTACCTTATAAAAAATATCATGTCTTAAATTCTTGGCATATCCGGCTCCTGCCACCGCCGCCATCTTTCCTGCCACTACGCCGAACCACAATGCCAGCATAGCCATAACTACAAGGATCAGCCCCCTCTGCATGATGTAGCCCAGATTTTCTCCGGCAATTCCTATGTCAATGATCTTTGCCATTTCCATTGGAATCAGAACTTCCATCAATACCTCAAGGATCACAAAGAACGGAGCCAGCACTGACTGTTTCTTGTATTCCCGGACTGATCTTAAAAGTGTCTTATTCATCTTTTCTGTCTACCTCCTTATTCTCCCTGTTTTTTTC
>NZ_CALFLA010000080.1 GCF_937880195.1 uncultured Blautia sp.
CGTTCCTTCATCCACTGGGAACACAGTTTTGTATATTTGCCGTCTCCGCAGAGCATTCCCTGATCCACTGCGTCCCGGATATAATTTAATTCATTGCCGACAATTGCCGGTCTGTTAAAATCTATCATTGATTTTCCCCTGTTTCTGATTCCATGATTCCGGTTACTGTTCAAAGTAACTGATTCTGCTCTGCCTAAATACGCAGATTACTTCAATCATTTTATTGTCTCATACTTAGGTTATAAATTCAACGCTTATTTCCATAATCCGGGAGGATATTTTTGTATACAATCTCCCTTCCCTCGGGATCTTTGATACTCATTTTTCTGTAAAATCCCTCTGTCACATGATCCAACTCTTCTCTTGTACCTGTCTGGATATAATACAGAGCCATATAAGGATTAGGACCGTATTCCACTACTCTGTCCCCATCCTCATAAAAGATCCATGGTTTTACCACAGAGTCTTCTTCTCCAAGAGAACGGGCTGCGCTCTGATCTGCCACAATAAGAAGCCTTCCGTGAAAATACAAAACAGCGCCATGCCTTTTGTTTTTATGAATATCATGTTTTTTCAGGATTTCCCTGTTCCTGTCTTTATCGTAAAGAGAATTTAAAAGAAGCTCTTCTATATTAAATCCATAAACCATATCCGTCAGTTCATGCTCATAGCCAAAAAACCGGGCTGCAATTTCACACACCTGGATTCCTCTGTCCTTCTGCCAGAAAAACTGCATGGACAAAGCGCCCTCCTTTTGTCCGGTACGTTCAGCATATTCCTGCAGGATATTTAACGCTTCCTTTTCCACCTGATCCATCAGACAGGAAGGATATACGTTTCTTGTGCTTTCTGGAAGCATACCGGGAATAAATTCTGTTTTTTCCCTGTCTGCAATGCTGATGATATGAACTCTTCCATCCTGCACCCAGGTCATCATATTAAATTCGAACCCATCATTATATTCTTCAACAAGAATCTCTGAAAGCTCTGTAAATTCTGCTGAAGCTCTTGCCCTCTGAAAAAGTTCTTCTCTGTTATGAATAATAAAGATCCCCCTTGACCCGTAGCGATCCATAGGCTTGCTGATCAGGGGATATCGAAGGCTGGAAATGCACTCCTCTATCTCTTTAAATTTTTCTTCTTTTATAAGTTTTACAGGAAGTTTTGCAAATCCCGGGCCAGGAAGCCCCAGATCCTTTAATGTTTCCCTGCAGACAGATTTATCTCTGTACCAGGGAAGCTGATATGGCTTCAGATAACAGGGAAGCCCTGCCTTATCTGCAATCTTTACCATACATTCCAGAAGAAGGTCGGAAAAGGAAGTGATGATTCCATCTACTTTTTCCCTGATGCAAAGATCTGCCACAGCCTGAATATCTGTCACCGGAATCACATAGGAAGCGTCTGCATACTTCCTTGCCGGTCCGTTTTCATAGCCGTCGCAGACAACCGTATCATATCCCATCTCTTTTGCCTTTTTTACAAGGGTTACAAATTCTCCCAGACTTCCCAGGATCAAAACCTTATGTGTCATTTCTGATCCTCCCATTCTTTTATGGCTGCTGCAATATACTCCATTTCTTCCTGTCCATAACGGTGATCGCAGGGAAGAGGAAGAATATCTGCCGCCCACTGATATTCCAGGCTGTCCGGATCCTGTTCTTTCAGAACGTTTCCCCAATATACCGGCACAAAGATCTTTTGTCCGGCAAGCCGTTTTCTCAGTTCTTGTCCCTTTTTGTGATAATAAGGATAACAGAACGGACCCCGGGGTACTACTCTGGTAAAAGGATTTTCTGAAGGAAGAAGCTGTTTCAGAACAGCATAATTATCTTCCCGTTTCTGTCTGCATCCTTCGTAATCAATAGCGCCCAGAAGATTTTCTGTAAGACGTGACATCCGCAGAATTTCCATCCCGTGATATCCGGCCGCATTGTCAAGCATAGTCTGATAATAGGTTCCCGCGTCTTTTTCATAACGGCCCAAAATATGGGTCATCCGCTCTGCGGAAACGTCCTGGGGCCTCTGCCCTGTAAGTTCTGCATCAGTGGAAAGATAGGCTCCGTCGCTGACTCCCCAGAACTTTCTTACGGAATAGAGCGTATCAATACCCTTTAGCGGCCTTTGATAAAAAGCATGGGTGTGATCTACGATGATATTTTTGTATATTTCCTGATATTCCAGGATTTTTTTATCAGTAAGCTGTCCGTAATAATTTACCAGATACAGATATTCCTGGCTTTCAAGAGGTCTTCTTGGGTAGCATGGAGTAAGGTCCTGATCCAGATGATAAAATTCCAGTTCCATTCCCTCACATACCTCTGTAACTGAATCGCAGAGAAAATAAGGCAGGATCAGTTTCCTGATCCCGCGGCTTTCGATAAGCCACTTAAGGGCTGTCCGTCCCAGATTCACTTTATATAGATTGGGATAATATTCTTTTCCCCCAAAATCTTCCAGCTCCAGATATCCGCCGATTTCTTTTTTCATCAGTCTGTTTCCTCCTGACGGATCACATAATGAGGCAGTTTCTTCGCCTCATTTAAAATATTCATCAGATACATGCCAATAATTCCAATGGATAAAAGTGTCAGGCCAAAAAACGCCAGAAGTACCAGCATCAGGGAAGTCCATCCTTCTACTGAAATACCGCATACAAAATATCTTATGAGAAAATATACACCAAGTACAAGGCTGAAAAGGAAACTGGCAATTCCGATATTCCGCACCATCAGAAGAGGAAAAGCCGTATGTGCTGTGATATCATAGATCAGATCTTTCACAAGGCGGTGAAAGGAATATCCGCTTTTTCCATAGGCTCTGGCTGCATGCTGTACAGGTACGTTAATGATCCTGTTTGAAGTCAGCACCAAAAGATTTCCGATCTGGGGAAGATAGGTGTTTGTCTTTACCATTGCATCCACCAGAAAACGGCGGAGCAGGCGGTAGCTGGTAATCTGAAGATCCGGATCTTTTCCAAGCATCTTAGAAGTAGCCCAGACAGATATTTTCGTTCCCAGACGACGGATAACTCCATGCTTCCTACCTTCATAGCTGGCAATAATAGCATCCACATCATCTCTTTCTTGCATTACACGGACCATCTTTGGAAGCTCCTCAGGTTGATGCTGAAGATCGTCATCCATTGTTACTACAAACTCCCCTTTTACATGGGCGAAACCACAGAGCAGCGCAGGGTGCTGTCCAAAATTTCTTGCCATCTGAATGATCTTGACCCTCTGATCCTTTTTACGAAGTCCCTGCATAACCTCAAAGGAACGGTCCTTTGAACCGTCGTCTACCAGGATCAGTTCAAACTCCTCTTTAATCGTTTCCCGAAATACCTTTTCTAATCGGGTATATAATTCTTCAAGGGTATGTTCAGAATTGTATACGGGAACTACCACTGAATATAAGCTCATATTTCTGCCTCTTTCTCGTTTATAATCTTTTATATCATATCATTTTCAATGTATGTTTTCAAGTTGGCTTGAGTTTCCGCAAACTGTAATTGAAAAATGAATATGGCTACCCAAAGTGCCA
>NZ_CALFLA010000081.1 GCF_937880195.1 uncultured Blautia sp.
AACCCACGTATCCAGCTTGGAAGGCTGGTGTTCTACCATTGAACTACACCCGCATATTCGCTGAAACGGTAAAAGTTGTTTACAGCATCGGGGTGACAGGATTCGAACCTGCGGCCTCCTGGTCCCAAACCAGGCGCTCTAGCCAAACTGAGCCACACCCCGTTACGGTATTAAATTTTATCGCGTTCGTTTGACGCAAGACATATTCTACTATAGACTTTCTAAAATGTCAACAGCTTTTTTTATGTTTTTTTAAAAATTTTTCCAAGTCAAAAAACACCCTTTAATATTTCATTAGTAATCCATTTCTTCCTATGTTATAATAACGAAGAAAATCATTCGCACATATTATATACCCACAAGAAAGAGAGGAAAAGAGTGGAAAGACAAATTATTCAAGTAGAAGACAAAGTACCTGTAAAACTTCTGATTCCCTTAAGCATTCAACACATGTTTGCCATGTTCGGAGCCTCTGTCCTGGTTCCCTTTTTATTTGGCATCAATCCGGCCATCGTGCTTTTGATGAACGGTATCGGAACCTTATTATTTATTCTGATCACAAAAGGCAAGGCTCCTGCCTACCTTGGCTCCAGCTTTGCATTTTTATCACCTGGTCTTTTGGTTGCCTCTAAATTCGGCTATGAATATGCTCTGGGTGGATTTGTGGTACTTGGTATCGCCGGAATGGCTGTGGCTATGGTCATCCGCCGCTGCGGAACTAAATGGATCGACATTGTCCTTCCTACTGCGGCAATGGGCCCTGTAGTTGCCCTGATCGGCCTGGAACTTGCAGGAAGCGCGGCAAGCACAGCCGGACTTCTAGATGAAACCATTGATATGCGAAATGTAATTGTATTCCTTGTTACCCTTGGCGTAGCTGTTTTTGGTCAGATCCTTTTTCGAGGATTTCTATCCGTCATCCCGATTCTTATTGCAATCGTTGCCGGTTATATAGCAGCCGCCTTATGCGGACTTCTGGATTTTCAGGCTGTTAGAGAAGCATCTTTTTTTGCGCTTCCTAATTTCCAGGCTCCTGCCTTTCATGTAGAAGCCATCCTGACAATTCTCCCAGCTCTGCTTCTTGTAACCTCCGAGCATATCGGCCACCAGATCGTAACAAGTAAGATCGTAGAAAGAGATCTCTTAAAAGAACCTGGTCTTCACCGATCTCTTTTTGCAGATTTCTTCTCCACAACCCTTTCGGGTCTGGTTGGCTCTGTGCCTACTACCACATACGGAGAAAACATCGGCGTTATGGCAATGACAAAGGTCTACAGCGTACAGGTGATCGGCGGCGCAGCCGTCATTTCTATCTGCTGTTCCTTCCTTGGCAAACTTGCGGCTCTGATCAACACCATTCCCGGTCCTGTAATCGGAGGAATCTCCTTCCTTTTGTACGGAATGATCGGAACCTCTGGTCTTCGAATGCTTGTTGACAATCATGTGGATTACGGAAAATCCCGGAATCTTGCCCTGACTTCAGTAGTCTTTATCGTGGGACTTTCTGGGATCGCGCTGAATCTTGGCAATGTCAAACTTACAGGAATGGTTCTTGCCTGCGTAGTTGCCATGGCTTTAAGCCTTGTATTCTACGTCCTTGACAAATTCCATCTGACCAATGATATGTAAATATCAGCAACATTATTTAAGGCGGTAATTTTATGAGTTCATTTATTTCAAAAGTTAAGAAAAAACTGAAAAATGGTATCTGGTATCCCTTTTACAACAGCTTCTATGACAAAGTTTCTGTAGATAAAAAAGAAATCCTTCTTCTCTCCAGAAACGGCCTTGCTCTGGAAAGCAATATCCTGGCTATCTTGACAGAGCTTTCTTCTCCAGAATATAAAGATTTCCGCAAGGTAGTTGCTGTGCACAAAAACAAAAAAGCCCAGGTACAAAAGAAGCTGGAGCATTACGGGCTCTCTGTAGACACACTTCTCTCTACTGAGCTGCCCTCCTATTACTACCATCTGGCAAAAGCCGGATGGCTAGTAACAGATTCAACATTTCCGGGACGCTTTGTAAAAAAAGAGGGACAGACCATTCTCAATGTGTGGCATGGAACCCCTCTGAAAAAAATGGGACAGGACAACCCAGAGGAAAGGTGTATTACCGGAAACGTTATGCGTATTCTGCTGCAGTCAGACTATCTTCTGTTCCCTAACCTGTATATGGAAGAAAAAATGGCTCATGCCTATAATCTCCCGGAGCTTTATCAGGGACGTGTACTCCATGAAGGATATCCCCGAAACTGCATCTTCTTTCACCCGGAAAAGGGCGCTAAGCTAAAAGAAACTCTGGGATACGCCGGGTTCCAGTTAAGCATCTACATGCCTACTTTCCGTGGAACAAGCGATTCTGTAGAAGAAACCGCTTATGTGCAGCTTGTCAAAGATCATCTCAGCCGTATCGACGCAGGGCTTGGAGACAGGCAGATTCTTTTGGTAAAGCTCCATCCTTTTGTACAGAGCCTTCTCACCCTTGATTCCTACCGCCATATCCGCCCTTTCCCGGAAGGCTATGACACTTATGAAGTCCTGAATGCCTGCGACGTCCTGATCACAGACTATTCCAGCGTCATGTACGACTTCGCTTCCACAGGACGGAGAATCCTTCTTTTTGCCTATGATCTGGAAGACTATCAGTCTCGCCGGGGAATGTATGAAGACGTTTCCTCCTACCCCTTCCCTCTTGTCCGTACTCCTGAAGCTCTGACAGAGGAGCTTCAAAAAGATACCGGACACCCGGATGATGGCTTTCTTCAGAAATACTGTACCTTTGAACAGGCTTCTGCCACATCCAGGCTCTGCCGTCATGTATTCCTTGGCGACTCTGTATGTCAAACCATTTACATGAAAGGTACGAAGAAAAAAAAGGTTCTTCTTTATGCAGGAAGCCTTCTGCCTAACGGAGTTACCTCTGCATTTTTCAGTATGCTGGACCAGCTGGATCCTTCCAAATGCGAATATTATATTTCCTTCCGCACTCCTTCTCTGAAGGATCATCCAGAAACCTTAAACAAGGTGCCAGAAGGCTATCATTTCTATCCTCTGGCAACAGAAATGAATCTGGACGTACTTACAGCTATTGCACAGCTTATTTATCTGAAATGGGGAATTACTGCCTTTGGCATCAAAAAACGGCTGGACAAGGCCTATAAAAGAGAATGGCAGAAACATTTTGGCTGCGTTTCCTTTGATCATGTAGTGCATTATGACGGCTACGAAAACTACATGATCGCTCTTCTGGAAAAAGCGCCCTGCACACGTACCATCTGGGCACACAGCGACATGGAAAAATGGATTGCCGAAAAGCACAACCCAAGTCTTCCTCTGCTGAAAAAAGCCTACGCCTCCTATGACCATATTATTTCTGTAGGAGAAGACGTCCGTGCCTCTGCCGACCATATCGGAGACCATCCTGAAAAAGTCCAGGTTATTTCCAATATTATGGATTACCAGAAAATTCAGGCTCTTGGGAAACTCCCTGTTTCCTTTGACCCGGAAACAGAATCCTCCGTTCCCCTTAATAAGCTCATAGAAGTTCTTGAAAGCAAAGACGAAAAGTTTATTAATGTAGGCCGTTTTTCCTCCGAAAAAGGCCATGAGCGTCTGATCCGGGCTTTCACACGTTTCTGGAAAAAGCATCCTGATACATGGCTGATCATTATTGGAGGCCGCGGCGATCTCTATGAACGTACCCGTAAGCTTTCCGAATCCTCAGAAAGCAGCAGTCATATTATCTTGATCAAATATATGAGTAATCCTATGCCTGTAGTAAAAGCCTGTGACCTTTTTCTTCTGTCTTCCTACTATGAAGGACAAGTTCTGGTTGTCCCGGAAGCAGATATCCTTGGAGTTCCTTCTGCCGCCTGTGATGTAAACGGAGCAAGAGCTTTTATGAAACAGTACGGCGGAACCCTTCTTCCAGACAGCGAAGACGGCCTTGTACAGGGAATGGAAATGTTCCTTGAAGGCAAAGTCCGCACTATGAACGTAGACTACGAAAAGAGAAATCAGGAAATACTGAAAAAATGCAATACACTCTTTCAGGAGTAAATCAGGAGAATCTATTTATGAAATCATATAACCAGAAATTTATATCCGAATATCCTCTGGAAGCATATCCTACCGGAGAAATCGCCGGATTTCCTGTAAGCCCGGGAATGTTTGACTTAAACGGCGCCACTCCTCTGGAAAACGGCGTAAACTTCACCATTCATACCTGCGGAGGAACCGCCTGCGAGCTTCTCCTTTTTCACCGGGCTGAAGAAGAACCCTTTGCTGTTCTTCCTTTTCCAGAAGCCTATAAGATCGGAGACGTTTATTCCATGATCGTTTATGGATTAAACATCCGTGATTTTGAATACGCCTACCGTGTGGACGGCCCCTGGAATCCAGAAAAGGGACTGCTTTTTGACAAAAAAAATATACTTCTTGATCCATACGCCAAGGCAGTTTCCGGCCAGAGGGTCTGGGGAACCCACTGGGAGCCCACCTACCATGCCCGGGTAGTAAAAGACAGCTTTAACTGGGGAGATATGCCTCAGTCAAACAAGGAACTGTCAGATCTCATTATTTATGAGCTTCATGTACGCGGTTTTACAGAACATACCTCCTCAGGAGTCAAAAACCGCGGAACCTTTGACGGCCTTATGGAAAAAATCCCTTATCTCAAGGAACTTGGCATCAATGCCGTAGAGCTTATGCCTATTTTTGAATTTGACGAAACCATGAACGCCAGGGAAGTAAACGGACAAATGCTTCTGGAATACTGGGGTTACAATACGGTCAGCTTTTTTGCCACCAATACCAGCTTCACTGCCACCAATGAATACAACTGCGAGGGAACCGAATTAAAAACCCTGATCAAAGCCCTTCATGATAACGGAATTGAAGTGATCCTTGATGTTGTTTTTAATCATACTGCAGAAGGAAACGAGCTTGGAAGAACCTTTTGTTTCAAAGGCTTTGACAACAATATCTACTACATGCTGACTCCTGACGGAAACTACTATAATTTCAGCGGATGCGGCAACACCTTAAACTGCAATCACCCTGTTGTCCAGCAAATGATCCTGGAATGTCTCCGGTACTGGACTGTCAACTACCGGGTAGACGGATTCCGTTTTGACCTGGCAAGCATCCTTGGAAGAAACGAAGACGGATCCCCTATGAACAATCCGCCTCTTCTTCGCACCCTTGCTTCCGACCCACTTCTTCGAAACGTTAAGCTGATCGCCGAGGCCTGGGATGCAGGCGGAATGTATCAGGTGGGAAGTTTCCCTGCCAGCGGCCGCTGGGCGGAGTGGAACGGAAGATACAGAGACGCTCTTCGAGGATTTCTAAAAGGAGACTGCTGGAACGCCTGGGACGCCGCCTGGAGCATTTCCGGCTCCGGCGATCTCTACGGAGGTTATTACGACACCCCCAAGGGAAATTATGCCGGATATAACTCCTGCGTCAATTTCCTTACCTGTCACGACGGCTTTACTTTGTATGATCTCTACTCCTACAATGACAAGCACAATGAAAACAACGGATGGGATAATACAGACGGAGCCAATGACAACAGAAGCTGGAACTGCGGCGCAGAAGGAGAAACGGATGATCCTGAAGTTCTTTCTCTCCGTTACCGCATGATCCGAAATGCCTGCGCCGTTCTTCTGTGCAGCAGAGGAACTCCCATGTTTCTTGCAGGGGATGAATTTGGAAATACAAAATACGGCAATAACAACAGTTATTGTCAGGACAATGAGATTTCCTGGCTGGACTGGACTCTTCTTGAAAAAAATCATGACCTCTTTGAGTTTTTCCAGTTTATGATCGCCTACCGCAAAGAGCATCTTGTAATCCGCAAGAAGCTGCCGGACGCAGTCTGCGGTATGGATTCTCTCCATACTCACAACACCAATGCGGCGGACGTGACCATTCCAAGAGACGCCCGTACCTTTACCGTCAGCTTTGCTGGCTATGACAAAGAAAAGGGACGGGACGATCTGGTGTGCATCTGCGTCAATACCTATTGGGAAGATGTTACCATTACTCTTCCCGACCTCCGCAAAAGAGGCTCATGGTATTTAAGCGTTAATACTTACGGAGACGGACAGGGCCGTTATTTTTATCCTAAGGGCCAGGAAACCCGCATTACAGGAGAATTTATCATGCGTCCCAGAACCGTGTGTATCTTCACCGGAAGATCCTATTGATCTGTACGCAAAAGGAGCTTCCCCTTTCTCTTATGAGAACAGGGAAGCCCCTTTTTTATTATATGATTTTTACCATATTTTAGAATCTACAGCCGCTCTTTCAATATTCAGGCCTTTCATATATCTTTCCATAAATACGTTAAAGCCTTCCACTCCTGCCGGATCAGGGTTGAGGGTTGTTCCCTGGTTTCCTGCAAATACCTTGTTGTCCAGATAATCCTCCAGAGCCTCTCCCTCTTCTTTATTTACAAGATAGGAAGCCAGAAGAGCAATTCCCCATGCGCCGCCCTCTCCTGCTGTTTCCATTACAGAAACAGGCGCGTTTACTGCATCTGCAAGGATCTGCTGGCCTACGCCCTTTGTTTTAAACAGACCGCCGTGGCCCAAAAGCCTGTCGATCTTTACCTGCTCCTTTTCAAGGAGAAGGCTGAGGCCTACTCTCATAGCTCCAAGGCAGGTATAAAGATTTGTTCTCATAAAGTTTGCAAGAGTAAAGCTGCTTTCTGGTGAGCGGACAAAAAGAGGACGTCCTTCTTCAAATCCTGTCATATGCTCTCCTGAGAAATAGCAGTATGACAAAAGTCCGCCGCAGTCTGCGTCTCCTTCCAGAGCCTTGCGGTAAAGAGTTCCAAAAAGCTGATCCATATCTACTTCCATACCCATTGCCTGTGCAAATTCCTTAAATACATTTACCCATGCGTTCAGGTCTGAAGTACAGTTATTGGAATGAGCCATAGCAACCAGATCGCCTGCTGGTGTTGTTACCATATCGATCTCTTTATACGGTCTGGTCAGTTCCTTTTCCAGGACGATCATTGCAAATACAGAAGTTCCGGCAGATACGTTTCCTGTTCTCTGTCTTACGCTGTTTGTGGCAACCATTCCTGTTCCTGCGTCTCCTTCAGGAGGACACATAGGGATTCCCGGTAAAAGCCTGCCTGTAGGATCAATAAATCTTGCGCCCTCTTCTGTAAGGACTCCGGCTTCCTCTCCTGCCACCTTGACTTCCGGCATAATATCGCGAAGTTTCCAGCCAAAACCATAAGGCTCTACTAGCTTATCAAACTTCTGGACCATTTCTTCATTATAGTCTTTGGTCTTTGGATCTACCGGGAACATGCCTGCCGCATCTCCGATTCCCTGGATCCTTCTTCCTGTCAGCTTCCAGTGTACGTATGCCTCCAGAGTGGTCATATAGTCAATATCTTTTACATGCTCCTCTTTATTCAGGATCGCCTGATAAAGGTGAGCGATACTCCATCTCTGAGGAATATTGTACTGGAACAGTTCCATCAGTTCTTCAGACGCCTGAGCGGTAATATTGTTTCTCCATGTACGGAAAGGTACAAGAAGCTCTCCCTCTTTGTTAAAAGGCATATAACCGTGCATCATAGCGCTGATTCCAAGAGCTCCCACGCCGGTAAGCTCCACTCCGTAGCGTTCCTTCACATCCTCTGCAAGGGCTTTATAGCTGCCCTGAAGACCAGCCTTAATATCCTCCAGATGGTACGTCCAGATTCCGTCCTCCAGACGGTTTTCCCAGTCGTAGCTTCCAGATGCGATAGGAGCGTTTGTCTCATCTACAAGAACAGCCTTGATCCTGGTAGAACCAAATTCAATTCCAAGCGCTGTTTTGTTGTTAAGGATCATTTCCTTTGTTTCAGTAACACCCATTGTAAATCCTCCCGAATTGTGGTTATTTCTCCATCCGGTTATCTGCGGAACACTGCTTCGTTCCATCTCAGTTCATTTTTAAAATTACGGATGGTGGTATCCTTGTCAATGTAAACAGCTTCAATTCCCATTGCGGCCGCCCAATCTCCCATCTGCTCAGCCGTCAGATCATAGGTAAACGCAGTGTGGTGTGCGCCTCCTGCAAGGATCCATGCCTCTGCTCCTGTCGTAAGATTTGGCATAGGCGTCCAGAACGCGCTTCCTACCGGAAGGTTCGGCATAGGCTTTTCTACTTTTTTGCACTCCACATCATTAATGATCAGGCGGAAACGATCTCCAAGATCTACAAGAGAAGCGGCGATTCCCGGGCCTGTCTTAGATGTAAATACAAGTCTTGCCGGATCTTCTCTTTCGCCCATGGAAAGAGGACATACCTTAATGCCTATCTTTCCTTCTGAAATACTGGGACATACCTCCAGCATGTGGGACTGGAGGATTCCCTCTCTGCCCGATACCAGATTATATGTATAGTCCTCCATAAAAGAGGTTCCTTTTGCATTCTTGACTCCGGCTGTCATGATCTTCATAAGGCGGACCATAGCGGCTGTTTTCCAGTCGCCTTCTGCGCCAAAACCATAACCCTTTTCCATAAGGCGCTGCATTGCCAGTCCCGGAAGCTGCTGCAATGCTCCCAGATCGCCGAAATGAGTAACGATGGCCTGATAATTGTGGTCTTCCAGGAAACGTTCAAATCCGATTTCAATACCAGCCTGAACTGCTACATGACGTTTAAATTCTTCTGGATCTCTTCCCTCAAGAAGAATTTCATATTTATTATAATATTCTTCTACCAAAACATCAATGTCTGATTTTTTTACATCCTTTACATATTCTGCAACCTCATTGACCGGATAAGCGTCAACCTCCCAGCCAAACTTGATCTGCGCCTCTACCTTATCGCCTTCGGTAACAGCAACATTTCTCATATTGTCCGCCACACGGCACACACGAATATGGCTGCTTTCCATGATTCCTACTGCGGTACGCATCCAGGAAGCCAGACGCTCCTGCACCTTTTCATCCGCCCAGTGTCCTGCGATCACCTTACGCTCAATTCCCATACGGCTGACAATATGGCCGTACTCTCTTCCTCCGTGAGCCGACTGGTTCTCGTTCATAAAATCCATGTCAATGGTGTCATAAGGAATTTCCCGGTTAAACTGAGTATGAAGATGGCAGAGAGGCTTTCTATACTCTTTCAGACCAAGAATCCAGGATTTTGCAGGAGAAAAAGTGTGCATCCAGGTGATCACGCCTGCACAGTCCTCATCTGCGTTCGCCTCGTTAAATGTTTTTCTGATCAGCTCATTTGTGATCAGGGTAGGTTTCCATACCAACTCATAGGGAAGTACGCCAGATTTATTCAGCTCTTCCACAATAATATGGGAATGCTCCGCAACCTTTTTCAGGCACTCTTCTCCATAAAGATCCTGAGAGCCTGTGCAAAACCAGAATTTATAATTTCTTCCTGTTCTCATATTACTTTTCTCCTTTTTTGCCTGAGATGTTATTTCTCTGTTTCATACGCGCCGGATATTTTGTTTCATATATATTTGTTATTTTTTCTTTTTTGCAGAAGCCAGTACAGACTGGATCACAATAAAGAAGCACAGGAGAGCGGAAAGTACAATACGTACCCACCAACTGGAAAGTGTTCCCTGGGCTGTGATCAGACTGGAAATGGTTCCTTTGATCAGAACGCCGAACATTGTTCCGATAGGAGTTCCCACGCCGCCGGAAAGAAGAGTTCCGCCAATAACCGCCGAGGAAATAGCATCCATCTCAAGACCTTTTGCCTGCTCTACAAATCCGGCGCAGCTATTCAAACAAAACAGAAAGCCTCCAAGACCTGCAAGAAAGCCGTTCAGAACATATGCCTTAAACATGGTTTTCTTTACGTCAAGCCCCATCATAAGCGCGCTCTGCTTATTTCCGCCAATAGCGTAGAGCTTACGTCCAAATTTACGATATTTCAGAAGAACTGCCACCAAAATCACAACAATTAAAGCAATTACAACTGTTGGCGGTATGTACGCCGGAATAAATTTTCCTTTTTTGTTGGTAGAACCAAAAGGCATATAAAAACGGAAGTTTGCCCATTTCAGAAATACTGAATTTTTAATTGAGATCATGTTTGTGCTTATCATGGCTGTCAGTCCACGGCCGAAGAACATTCCGGCAAGAGTAACGATAAAGGGCTGGATTCCCATGTATGAGACAAAGAATCCCTGCACGATACCGAAGATAAGACCAATTCCAAGAGCCGCAAGCACAGCCACATAGGCGCTGACGCCCTTGTTCTCCATAAGATCTGCCATAACCATACATACAAGAGCTGTAACAGAACCAACAGAAATATCAATTCCTCCTGTGATCATTACAATGGTAAGTCCGCAGGCGATCACAAGAAGTCCGGCATTTGATACAAACAGGTTCAAAAAGGTCTGTATCTTATTAAATCCGCTGTCCCAGAACACCACCATGCCTGCGGCGTACATTACAAAAAACAAAACAATGGTAATCAGCAAAAGGAAGCCTGTACTTGTCATTTTCTTTTTCTGTTTCATGATTTCTGTCCTCCTTCTGTCGCCTGAATGGAAGCCTTTTTGCTTTTCAGCCCGCTGATAAATTTCTTAAATACCTCGCTCTGGAGAGTTACGATAATAATAACAACAATGGCCTTATATACCGGAAGCTGGTCGGCTTTTACATTCATTGCATAAAGTGTTGTAGTAAGAGCCTGGATCGTATAAGCTCCAATTACAGAGCCTACAATGCTGAATTTTCCGCCGCCAAGGAAATTTCCGCCAAGGGCAACTGCCAGGATCGCGTCCATTTCCAGATTCAAACCGATATTATTTGCATCTGCAGAATAAATACGGCTGGATGCGACAATTCCCGCAATACCTGCAAGGATTCCGCAGATCACATAGGTCAGAGATTTGATCATAGTAGAATTTAATCCTACCAGGCGGGCCGCCTTGCCATTAATACCAACGCTTTCAATATAAAGTCCAAGAGCTGTTTTTTTCAGTATCAGAGCCACAATGATAACTGTTATCACAGCAAAGAAAATCGGCGTGGGGATCGGGCATCTGCCAATGTAGCCTCCTGCCATTTTATAGGAATCCACACGGATATAGGTGATCTGTCCCCCTGTAACAAGCTGGGCGATACCGCGTCCCGCCGTATAAAGGATCAGAGTGGCAACCATAGGCTGGATCCGCAGCTTTGCTACAAGAAATCCGTTAAAAGCTCCGCAGAGAGCAGCTGCAAGAAGGGCTGCCACAACTGCCAGGATAATAGGATTCTGGTACTGAGTAACAGAAGACTGGCCGCCGGAAAGGATCTGGCAGCATACAGCCGCCGCTACAGCCATTACCGCGCCAACACTAATATCCTGTCCTCCTGAAGCCGCTGTTACAAGAGTCATTCCTACCGCAAGGATCACCAGCTCGGAAGCCCTGTTAATCACATCGATAATATATCCATAAAGCACGCCGTTCCGAACGGAAATATTAAAGAAGTCCGGTGTTTTTATCACATTGATCAAAAGTACGGCGATCAGGCATACAATAGGGAGAAAAAGCCTTGCGCCTGTGATCTTTTTTAATTTACTGTTATTCATCCTTATCGTCACCTCCTGCAATAGCCTTCATAATGCTGCTCTGGGAAAGCTCGTTCTCTTCCAGTTCTCCTACCTTTTCCCCATCTCGAAGCACTGCCATACGGGAACAGGTACGGATCATTTCCTCTACCTCAGAGGAGATAAAGGTGACCGCCATTCCCTGATCTGCAAGGTCAAGGACGATTTTTTGGATCTCTGTCTTTGTACCGATATCAATTCCTCTGGTAGGCTCGTCAAGAATCAGATATTCCGGGTTTGTAAGAAGCCATCTTCCAAGGATCACCTTCTGCTGGTTTCCTCCAGAAAGGCTTTTGATCGGAGTCTCGCGGCTTGCAGTTTTGATCTGAAGCATGTCGATATACTTATCTGCAGCCTCCTCCATTTCTTTTTTGCTTAATGGATGGAGCATTCCCCTTTTTGCCTGAAGAGCAATAATAATGTTTTCTCTTACAGAAAGATCCGCAATAATTCCCTCTGCCTTACGATCCTCAGGAAGATAAGCCATTCCCAATTTCATTGCATCCAGAGGACTGTTGATCTTTACTTCTTTTCCATTAACCTTCAATGTTCCGCTGTCAGCCTTGTCCGCTCCGTAAATAGCCCGTACCAGTTCGGAACGACCTGAACCCAAAAGTCCGGTAAGACCGATAACTTCTCCTTTGTTGATCTTAATATTAAATGGTTTGATCGTTCCTTTATGTCCAAGGCCTTCTGCCTCGATCACAGGAGCTCCCTCCGGCGCTTTTTTGTCTCCGTGAGCGCCCTTAATATCTGCAAGATCATCAAAATCTTTACCCATCATCTTCGCTACAAGCATAACTCTGGGCAGATCCTTTGTCTCATATTCTCCTACCAGCTCTCCGTTTCGAAGTACGGTGATCCTGTCGCATACTGCATAAACCTGTTCCAGGAAATGAGTAACAAAAATAATACCAACGCCTTCGTCCCGAAGTCTTCTCATAAGTACAAAAAGTTTTTCTACCTCATCATCATCCAGGGATGACGTAGGCTCATCCAGGATCAATACCTGACACTTCATATCTACCGCCCGGGCAATGGCGATCATCTGCTGAATAGCCACCGAACATTCATCCAGCATCTGTGTAGGCGGCACGTGAATGTTCAGACTTTCCAGAAGCTCTGCAGACCGCTGATTCATTTCCTTCCAGTTGATCATTCCCATTTTGCGGGGCTCACGTCCAATAAAAAGATTTTCTGCCACAGTCAGGTTCGGGCAGAGATTTACTTCCTGATATACGGTACTGATTCCGTTTTCCTGGGCCTCCTGAGGAGAATGATTGATAATTGCCGCATCCTTTCCAGCCATATGGATACTGCCGCTTTCAAACTCATGGACGCCTGTCAAAACCTTGATCAGCGTGGATTTTCCAGCTCCGTTTTCCCCCATCAGTGCATGGATCTCGCCTCTGCGAAGAGTAAAATCCACATGGGAAAGGGCACGGACGCCGGTGAAATTCTTACTGATATCACGCATTTTTAGCACAACATTCTGTTCCATATTCTTTCCACCTGCTTTCCCTAATTTTCTGTTTATATACCAAAAATCACTGTATATTCTATAATTTTATCTGTTTTTGAGCATAAAAGGAGCATGGTCCATTGATCCGGGTTTTCCGAATTATGTACCACGCTCCGGATTTACTTTATAATGCCAGTCTTTTTATGAAGGCTGAGGCATAAATCAAAATACTTTTTTCTGATTTTAATTAATATGCACGTCCGTCAATGATCTCCTGTGTGATCGGTGTGATCTCATAGTCCTGATCCTCGATGGTTACAGAAGTTACTGTATCGTCAGCTGCAAATGCAACCTCGTCTACATATGCCTGTTTCTCAACCTCTTCTCCTGCTTCCAGTTTCTGGATGATCTCTTCTACACGAGGTCCGTGAAGCGGGTTGCATTCTGTATTCAGTGTGATCTTGCCAGCAAGTGTTTCTGTAAGACCTGCGTTTGTAGTATCAAAGGACATAACAAGGATCTGTCCTTCTTCGCCGCCTACTTCATATCCGGCTGCTTCAATAGCGTCAATAGCACCAAATGCCTCGTTGTCGTTCTCGCAGTATACAACGTCGATATCGTCGCCGCTCTGTTTCAGAATGGACTCCATAACCTCCTGGCCTTTTGCCTGAGTAAACTCACCGGACTGCTGTGCAAGTGTTGTCCAGTTGTCATGAGCCTCAACTGCCTCGTCAAATCCTTCTGTACGTCCGATCTGAGCAGAAGCTCCGATGGTTCCCTGGATGTCTACCAGATTGATCTCCTCTTCGCCGCGGCCTTTAGCTTCCAGATATGCGTCCAGCCATGCCATAGCTTTCTGACCTTCCAGTTTGAAGTTAGATCCAACCCATGCTGTGTAAAGGCTGTCATCAGATACGTCTACCATACGGTCTACAATGATCACCGGGATTCCGGCGTCTTTTGCTTCCTGAAGAACAGTGTCCCAGCCAGTCTCTGTTACAGGAGCAAGTACGATGTAGTCAACCTCCTGCTGAATGAAGTTACGGAGCGCTGTAAGCTGGTTTTCCTGTTTCTGCTGTGCATCGTCAAAGATCAGCTCATATCCGTTCTCCTCAGAGAAAGTAGATTTCATGGACTCGGTGTTTGCTGTACGCCAGTCAGACTCAGCTCCAACCTGTGAAAAACCAACTGTGATGGTGTCCTCTGCTGCGTAAACGCTTGCTGTGGAACCTGCAAGTCCGGCTACCATTGCTGCTGTCATAACCGCTGCCATAATTTTTTTCTTCATGTTTTGTTTCCTCCCTTTACATTTTTTGTTCGGTGTTTTTTAAGATGTTTTTATTATAGCGGAAACATAAAAAAACTCCATAGAATATTTTCGGAAAAATGTGTAGTCTTTTATCGTTTTTTTCTCTTTATCAGGAAAATTTGATTTTCTTATGAAAAAAGTTGATTTTTTTATGTGGGAAGTTTGATTTTTTCTCCAAGGCGGATTTCAACTACTGTTCCTTTGCCTTCTTCTGACTCTATTTTCATTCCATAGCCTTCTCCGTAATACAGCCGGAGACGCTCCGCCACTGCCGAAAGTCCAAATCCGGCCCGCTCTCCTGTGCGGATAGCGTTCTGGATTTCTGCAAGACGTTCCGGCGTCATTCCCTGTCCATTGTCTGTTACCCGAAGGATCAGATCCTCTCCATCTTTTTCTCCCTGGATCAGGATCTTTCCTCCCCCTCTTTTATTTTTGATGCCATGATAAAGAGCGTTTTCTGCAAGAGGCTGCAGAGTCAGTTTGGGAACCATAAGACTTCTGTATTCCTCTGGGATATGAATTTCAAATTCCAGGATATCCCGGTATCTGGACTGTTGGATCTCCAGATAGCTGACTGTATGTCGCTGCTCTTCACTGAGAGGGATAATATCCTTTCCCTTAGAAAGAGAGGTTCGGAAAAATACAGACAGATTAGATATCATATCTACTGCATCCTCAGGCATCCCTCCTTCAATAAGCCAGATGATCGTATCTAGGGTATTATAAAGAAAGTGAGGGTTTACCTGAGCCTGAAGAAGCTGAAGCTGGGTAAGGTGCTGCATCTCCTCTTCTTTTTTTACATTATCAAGAAGAATCTGGATCCTTTTTGCCATTTTGCGGATGCCCTCATCCAGTTCCTCCATTTCCACGCTGTCTGACTCCACCTTCGAAATCCCAAAATTTCCCCGTCCCACTTCCTTTACATTTCCAAGGATTTCTGTCACAGGTCTGGTGATCCCTCTGGAAAGCCGGAAAGAGCGGCGAAAAAGGATCAGGATCGTCATGGCGAACAAAAGGGTCATACCTCCCATTAAAACATATACCCGCTTTGTCATACTGGCTTCCACATGAACCAGATTCATAGATTCATTATAAATAAAGCTCTGCATCTCCTCCATGATCAGGCTGGTAAGAATGCGGATATTATTATCCATAAATGTTATTCGCTGACTGTAGGAAGAAATCCTTGTAAGCTGTTCCATTCTCCTGGCCAGATTATTAAGATAGGATTCCAGGTGCTTGATGTTTTTGCGGCTTTCTTTATTCGATGTGTTTGCCTGCAGCTTGGACAACGTATCCTTGGCCGCCTCCACTCGATTCATCACTTCAGGAAGATAGCTGTTTTCCTTGGAACCAATGGCAATGTAATACATTTCCAGATCAATGTCATCTTTGAAATGAAGGTTAAATTCACTGCTGACAGCCAGATTTTCCGACAGCATATCATATTTTCTTACATATTGTATTACCAGAAACAAAAGCACTGTCATCAGCACGATCATAGGGATCAGAGTGTTAAAAAGTATTTTTCGTATCTGTATTTCCAGTCTTACTTTTTTCATCCCCGCATCTCCCCTGTTTTACGATATTCGCTGGGCGTCATTCCCTGGGTTTTCTTAAAAAGATAACTGAAATAATGGGCGTCTTTATATCCTACCTCTGCAGCAATCTCGCTGGAACGCTTGCCAGTACACCGGAGAAGCTCTCTTGCATGGCGCATACGCAGAGAAGTGAGATATTCAATAAAAGTCTGCCCCATATTCTGGCTGAACAGGGCGCTGAAATGATTGGCGCTGATATTTGCCACCTGAGCCGCCGTATTCAGAGACAGATCCTCGTCCATATAATGACTGTCAATATAGGCAATGGCAGATTTCAGAATGCTTCTGTTTTTATTTCCTGAATTTTCGTCCCGCATCAGGATCGCTTTGCGAATCATATTTCTGGCATATGTTTCTGCCGCCTCCATAGAGCCGGCCACTTTTTCCAGAAGTTCTTCTGTGTCCTGCTCCTCCAGTTCCTTTGCCTCGCATCCCAGTTTTTTCAAAAAACCAAGAACAGAAAAACGCACGTTCAGGATTACGTAATTACGAAAAACAAGAGATTCCATTGCCTCATGACCAATAGCCTGAAAATAATCCCTGACAAAGTCCTCTGTTTCATCCAGAAGACCGCTACCAAGAAAGCGTTCCAGAATTGCAGGATTCAAAGCGTTCACGTCGATCTTTTTCAGATAGCGCCCCTCATCCTTTCTTGTATTTTCCTGTTCCATATTCTCATAATAAAGAATATTTCCATCATAAAGATATCTGCGGGCAAAAGCCTTGGAAGACGCATGGTAGCTGGCCTTCATACTGCTCAGACGCTCCACTGGCTGTCCTACTGCCAGAAACCAGTCCTGTTCCCGGCCCTTTCCCATATTATCGCGGAAAAAGGCCACGCATTTCTCTGTGTTGACTCCTGGCTCGTTTCTTCTTTCCTTTACAAGAACCGCATAGCTGAATGCTGTATTGCGAAAAAGCATGGCAAAAGGATTGTTCAGGAAAAACACTTCCATTTTTTCGTGCTTTTTGGCTTCCTTTTCTGAATATTCCTCTGCTGCTCCAGAGGTTCTTCTTCCTGATTCCATGGAAAAGATCAAAATGTTATATGCTTCTGCAACAATGTCCAGACCCAGCCTGTCCGCACGTTTATACAGCTCTTCTCCATCCATACTGCCGCTGACCAGGGCTTCAAAAAAATCGCGGCTGCTGTTTTTTTCGTATTCCTGGATTTCTCTGTGGAATTTCTCATAATATTCCTTCTGCCCCTGTTCCTGTTCCCATCTGTTTCTGATTTCCGTAAGTCTTTCCAGAAAAGCATTTTTTGTAATGGGTTTTAAAAGATAATCCTCCACTCCGATATTAATAGCCTGTTTTGCATAATTAAAGTCATCATAACCGCTTAAGATCACGATCTTCATATCGGGAAAATCCTTTCTGACCATTTTGCTCAGGGTCAGTCCGTCCATAAAAGGCATTTTTATATCTGTAACAAGAAGATCCGGTTTCAGATTGCGGATCATAGGCAGAGCCACTTCTCCGTCCGGGGCTTCTCCAACCAACTGATAGCCGTACTGCTCCCAGGGGATCATTTTTTTGATGGTTTCCCTGACAACAACCTCGTCTTCCACAAGAAAAATTCTCAGCATTTTTTATTCCTCCAACCTTATACTCCGTTTTATTTTATAACTTACCCTGAAATGATACAAGTGATTTTTCAGATCCCCTTTTCTTTTCTGCCCAAAACAGTCCTGCTAAAATCTGTCTCCTGGATATTCTATTTATGGAAATTTAATATTTCTACCGCTATACCCAGGGGCAGGCATATGATAAAATATTCATAGGTGTTTTGTTATTTATTTAAGTAGAATCGAGGGAATCATTATGAACAAAAAAGAATTTCTGGATATTCTATACGGACAGCTTATTGACCAGATGCCCTCAGACAGGGCATCCGCCCATGTCCGCTATTATCAGACCTATATAGAAGAGGAAGCCCAAAAGGGCCGAGGGGAGGATGAGATTTTTCAGACTCTTGGCGATCCTCGGCTTATTGCCAAGACGCTGATCGATACAGAAGCAGAGTCCGGCTTCCATACACAGACAGCAGGCGAAGCTTACAGCCCGGAGGGTTCTGACACAGGCCAGCCCAAATCCCGCCGTTACAAACTGGATCTCTCTACCTGGTATGGGAAACTGATCGTACTTCTTGCAGCAGCGGCCGTACTTGTGCTTTTGTTTATGGCCCTTAGCTTCCTTCTTCCCTTTTTGCTTGTGGGAAGCCTTATTTTGTTTTTTATTTCCTGGTTCCGCAGACGTAAATAAAAAGAGAGAAGTCGCCCCCACCCGTAAAACGGATGGCTCGACGGACGGCTATAAGCCTTTAATGCTGGGCTAGCGTCTCAAGGCGCTGGCTTTCGCTTTACTCTAGCCACTCTGCTTTTGACTCGTCAGCTTTATTTTTTTACATTGGCAGACTGTCCCTTACGCACAGCGCGCCATACCCCACCACTGGATTCGGATATTTCTCAAATCCCGGCAAGGGCTTTGCCCCTCTTCTGAGATACGCCTTTACTTTTTCTCCCCACAGAAAAGGATCGTTGCCTCTGACGATCGCCCACTCCATCATAAGCGCCGCCGCTCCAGTCACAAAGGGAACGGCAAAGGAAGTCCCTGTTGCAGGGCGGTAGCCTCCTCCCGGAACAGAAGCTGTGATCTCTACCCCTGGCGCTACCAGATCCGGTTTTGGATAAGTCAGATCCCCTCCGCCTCTTCCTGAAAACTCTGCCGGAGCATTCAAACGGGAATCATAAGCGCCCACAGTGATCACCTTTTCTGCAGTAGAAGGGATCGTCAGCGTTTCCTCTGCCACGGGATAATAAAATCCTGTTCCCGGATTTCTAACGCCGCCTCCTGGAAGCCACAAATGATAGCTTCCGTCTTTTATGTTCCGTCCAAAAAGCTCAATGCGCCACACGCCGGAGGAAATAAATTCCCTCTGGGGAATCAGCTCCATATATATCTCCTGCGTCACCTGGAAAGGGCCCGGCTTACCATAATAAATAAGAATATCTGTATTTCCCGTCTGGTATCTCTGAGTACCGATCTGTTCAGGCAAAGGGCCGAATTTCTGCCCAGAAGGAGCTATGATTGTAATTTCTGTCTCGTCTGCGTAAGATTTCCAAATCTGTATATTCAAAGAGCTTTCCCGCGAGCTTACAGCAAATGAAATCTCTTCTTTCTGCCTGTTTTTCAGTTTTCCTGCAGTATGAGCGCTGTCATTTCCATTATTCCCCGATCCCACACAGATTACAGTCCTGCCTATATTCGATACGTTTGTCAGATAAGTTTCTAAAAGTGAATCCCCTGTGTGTGAACCATAATTGTTCCCAAAACTGATATTTAACGCCATAGGCTTTCCCAGAATTTTTGCCTGACGGACAAGATAATCCACTCCCTCCATCAATTCCACAGTCCTGGGAAAAGAATCTGTTCCCGGTATTCCCATTTTTACGGCAATGATATCGCTTTCATAAGCAACACCTCGGTTTACGCCTCCAGAGGCTCTGCCGTTTCCTGCTGCAATTCCCAGTACAGAAGTTCCATGGCCGCTGAGATCTCTTTCCCGTATCAGAAGATCCCCTTCTCTCTCTGGAAGCGCCAGGGCATGATCTATTTCTTCCTTTGTATATTCCACCCCGCTTAAATATCCTTTTGGTGGGCTTTGTTCAGGTCCGGGCTGTCCGCTTTGATCCCAAAGCCTCAAAATCCGGCTGTTTCCATCTTCATTGCGAAAATCAGGATGTCTCCAGTCTATGCCAGAATCCACGATCCCGATCAAAACTCCCTTCCCAGACAGCCCTGTTTCCAGCCCCGGCACTCTGTTTTGTCCTGCATCAAAATATCCTTCCTGCACCGGACGGATGCAGGAAGCATCAAGCCCCTGGCTCACCTGAAAATAAAGACGTTTCGGCAGCTCCATAAATTCCACCTGGGGATTCCCTGCAGTTTCCCTGATCCGATCCTCAGGAAGCGTCAATACAGCATATCCACCTAAAAGAGGCACTGCCCGGATTCCATTCCCGGACAATGCCTCTATATTTCCGCTGTATTTTATTATCACATCCCACATCCGGGATCCGTCTTCATTTCCTGCGTTTAAATTCAGTGATCTTTCCCTTTCCTCTTCTGTGGAGTCAAGAGCAAGATTTAAAAGATTATCAAGTTTCTGATCTGCCATAATCGCCGCCTGAAATCCTACTTACTAAAAATTATGCAGAAATCCTGCTTTCATGCCTGAATCATGGCTTGTCCTGTTCAACCAAATACTTTTCCGGTCCAAAAACTGTTTTATCTGAATTTGATATTAGGATATACCTTTTCCATATAGGAATCCGGGAACCACTCGTCCATCAGAACGCCTATCTGATTTGACGCCGGAAGTCCGTCATGTCTTTTGGAATAGCGGTCAAGGGCCAGTCCAGACAAAGCAATATTTACACTCATAAAAACAACCATAACAGCGCAAAGAGGTTTTCCAATGCGAGCCGGTATCTTTTCGATCCATTTTGACAGAAACGGATAAATTCCCTTCATCCATATAATCGCCGCAATTCCCCAGAAAAAGCAATACAGAAGATTGATCCTTCCTCCCAGATTAAAGGGAATCTTGCTATAATCCCAGAATACAGTTCCAAATACGATTTCTGTAAACACGCTGCATATATACTCATACACTCCGCCCAGAATCGTACCAAGAAGGAACAGCCTCCTGTCGCTCTGCTCTCTGTACTTGTAAAGCATCCACGTCAGCATGGCACATCCCAGGCCCCATACAATACTGAAATCTCCAAACACCACGCTGCTTCGACTCATCCATCTTCCCGCTGTGATCCGGCAGAAGATCGTCTCTGTGATATCTCCCAGAAAAGCGCCGATAAAAAACAGGGAAACCAGCTTATAAAATCCACAGCCGGAAGCAAATACTTCCTCCTTTTCTTCCTTTTCCAGATTTGGGTAGGCTTTGATCATACGGGTCTGAAGACGTCTGGTCATTGTATTTTCCAAAAGCTTTGAAGTTCTTCCCAGTCCCTCCACGATCTGATCAATACGACCGTTTTTCTTTTTGAGCCCCCAGACCGCAATCACATTTCCAAAAAAGTCCACTGCCAGAAGTCCAAAAAGAACACACAGGATTATTTTTCCCCATAATACAGGGATTAAAGCAATCAGCCTTGCCAAAAGAGGATTTATAAACAAAATCATAAGAACTGAGCATAAGCCCCAGAGAAGGGAGGATTTTAAACAGATATATCCTCCAAAATTAAACCGTTCTTTGGAATAATCCCACCATTTTTTATGAAGACTCATTTCCAAAAGGCGACCTGTCACATATTCTACAAATGTATTCAGAACCATTCCTCCCAGAAACAAGAAGAAAAGACTTTCCCTAAGCTCTGGAAGAAAAACTGCTGTTACAACAGCGCCCAGGCCATACACCGGACAAAGAGGACCGCTGACTGCGCCTCTGTTCACAAAACGATGTCTCTTCACTGCTGCCAAAATAACTTCTCCGCACCATCCCCAAAAGGAATAGATCATATACAGCCACAGAAGTTCATAATATGAGTCTATCATGTCTTTCTCCTTTGTATCTCTTGTTTTCATGTTAGGGAATATTGTATTTCATGGGAAGGATCCTGTCAAGTTTTGTCAGATAACTCTGCTGCCAGAATCTCTCCGGTATACTCCTATTACACAAAAACCCCTTCTTTAAAAGCCAGGCTTAATCTCCAGGCCTTAAAGAAGGGGTAGCAAACTTTATTTTTTTCAGTCTTCTGCTTTCATTTCACGGACAATTTTGCGAAGTTTCAGGATCATGGAAGGAGCTACAGACAGCTCGTCAAGTCCCATACGCACAAACTTCTCCGTAAGCGTCAGGTCTGCGCCCAGCTCGCCGCAGATGCCAGCCCATTTGCCGCATTTATGCGCATTGTCAACTACCATCTGGATCATGCGCAGAATTGCCTCATGATGGGGATTATAAAAATCATCCAGCTTCTCATTCTGCCTGTCAATAGCCAGGGTGTACTGAGTCAGGTCGTTTGTTCCAATACTGAAAAAGTCAACCAGCTCTGCAAGACGGTCGCTTACCATAACTGCCGCCGGAGTTTCGATCATGATTCCCTGCTCTGGGATTCTGTACTGGATTTCCTGAGCCTTCAGCTCGATCTCCACTTCCTTCACGATCTCATAAATCTTTTCCACTTCCTCAACAGAAGTGATCATAGGATACATGATAGAAAGGTTTCCGTATACTGCCGCACGGAAAAGAGCGCGAAGCTGTGTCTTAAAGATATCCGGCTGTTTCAGGCAGATACGGATAGCACGGTATCCAAGAGCCGGATTATCTTCATTTCCAAGGTTAAAGTAATCCACCTGCTTGTCTGCTCCGATATCAAGAGTACGGATAATAACTTTCTTGCCCGCCATTGTCTGAACAGCCTGCTTATATGCCTGGAACTGCTCTTCCTCTGTAGGGAAGTCGTTTCTTCCAAGGTACAGAAATTCACTTCTAAAAAGTCCGATACCTCCCGCATCGTTTTCCAGAACGTATCCGATATCTCCGACGCTTCCGATATTTGCATAGATGTTGATCTTTTTGCCGTCAAGTGTGACATTCTCCTTGCCTTTCAGATCCTGGAGAAGGGCAAGTTTTTCTTTTTCTTCCTGCACTCTTTTGAGGGTCTGTTCCTGTGTCTCCTCATCCGGCTCAAAGGTCACCTGTCCGGTAAATCCGTCTACCACTGCAGTTGTGCCGCTTGCCAGCTCGTCCAGTTCAAGGGGTACGCCGATCAAAGCTGGAATATTCATCATACGGGCAAGGATCGCAGTATGAGAGTTTGTAGAACCATGAACAGTTACAAAAGCAAGGATCTTGTCCTTGTCCATCTGTACAGTCTCGCTTGGGCTCAGATCGTCGGCAACGATAATGGACGGATCGATATTGCTTAAGTCTGTGTCCTCCTGTCCGCTTAAATTGCGCACAAGTCTCTCAGAAATGTCCTTGATATCTGCTGCACGAGCCTTCATGTAATCGTCGTCCATGGATGCAAACATCTGGGAAAAATTATCCCCGGTTACTGCAACCGCATACTCGGCGTTTACCATTTCAGTCTCGATCATATTCTGGATCGCCTCCAGATAGTCTTCATCCTCCAGCATCATCTGATGAACTTCAAAAATAGCTGCGCTTGCCTCTCCCACTTCCTTCAGGGCTTTATCATAAAGCTTCTGAAGCTGCTCCTGGGAACGCTTTACTGCATCCTGGACGCGGTCAGCCTCTTTCTGAGCATCTTCGATCTTTGTTCTTTTTACCTGGTAATCATTTTTTTTCAAAACAACTACCGGGCCCATAACAATTCCCTTATAAACGGATTTCCCCTGGAAACTCTGCATATATCTTTTCCTCCCTGGCATATTGCTTTTATTGTTACTGTTTGCAGTAACCTTTTGTTACTTATGATTAGAGATTTTCGTTAAAGAATTTCTCCAGCTCTGCAATAGCAGTATCTTCGTCATCGCCTTCTGCCGTTACTTTTACGAGATCGCCCTGTTTTGCTCCAAGGGACATCAGCATCATAAGCTGGGAAAGCTTTACGCTTTTGCCGCCCTTTTCGATCATACATACGGAACTGTATTTCTTCGCCTCTTTGGCAAGAAGTCCTGCCGGTCTTGCATGGATTCCAAGTTCATCCTTAATTGTGTACTCAAATGATTTCATAATATACCTCCGTTTTTTCTTTTTATTTTACATCATATTCGCATATTTTACCATACTAGATTAAAATGTGCTTTATATATCTTCATTTATTTCCGTTACTGTTCACTGGAATAGTTCCGTGTGAACAGTTACTTTAATTCCGTACCCATCACACGTTCCATATGCATTGCCAGGTATCCTGTTTCCACATCATCTAAGTGAATTTTCAGGTTCTTTTCCATAGCGCCGCACACCTGAACGGCCATTTCAAAAGCCTTGGGAAATCTGATAGAAATATAATCGTTCATATTTACTTTTAATTTTTCTCCGTTCAGCGCGCGAGCCACCATATAGCGGATGTGATTCATAAGCCGGTTATAGGAAAGAGACATCACATCTATTTTCGTTCCGGTCTGCTCTTCCACCAAGGAGATACAGTCTCTGACTGCTCTGGTCATCTGCATGGCCTGAGAAACCTTCTGATCCTCAATAGCAGCATGGACATGAAGGGCAAGATATCCCACCTCATGTTCGTCAATCTCCACATGAAGCCGGTCTCTTAGAAGCTGCCTTGCGCATCCGGCAACCTTATATTCCTGATGGAATAAAATACGGATGTCCTCAGTAAGCGGATTGCTGATCTGCTCATTGTTCAGAATACGCTGTACAGCAAAAGCAAGATGATCCGCCATAGAAAAAAGAATGGAACGGTCAATTTTACCAAATTCCATTTCTGCCCGGGTAAGGATTTCCCCTGCAAGCTCCAGACATTCAGGAGGTACGGAACGGATGATCTCCTCCGCCGTTCCTCTCTCTGTAAGTTCTGTCAGGGAATACACCCTTGCGTCTTCTCCCAGGGAAAGAATCTCCCCTGTTTTTCTTCCAAATGCTGCGCCCTTTGCCATAACCAGACATTTGCACGCATCCTTACAGCGGATTCCTATGAACGTATTATGATTTAAAACCTTTACTATTCTGTACATCATCCGTATATCCCCATCTGGTTCTAGTTCAGAGTTTCCACCTCAAAAAGCGGTTCTCCTGCCTTCACCTGTCCCTTTTTCAAAAGACGGATCCTCTGATTGTCTTCCAGCTCCGTACAAAGTACCGGAGATGCCAGAGACGGCGCGTTGGCGTTCAGATAGTCCAGATCAAGCTTCAGCAGCGGCTGGCCTTTTTTTACCTTCTGTCCGTCTTTTACCAGAACCTCAAATCCCTCTCCGTTTAATTTTACTGTATCAATCCCTACATGGATCAAAAGACTGATCCCGGAATCGGTCATATATCCAACCGCATGTTTTGTATCAAATACAAAGGCTACCTCTCCGTCCTCAGGAGCATAAACATATGGGTCCTCAGGCGTTACCACAGCGCCGTCTCCCATCATACGCTGGGCAAAAGCCTCGTCAGGAGCTGTTCCAAGGTCATCTGCATTTCCTGTAACCGGGCTGGAGACCACTGTACGCTTGACAACTGTCCTGTCTGTATCTGTCTTTTTGTCCTCCATCGGCTCAGGCTTAATTTCTTCCTCCGCCTCTGCATAAGTGTCAGGAGCTTTTTCCAGATAATCCTCAAGATTTGATTTGATCACTGTTACGTTTGGCCCATAGATCACCTGAACTCCGTTTCCCTTATGAATAACGCCGGAAGCTCCTGTTGCTTTTAAAATACTGTCATTGATCCTGCCTGCGTCATGAACTGTGCAGCGAAGTCTTGTTGCGCAGCAGTCCACGTCGCTGATATTTTTTTTGCCTCCAAGACCGCGGGTGATCGCTTCGCTGACCGGGTCTTCCCCAGCCTCTTCCTTAAGCTCTTTACCAGCCGCCTTTCTCGCATTGACGTCTGCCTTTGTATAAAGTTTTAATTCTGCATCATCATCTTCACGTCCCGGAGTTTTGAAATCAAATTTCCTGATCATGAATTTAAAAATAAAGTAATATAATAAGAAATAAATAATACCTACAGGAATTACCCGCAGCCAGCTTGTCTTCTCATTTCCCTGAAGAATACCAAACAGGAAGAAATCAAGAAAACCGCCTGAAAAAGTAAGGCCTACGGCAATATTCAGTATATGGGCGATCATATATGCAGATCCGGCAAGGATCACCTGTACTGCAAACAGCGCCGGAGCCACAAACAGGAAAGAAAATTCCAGAGGCTCAGTGATACCTGTGGCCATACATGCCAGGGCTGCTGAAAGAAGCAGACCGCCAGCGGCTTTTTTCTTCTCTGGTTTTGCACACTGGTACATAGCCAGCGCTGCGCCGGGAAGACCAAAGATCATAAAAATAAATTCACCTGAAAAATATCTGGTGGCGTCTGCGCTGAAATGAGCGATATTTGCAGAGTCAGCAAGCTGCGCAAAGAAGATATTCTGTCCGCCCTGTACCATCTGACCAGCCACTTCCATAGTTCCTCCTACGGCAGTCTGCCAGAACGGCATATAAAATACATGATGCAGTCCAAAAGGGATCAGAGATCTTTTGATCAGGCCAAAGATCAGAGTTCCCACATAACCGGAGCCTGTTACCAGTCCGCCCAGAGCATAAATTCCGTTCTGAACTGCCGGCCATACAAAATACATCAAAATACCCACAAACATATATACGATTGTGGAAATAATAGGAACAAATCTTGTTCCTCCAAAGAAAGACAGCGCGCTTGGAAGCTGGATCCTGTAAAAACGATTATGAAGAGCCGCAACTCCAAGACCTACGATAATTCCTCCAAATACACCCATCTGGAGAGACTGAATACCGCAGACAGAAGTGATCGTTCCTTCAAGAACAGTTTCTGCGATCTCTCCGTTATCAAGGATCAGTCCGTTGTTGATAAGCATGGCGTTGATCGCTGTATTCATAACAAAATAAGCGATTACTGCAGAAAGAGCAGAAACCTCTTTCTCTTTTTTTGCCATACCAATGGCAACGCCCACTGCAAAGATCAAAGGCAGGTTGTCAAAAACAGCGCTTCCTACCTTATTCATAATCATGAGAAGATAGTGGAGGATGGTTCCATCTCCCAGAATTTTTGTTAGTCCATAAGTTTCAATAGTGGTTGCGTTGGTAAAGGAACTTCCGATACCCAGCAAAAGACCTGCTACCGGAAGAATGGCAATAGGAAGCATAAAGCTTCGTCCTATACGCTGAAGAACACTGAAAATTTTGTCTTTCATTCTTATTTTACTCCTTCTTTTTTATTCATTCTAAGAAGTGAGTATGTGCATCTTCGTCCTGTTTCAACCGGTTTTTTGTACAAAAAAAGACACTACTACACATAATCACTCCTCGTTATGTATAGTTAATGCCTCCTGATGAGTAACACACTATAGCTTTTACAGCCATAAAAACTATAGCATGTTTCCCTCTTATTTGTCAAGCTGTAATGCCCAGATTTTCAGTACATATCACTTATTTTTGACAGATCCTTTTAACTCTTTTTCTCCGGATCTAAAGTCTCCAAAAACCCAAACGGCTCCTCATCCTTCAAAAAGTGCATCAGCATATAGGCGCACATGATTGCCACCCGCTCTTCCTTAAGGATCCGTTTTACTTCTTCTCTGTCTGCCAGAACCACCTCAATCTCTTCGCTGTCCTCCTGGGCTGTCTTGCTACTCTCCCCAAAGGCATAGCCGTACACGGTAGCGCAGGATTCATCCGTCATTCCTACTGTGGTAAAATATGGCTTTTCAAAAGCCGGATCTACAGTAAGAGGAGTAAAGGTAAGACCTGTTTCTTCATACATCTCCCGGACCGCTCCCTGATGGAAGTCCTCTCCCGGCTCTACAAGTCCTGCGGGAAACTCATAAATATATCCGCCCAGGGCATAGCGATACTGGCGGATCAGAACCACTTTGTCCTTTTTTTCACCATAAATACTGTAAATGATCACCCCGTCAGGATTGTTTTTCCCTGTTTTCAGTTTCAGTTCGCCCACAGCTTTTGCCCGCGACGCTACAAAATAGGACACAGGCGTATCATGAACACTGGTGGCGTTTACATGATACAGGTTGACAAAATTATTGTCTGTAAGTTTTTCTACATTGTGGATCTTCCCCATGGCTGATTTTCTCCTTTTAAAATACGTTCATAACACCTTTATTATTTGGTATTATATCATCCCAATACTGGTTAAGCCAGAAAGATATACGTTTTCATAAAATTTCTAAAACAGATCCAGCATATTATCCAGGTAAATCTCTTCCCTGACATGGATATGATATTCTGGTTTTGTCATATAATACAACAGAAATTCCAGGATCAGGGCGCTGCCAAGTCCCCGTCCTTCTATTTTAAAATTAGAAAATCCCATTGGAAGATAAACGTTTTTCAGCTCTTCGACGCTGATAAATCCCGGATTTTCCATGGCCTTTGAAAAACGATAACCATAACTGGCGTCAGGAGCCGCGCAATGATGCTCCGGGCAGTCCTCTCCCAGGTTTTTGCGGCTGACAGTCTCATAGCAGCTTTTTCTGTCCCTGCATCCAAACCAGCAGCATTCATTACATAGAAATTCCACCTTGTCTTTCTGGCTCTGTGACAGGGTTTTCCATTTGTCAAAAGCCTTATTGAGACGAAAATCCGGTACAACATAAAGAAACTCATCTCTGTTCACCTCGCCCATAAACTGCGAAAAATCTGTCAGTACCTTTGTGGTGGAGGAGACAAAATAAAGTCCCGGATAATTTCTTTTTATGTGATTTAAAAGCAGATCCGAATGAATGATCACACCGTTTTGTTTTTTCAGTCTGTTTTCAAATAAAGAACAAAGAGCATTACATCTCCTGTCCTCAAGATGCTCCTCCCGAATCAGAGAATTGCTGAATGTCAGCCGGGCAGAAATTTCATATTTCTCCATCAGTTCCAGAACCTTGCAGGGATCTTCATATCCTTCTTCTACACGGCCTCCTCCCCAGATACAGTCTGAAGGAGCTCCGTATACAGAGCCTATTTCACACCAGTCATAAAAGTATTCTCTATGCTCACAAAATAACGGCAGAAAAACTCGATACAGTTCATAAAACTCAAACAAACCAGGAAGGTGAAAATACGCTTTTTTTATTCTGTCTTTGATCATGTACATTTACCTCTATATTATTTTCTCCAAAAAGAAAACAACCAAAGCCCCTGCCCTGATTGTTTTCTTTTTGTTTCAGCCTGTTATTTATCAGTCGCCTTTTAACACCACGCGGATCCTCTTATAAATAAAAAATACGATCACAGAGGTCAGAGTATATTTAAAAAGATTAAAAGGCACAATGATCATTGCCACAAATCCCAGAAGACCGTTTACAGATGGATTCACTGCATTCCCCATTTCAATAAAGGCCTCTATAGGCATTCCAAAAGCCTTGCCGTAAGCTGGAAGAAGAACAAAGGCGTTCATAAGGCAGGCTGCCGCTGTAGTAAGTATGGTTCCCACTGCCATTCCCTCTACTGCATGTCTGCGGCTTTTGATATGGTGGAAACGGTAAATCATACCTGCCGGAACTACAAAGGCGCATCCAAAAATAAAGTTGGCTATATCGCCTACGCCTGCTGTTATGGTTCCTTTTGTTACCAGATGTACCAGGATCTTAACCAGCTCGATCATAACGCCTGCAAGAGGTCCCATGGCAAAACTTCCCACCAGTACCGGAATCTCTGAAAAATCAAGCTGATAAAAAGCCGGCGCCAAAAAAGGGATGGGAAATTCAAAATTCATCAGAACTCCCGCAACAGCTCCCAGCATAGCAACCTGGGTAATCGTCCTTGTCCGGCTTCTCTCCATAATATTCCTGTTTCTAAGTACCTGCTCGCTCATAGCTTCATCTCTCCTTTTCTTTTTGGCTTCTGCCATTTAAGAAAATTCCTTTCGGAATACAAAAACCCCGGGAATCACTTCCCGGGGTACTGAGCACGTAGATATCAAGCGTGTTCTTCTCTCATCCAGACTTTACTGTCGGTTCTGGAATTCCGGATGCTTCCGGTCACCAGATCAGCCGCACAAGGCGGGTCGCGGACTATACCGCCGGTAGGGAATTCCATTCTCCATATCAATAGGATCACAGTCACCCTGCCCCGAAGAATTTTCTTTTGTATATTTTATTATACTGCTGCATCTGTTTCTTTGCAATCATTTTTTATCGCTCTTCTCTGAAGTACGGGATTCCAAGTCCGGCCGGAGGCTGATGCTCCTTCTTCTTACGGAAGCTGGTAAATACAAGAACTATGATCGTCACCACATAAGGCAGAGCCTTAAATACTTCCTGCATACTTCTTCCAAGTCCCGGAATATAAAGGTACAGAATATAAAGAGCGCCAAAAAGGAAAGCTCCCCAGATAGCGTTCAGCGGTTTCCAAAGGGCAAAGATAACAAGGGCTACCGCCAGCCATCCTCTGTCGCCGAATCCGTTGTCTGTCCATGTTCCGCCGGAATACTCCATAACAAAGTAAAGTCCGCCAAGTCCTGCAAGACCTGCTCCGATACAGGTGGAAAGATATTTATATCTTGTTACATTGATTCCCGCTGCATCTGCAGTTCCCGGATTCTCTCCGATTGCCCGAAGGTTCAGACCAAATCTTGTTTTAAACAGAAAAACCGAAAGCAACACTGCCGCAATAATACAGAGATATGTCATAAATCCATAGCTAAAAAACAATTCTCCAATTACCGGAATTTTAGATAAACCAGGAATCTTGGCTGTGTAAGCGCTTCCCGTTACCTTAACAGAAATCTGCCCCACACCTCCGGCAAGCTTGGAGATAGAACCTCCAAAAAAGTTTCCAAATCCTGTTCCAAAAATTGTCAGGGCAAGTCCTGTTACGTTCTGGTTTACTCTGAGAGTGATTGTAAGAATACTGTAGATCAGGCCTCCCAAAGCCGCTACGATAAACGCACAGGAAAGGGAGATCAGAACTCCCGCCAGGGCATTGGGATTAGGGTTGTCTTTTTCATAAAAGAAGGCTCCCATAAGGCCGGAAATTCCGCCCATATACATGATTCCAGGTATTCCAAGGTTCAGGTTTCCAGATTTTTCTGTCATAATCTCGCCAAGCGCACCATAAAGAATGCAGATGCCCTGGACTATGGCTTTTTGAATAAAAATAATCAGTACACTCATTGCATCTTCCTCCTATTTTTTTGTACGCTCAACCTTATAATTAATAAAGAACTCCGCTCCGATCAGGAAAAACAGAATGATACCCAGAATAACGTCAGAAGCGTTTTCGTTCAATCCGTACTGTGTTGCGATCTGTACTGCTCCCTGCTGCATAAATACAATACCAAAAGATACTGCAACCATGATAAAGGTATTGAATTTAGAAAGCCAGGCAACAATAATAGCTGTAAATCCTCTTCCGTCTGCCGTAGCTGTGGAAATTGTATGGCTTGCGCCGCTGACAATAACAAAACCTGCAACACCGCAGATCGCGCCGGAAATTGCCATGGTACGGATAATAACACGTTTTACACGGATTCCCGCATATCTGGCTGTATTCTCACTCTCTCCTACTACCGCAATCTCATATCCCTGTTTACTATATTTGAGGTAAATAAACATAACTACAGTAAATACAAGAACGATCAGAACGTTCCAACCATATTTTTGTCCGAACAGTTCAGGAAGCCATCCGGCCTGAGTGCTCTGGTTGATAATTCCTACTGTGTTGGAGCCTTTGGGGTTCTCCCAGAATACAATACAGAAAGTAACGATCTGCATTGCCACATAATTCAGCATCAAAGTAAACAAAGTTTCGTTTGTATTCCAGTGTGCTTTAAACACAGCCGGGATCATTCCCCATATCATACCGCCCAGGGCAGAGCAGACAAACATCACGATCAGAAGGAGCGCCGGGGACATGCTGTCTCCTGCATAGATCATAACTGCTGCCGCACAGGCGCCGCCAATAAGGATCTGACCTTCTGCGCCGATATTCCAGAAACGCATTTTAAAAGCAGGGGCAAGACCGATGGCGATACACAGAAGCACCATGGTATCTCGTATGGTGATCCATATACGTCTCTCAGAACCAAGAGCGCCGTCCCAGATTGCCTTATATACGTCAAAAGGATTCATCCTTACCAGAAGGAAGATCACTCCCGCACATGCCAGAAGCGCAAGGATCAGAGCAATAAAACGGATAATAAGCCGTTTCTGCCAGCTGATTTTTTCACGCTTGGACATTTTTAAGAAAGGTTCTTTATTCATGACTGTTCCCCTCCTTTTTCATGCTTTGTCATCAGAAGTCCGATTCCTTCCTTTGTGGCTGTCTGGCCGTTTACTACTCCGCTGATCTTTCCTCCGCAGAGAACAGCGATCCTGTCGCAAAGGGCAAGAAGCACGTCCAGATCTTCAATCACACAGATAACTGCCACACCGTTTTTTTTCTGCTCGTTCAAAAGTTTATAGATCGTATGGGAGGAGTTGATATCAATTCCTCTTGTAGGATATGCTACCATCAGGATCTTTGGATGCTGGGCGATCTCACGTCCTACCAGAACCTTCTGAACGTTTCCTCCTGACATCTGACGCACAGGAGCAGAAATACTTGGAGTCATGATCTCAAGCTGATCCTTAATAGAAGTAGCAAGCTGTCTCGGTCCTCTTCTGTCAAGAAGTCCGCCTTTTCCATTATGATAACTTCGAAGCATCATATTATCTGTCATATCCATATCGCCTACAAGTCCCATACCAATACGGTCCTCAGGTACAAAAGCAAGGCTTACTCCTAGATCCTGGATTTCTACAGAGTCCATTTTAGCAAGATCTTTTACAGAACCGTCTTCATCCACAAACTGGATGGTTCCGCTTTCTGTAGGCTGGAGTCCTGCGATCGCTTCCAGAAGTTCCTTCTGTCCGCTTCCGGAAATTCCGGCTATACCAAGGACCTCGCCGCTGTTTACTACAAGATCCACATCATCCAGAGTTTTGATCCCTTCTTTATCTTTGCAGGTAAGCCCCTGGATCTCCAGGCGTTTTTTCATATTGATAGGCTTCGGACGCTCAATATCAAGATCAACCTTAGCGCCTACCATCATTTCAGAAAGGCTCTGCACGTTTGCTCCCGCAGTCTCTACTGTATCAATATACCGACCCTTTCTAAGGATCGCCACCCGGTCGGAAAGGGCAAGCACTTCCTGCAGCTTATGGGTAATGATAATAATGGAACAGCCGTCGTCCCTCATATTTCTTAAAATATCAAAAAGCCGGTCCGCCTCTTGAGGCGTCAGAACTGCCGTAGGCTCGTCCAAGATCAGTATCCTGGCGCCCCGGTACAGCATCTTGACGATCTCTACTGTCTGCTTCTGGGAAACGGACATTTCGTAGATCTTCTGGGAAAGATCCAGGTCAAAGCCGTATTTATTTACAAGGGCCTGAATCTCTGCCGTTATTTTTTTCATATTCAGCATTGCTTTGCCCGGTAGTCCCAAAATAATGTTTTCTGCCGCTGTCAGAACGTCTACCAGCTTAAAATGCTGATGGACCATACCGATCCCAAGTCCATGAGAATCCTTTGGCGAACGGATTGACACTTCTTTTCCATTTACAAAAATATGTCCCTCATCTGGATAGTAAATACCATAGATCATATTCATCAAAGTGGTTTTTCCACTTCCGTTTTCTCCCAGAATCGCGAGAATCTCTGATTTTTTCAGAGTTAAATCTACGTGATCATTTGCCAGAACAGAACCAAACCGCTTGGTAATCTGTTTCAGCTCAAGAGCGTAATTCTCTCCCACTTCTGTTCCCTCCTTTTATGTAATACCTGTGATTTCTATTTTTATATACAGATTGCTCTGCTTTTTTGAGTAATGGAATAAAAACTCCATTATACAAAAAAGCAGAGCTGCTGACCAGCAGCCCCGCCTTTTATAAGCATTATTCTACGATAGAGGTAATTCCATCAATGGCAAGATCAAATGCCGGTGCTGAAGCGTATTCAGACTCATGGAAATATCCGTCAGATACATACTCTGTTCCGTCTTTTTCGTAGGTGGTAACTTCTTCGCCGTCAACTGTAAATGTAGAAGTATCAAATACATGGAGAGAACCGTCGATAATAGCGTCCTCTACTTCTTTTACTTTTTCTTCGGTTCCTTCTGCTACTGCCTTCTCGTTAAGTGCTGTAAGTCTGTCTGCGCCGTCTGCAAATCCCTTGCACCAGTCAACGTCGATAGGTGTTCCGTCAATGATGGACTGCACTGCGTATGTATAATATACGCCCCAGTTAATGGAAGCAGATGTAAGAGCAGTATTCGGAGCTACGGAAGTCATGTCGATATTGTAGCCTACGCATGGAACGCCTGCTGCCTCACATGCAGTAGGAGCGCCTGTTGTATCTGCATGCTGGCTGATCAGAACACAGCCGTCAGAGATCAGAGCATCTGCACATTCTTTTTCCAGGTCAAAGCTTGCCCAGCTGTTTGTGTATTTTACTTCCATTGTAACGGACGGGCATACGCTCTTTGCGCCAAGGTAGAAGGATGTATATCCAGAAATAACCTCTGCGTATGGGAAAGCGCCTACATAACCCATTTTTGCCTTATCCTCTGTGATCTCGCCGGCCTCAATCATCTCATTGAGCTTCAGACCTGCAACCACACCGGATACATAGCGGGATTCATAAATATTTGTGAAATAGTTGTGCATGTTCTCAAGGCCGCTTGCCTTTGCCTGAGTTCCTGTTGCATGGCAGAACTGAACCTCCGGGTACTCGCCTGCTGCCTCAAGAATATAAGTTTCATGGCCGAAGCTGTTTGCAAATACAATCTGGCATCCCTGGTCTGCCAGGTCCGCTGCCGCGTCATAACATGCCTCGTTCTCGCCGATCAGAGTTTTCTCAATAACCTGTGATTCCTCAAGTCCAAGAGTCTCTACCATCTCGTCGATACCTGCCATATGAGCTGCGCTGTAACCCTCGTTCTCATCGCCGATATAAATAATACCGACCTTAAGGTCTTCCTTAGCAACTCCTTCTCCCTCGCTTGCATAAACAGGCGCAGTCATAGATACTGCCATTGCTGCTGCAAGACCAACTGCTAATACTTTTTTCATGCTGTTTACCTCCATTCTTAGTGAAACATAAAGAGGCACAACACTACCGGTCACGCCTCTCTGCAACTATCTTAATCATATCTAAATTTGCATAAATTGTCAATGGAATCAGAAAATTCGCACTTTTTGTTTGGTCTTCAAATTTTTTTTAAGACCTTATTTTATGTGTGTTTTCCTTCAAAAATAATCCTATATACTTCTTGACTTTGCGGCGTTAAAGCATTATACTGTAAAAGTCATATGTGAAAGCAAACGCTTCGCTTCTGACCGGGGATTATTATGAGAGAAATAAGATTTAAGAGGAGGATACAGAATATGAAAAAAAAGATTTTGGCAGTCACTCTTTCTGCTGCAATGCTTGCAGGACTGGGCAGCATTCAGGTTTTTGCCGCAGATGATACTTATAATGTAGGTATTTGTCAGCTTGTGCAGCATGTGGCTCTGGACGCGGCAACCGAAGGCTTTAAGGATGCCCTTACAGAAGAATTTGGAGACAAGGTTACTTTTGACGAGCAGAATGCACAGGGTGACTCCAATACCTGCGCCACTATCATCAACAGCTTTGTTTCCAATGATACTGATTTAATTCTTGCCAATGCCACTGCAGCCCTTCAGGCCGCAGCTTCTGGAACAGCAGATATTCCTGTTCTCGGAACTGCAGTTACCGAATACGGCGTTGCCCTTGATCTTGACGATTTTAACGGAACAGTAGGCACGAACGTTTCCGGTACTTCCGACCTGGCTCCCCTGGATCAGCAGGCAGCCATGTTAAACGAGCTGTTTCCAGACGCCAAGAACGTAGGTCTTCTTTACTGCTCCGCAGAGCCCAACTCCCAATATCAGGTAGATACGGTAAAGGCAGAACTTGAAGAGCTTGGTTACACCTGCGAATATTATGCCTTTGCAGATTCTAACGACCTTTCCTCTGTTGCCACTACAGCAGCATCCGAAAGCGACGTGATCTATGTTCCTACCGATAATACGGCAGCATCCAACTCGGAGATCATCAACAATATCTGCCTTCCGGAAAAAGTTCCGGTAATTGCAGGAGAAGAAGGAATCTGCAGCGGCTGTGGCGTTGCCACACTTTCTATCAGCTACTATGACCTTGGCGTTGCCACCGGAAAAATGGCAGTGAAGGTTCTGAAGGGTGAGGCAGATATCAAAGACATGCCTATAGAATATGCGCCTACTTTCACCAAGAAATATAATCCGGAAATCTGTGAAGAACTGGGCGTTGAGATTCCGGATGATTATGAAGCTATTGAAGCAGAATAACAGAACTTTCAGCATAAAAATATAAAAGAAAAATATAAACAAATACAAAGATTGTATGACACAAGGCCAGCAGAAAAATCCAGACGCAGATTTTTCTGCTGGCTTAGGTATTAATCAGGAGGAATCCCAATGGATATTATGAATTTGATCAATGCGCTGCCGGGAGCCGCTGCCCAGGGACTGATCTGGGGAATTATGGCAATCGGCGTATATCTCACCTTCCGCATCCTGGATGTGGCTGACCTGACTGTCGACGGTACTATGTGTACCGGAGGCGCAGTCTGTATCATGATGCTGATGAGCGGCCATAACATATGGGTATCCATGCTTGCCGCTACAGGAGCCGGTATGCTTGCCGGACTTGCAACCGGAATCTTTCACACAGTAATGGGAATCCCGGCTATCCTTGCCGGAATCCTGACACAGCTGGGCCTTTATTCTGTCAACCTGAAGATCATGGGTAAGGCGAACCAGGCGGTAAACGCTTCCAAATACGATCTTCTTGTTTCCCTGAGAAACGTAAAAAACGTACCCCTCAGCCAGAATACCATTCTTATTGTAGCTGTTTTCATCATAGTGCTGATCGCCATTCTCTACTGGTTCTTTGGAACAGAGATCGGCTGCTCCTTACGTGCCACAGGCTGTAATCCACATATGTCAAGAGCCCAGGGAATCAACACGGAATTTAGCAAGGTTCTTGGACTTATGATCTCCAACGGCCTTGTAGCTCTTTCCAGTTCTCTTCTGGCTCAGTATCAGGGATTTGCAGACGTAAATATGGGACGGGGCGCTATTGTTATCGGACTTGCGGCTGTCATTATCGGCGAAGCTATTTTCGGAAAGATCTTCCGCAATTTTGCTCTCCGCCTGTTCAGCGTGGCCCTTGGTTCTATTCTCTACTACCTGGTCCTTCAGGCGGTTATCTGGATGGGAATCGACACTGACCTTCTGAAGCTGCTGTCCGCACTTGTGGTAGCTGTCTTCCTGGCGGTTCCTTACTGGAAAGCAAAATATTTTGCAAAACCCACAAAACGCGGAGGTAATACAAATGCTTGAGCTGAAAAATATATATAAAACCTTCAATCCTGGAACTATCAATGAAAAGGTAGCCTTAAACGGTCTTTCTCTTACTCTGAAGGAAGGGGATTTCGTAACTGTGATCGGAGGAAACGGAGCCGGAAAATCCACAATGCTGAATGCAGTTGCAGGAACCTGGATGGTAGACGAAGGACAGATCCTTATTGACGGTACTGACGTAACCAAACTTTCCGAACACAAAAGAGCCGCATATCTTGGCCGGGTCTTCCAGGATCCCATGACAGGAACTGCAGCGACTATGGGAATTGAAGAAAATCTCGCCCTTGCCAAAAGAAGAGGCAAACGCCGTTCTCTTCTTCAAGGAATCACACACAAAGAGCGAGAGGAATACAAAGAACTTCTGAAAGTTCTTGATCTGGGGCTTGAAAACCGTCTCACTTCCAAGGTTGGTCTTCTCTCCGGAGGCCAGAGGCAGGCCCTTACCCTCCTTATGGCTACCCTGAAAAAACCGAAGCTTCTTCTCCTTGACGAGCATACGGCTGCCCTTGACCCCAAGACAGCGGCAAAGGTTCTGGAGATCACGGACATGATCGTCAACCGGGATCATCTTACTACTATGATGATCACTCACAATATGCAGGACGCCATTAACCACGGAAACCGCCTGATCATGATGATGGAGGGCAAAATCATTCTGGATATTGAGGGCGAAGAAAAGAAAAAACTGACTGTCAGAAATCTTCTGGATCAATTTGAAAAAGCAAGCGGACAGGAATTTTCCAATGACGCTGCACTGTTAGGATAAAAGACAATAAGCTGCTGCTCCAAAATCAGTATTGGAACAGCAGCTCTCTTTTTGTTTTTATCTTATTTGATCCCTTTCATAGAAAGGCTGATACGTTTTTTCTTCAGATCGACGCCCAGAACTCTCACATCTACCACATCTCCTACGCTTACTGCCTCAAGAGGATGCTTGATATATTTTTCACTGATCTCCGAAATATGAACTAATCCGTCCTGATGAACGCCGATATCCACAAAAGCTCCAAAATCAATTACATTACGAACTGTTCCTTTCAGGATCATTCCTTCTTTCAGGTCTTTCATGTCCAGCACATCTGTACGAAGCACAGGTCTTGGCATTTCATCTCTTGGATCACGGGCCGGTTTTTCCAGTTCTTTTACAATATCCCGAAGAGTGATCTCTCCAACTCCAAGCTCCCTAGAAAGTTTCTTATAATCTCTGATCTTACGGGAAATTCCAGTAAGCCTTCCCCCTGTAATATCCTCCAAAGTATATCCCATACTTTCCAGAAGTTTCTGCGCAGCCTCATAGCTTTCCGGGTGTACGCTTGTTGCGTCCAGAGGATTTTTTCCGCCTGTGATCCGCGCAAATCCCGCGCACTGTTCAAATGCTTTCGGTCCCAGCTTGGCTACCTTCAAAAGCTCTTTTCTGCTTTCAAAACGGCCGTTTTCCTCACGGTAAGCTACAATATTCTTGGCAATGGCCTTACTGATGCCGGAAATATATTCCAGAAGAGAAGCAGAGGCTGTATTCAGGTCAACGCCCACCTTATTTACGCAGTCCTCCACAACGCCTCCCAGGGCTTCTCCAAGCTTTTTCTGGTTCATATCATGCTGATACTGGCCTACGCCGATGGATTTTGGATCGATCTTTACCAGTTCAGCAAGGGGATCCTGAAGACGTCTTGCAATGGAAGCAGCGCTTCTCTGTCCTACGTCAAAATTAGGAAACTCTTCTGTAGCCAGCTTGCTTGCAGAATAAACAGAAGCTCCCGCTTCATTTGTGATCACATAAGATACCTGCTCTGGAATTTCTTTCAGAAGCTCTACAATGATCTGTTCTGACTCCCTGGACGCCGTACCGTTTCCAAGAGAGATCAGGGAAATATTATATTTCTTTATCAGCTTTTTCAGTGTTTCCTTTGCTGCGCGGATCTTCGCGTCTGAGGTAGGAGCTGTAGGGTAAATAACTGTAGTGTCCAAAACCTTTCCTGTAGGATCCACAACAGCCAATTTACATCCTGTACGGAAAGCCGGGTCCCATCCAAGAACTACCTTACCTACAATTGGAGGCTGCATAAGAAGCTGTTCCAGATTCTTTCCAAATACGTGGATAGCTCCGTCTTCTGCCTTTTCTGTAAGCTCGCTACGGATCTCGCGCTCAATGGCCGGAGCGATCAGACGCTTGTAGCTGTCCTCCACCGCAGCCTTAAGAACAGGGGTAGTATTGGGATTATCCCTTGTAATCACCTGGCGTGTCAGCCATGTCAGAATCTCTTCCTCAGGGGCATTGATCTTTACAGTAAGGATTTTTTCCTTTTCGCCGCGGTTCAGAGCAAGAATGCGGTGTCCTGCCAGTTTCTTTATGGGCTCTTCAAACTCGTAATACATCTCGTATACAGAGGTTTCTTCCGGTGTCCGGGCGGAAGATGCCACAGTCCCCTTCTGGATCGTCAGCTTACGGATATAAATTCTGTAATCTGCTTCATCGGAAATACTCTCTGCAAGAATATCTCCAGCTCCGTCCAGAGCTGCTTTTACATCTGCTACACCTTTTTCTTCAGAAACATATGCCAAAGCCTCTTCTTCCGGCGTTTTGTCTGTCATCTGAAGCATCAGGATATTTGCCAGCGGCTCCAGACCTTTTTCCTTGGCAATGATCGCCCGGGTGCGACGCTTCGGACGATAAGGACGATACAGATCCTCTACTACCACCAGAGTCTGCGCTTCCAAAATCTGCTTTTTCAGCTCCTCTGTCAGCTTGCCTTGCTCTTCAATACTTCCAAGAACCTGTTTTTTCTTGTCTTCCAGGTTTCTCAGATAAAGAAGTCTTTCGTGAAGTGAACGGAGCTGTTCATCGTTTAACGAACCTGTAGCCTCTTTACGATAACGGGAAATAAAAGGAATGGTGCAACCCTCGTCAATCAGCTTCACCGCAGCCTCCACCTGCCATTTTTCTACATTAAGTTCCCTTGTAATTACGTGAATAATATCCATTTTTTCCTCCAGTTGTTTCTTTTCCGTCTTATTTTGTTCAAAAAGATTTCAGGGCTTATGCCTCTGAATCATAATCGTCCTCTGTCCTTTTTTCTGACAGGGTTTCCCGGTTTTCCAACGTATCAATGCCTGGAAACCTTTCTTCATTATCCTGCATTCCGTCCAGGGTTTCAGCTGTCCAATGTGTCATTTCCTGGGTATGCTTTCTGTTTCTTTCTGCCATCTCGCCTGTCACATCCATATAAAAAGCAGTCAGAGACGCATACATATACGGCATGATCCATAAAAGACCGATATAAAAAGTGATAAACGACAGGATCATCAGCGGCACGAAGCTAAGCTGCAGAACAAAAAATTGAATCATATGCCCCTTCATAAGGCTTACGCTTTCTTTTAATGCCTGAATGCCTTTTTTCTGGGGATCATCTGCAAGAAGATAAAACGCCATAGAAAAAGGCAGTTTCACCAACACGCCCACTGCCGTTCCTGCAAGCATGGCTATCATTACCGGCTGCATCCATGCGGCAAGAGCCTCTGCCGTTCCTCCCGATGGCTCTGTCATATTGATCAGATAGTAAAAAGGAACCATAACAAGAGTGTCGATGAGAGCCATCACAAGTCCTGCTGTAAGAACGCCGTCAGAGCCTTTTTTGAACATGCAGATAAGATCTCCCGGCCCATAGGAACGTCCTCTGGCCATATTCAAAAGCATATAATTGTATCCTGTACTTACAATCATAGACAGCAGGGAAATGATCAAAAGGAACGCCTCTCCCAGGATCCAGGCAAGAAATCCAGTTCCCGGAAACAGCTTATTGGCCGTCATAATTCCAATGGTATTCATAAAAGGCGCCGCCATCATGCCAAGGATTGCCATACCCCATTTTCCCCGCAATGATTCCTTTGCCCATAGTTTCCAGTATTTTCTGTTACCACACATATCTGTTCCTCTCTTTCTTCGTTGCTGTTCGCCATCTTCACAGCAACCTTTCTTCTGCTATTTAGATACTTTAGCACGATTTTATTCAGGTGTCGATAGATTTTTTCAAGACTGACACAAAACCGCCTGTCTGTTTTCACAGGCAGGCGGTATAAAAAATCCTTGAATTATTATTTTATTGTTCTGGAAGCTCCTCATGACGAACAGTGATGCTTGCAACCTTTGTAGTGCTTTCATCCTCGTTGAACCAAAATTCTACTCTATGTTCCAGTTTGGAATCCTTGTCAGGATAAATGGTCAGGTAATTGTCTTCATCCTCGTACAGATATCCTCTCTCTGTAGCTTTGGCGATCAGCTCCGCCTTGTCTGCTCCAAGAGTAACTCCCTCTGACAGATGAAGCCCCAAAATCTCAGGATCATAGTTTCCGAAAGAAAGCTCTGTTACAAAGCCGTTTTCTATAGCTGTAGCGTTTTCTGTAAGGTTATAAATAGAGAAACGTACTGTCTGGTTTTCTTTCATCATTTCGATAAACTCCAGACCGCCGCCTTCCAGATAAGCGTCTGCAGCCACGTCTTTCATTTCCCAGCCATTTGCAGTAAATGCAGAAACAGGAGCCGGAAGGCTGTAAAGATCACCCATAAACTCTACGGCCGGTTCCATATAGTCGCCGCCAAGGGCTGTTGGCGCCTTATAATTTGCCACAATATCAGGAACCTCTGTGCTGACGCTTCCTCTGTCAAAGTTATCCGGTTCCTGGAAATTCCTGATATCTACCTGAAGGAGCGTACCTTCTTCCTTATAAACACTAAGTTCCACTCTCTGATAAGAGTCTTTTTCATAGGTCAGTTTTGTATAAAGGTCGGAATCATAAGTATCACTTGGCTCTCCGTATGCGGCTTTGATATCTTCCACATTAGAAACTCCCATGGTAATCCCTCCCGGAAGCCTCACAGGGGTAGCTGTCGGATCTGTGTCGCCCCATGTCATATCAATGCTTAGTCCTGCCACCAGACAGTCCTTTGCAGGCATTTCATTAATGCCAAAATTGATCACATCCGCGTAAACGCTTGTTTCTCCCTGGTTAAATGTCAGCATTCCGTAAGAACCTGTAGGAATCATGGTATCTTCGCTGTCATTTTTGCTTAAGGTCCATCCCATTGCCGTAAAGTCGCTGTAGCTCATGGGAAGGGAGATCAGATTTCCATTATAATCCACCTTAAATCCATAAATATCTGTGCCAAGACCGTCCTCCGAAGCCGCGCTGTCCGCCGCTGTTTCCGCCGGAGCTGTTTCTGCTGTCTGGGCTTCTGCCAGAGCCGATTCTGCTTCCGCTCCAAAAACTGTCCCAGGAACTCCCAGGGTCATACATCCTGCAATTAAAAAGGCCAAGTATTTTTTCTTCATAGTTCCGCCCTCCATTGGTCATTTTTCAATATTATACACGAATAATTGTAAGTTTTCTATGTATTTTTGCGTATTTTTCACAAAAAAATCCCATCTCTGCAATTTTCCAGAAATGGGATTTTTACTCTATTATTTTTTATAGGAGAGTCAGTCTGCCAGATTAAAGGCATCGTGAACTGCATTCATTGCACGGATTCCGTCTTTTTCGTTGATCAGAACTGTTACCCTGATCTCAGAGGTGGAGATCATATTAATATTGACCCCTTCATTGTAAAGGCTCTCAAACATTTTCGCAGCTACTCCAGGATTACTCATCATTCCAGCGCCTACAATAGACAGCTTGGCGATATTCCGCTCAGAATGGATCTCTTTATATCCCAGTCTTGCCTGATGCTCTTCCAGAACTGCAACTGCATCGTCAAGATCCTTTCCGTCTACGGTAAAGGAAATATCCTTTGTTCCTGCACGGCCAATGGACTGCAGGATAACGTCTACGTTAATATTTTTCTTTGCAAGAACATCAAAAAGTTTAAAGGCCATTCCCGGAATATCCTTCAGACCGATAACTGCGATTCTCACTGCCTCTGTATCCAGCGCCACACCGCTGATCAGCATTCTTTCCACTGTTACTTCCTCCTTTACAACTGTTCCCTCACTTGTATTCAGACTGGAGCGCACCACAAGAGGCACTCCGTATTTCTTTGCCATTTCCACAGAACGGTTGTGAAGGACTCCCGCTCCCAGGGTGGCAAGATCCAGCATTTCATCATATGTAATCTCTTTCAGCTTGCGGGCTGTAGGAACCTTACGGGGATCTGCCGTGTAAACGCCGTCCACATCCGTATAGATCTCACAGGCATCTGCATGAAGAGCAGCCGCCAGGGCAACTGCCGTTGTGTCGGATCCGCCTCTTCCCAGAGTTGTGTAATCGTCATATTTATTAATTCCCTGAAAACCTGTAACAACAACGATCTTTCTGCTGTCCAATTCTCTTTTGATACGCTCTGTATCAATGCGTTTCAGTCGCGCGTTTCCGTGAACGCTTGTGGTGTGCATAGCCACCTGAAAAGCATTCAGGGAAACAGCCGGAACTCCCAGACTGTCCATTGCCATACTCATAAGAGCTACAGACATCTGCTCTCCAATGGTAAACAGCATGTCCATCTCTCTTTTCGGCGGCTTCTCATTAATATTGCCAGCCATGGAAATCAGTTCATCCGTATACTTTCCCATTGCGGAAAGTACAACAACCACGTCATTCCCTTTTTTGTAATCCTCGATACATCTGCGGGCAACATTAAAGATACGCTCTTTGTTCGCCACAGAAGTTCCTCCGAATTTTTTTACAATTAACATATTTTTCCTCCGAAAAGATATTTCATCATATCCCATCCATGACTGACTCTGATCCCGCTGTTCTGCGCTTCCTTTTCATTATAATGCCAGTCATGCTTTTCCGGCGCGGTACTGTCATATAAAAGATAGGGGACAGGATCCGCCACATGGGTACGCACCTGGATCGGGGTGGGATGATCTGGAAGGATCAGCATACGATACTCTTCGCCTGCTGCATCCAGTCCTTCTTTTACCAGGCGGATCAGCCTCTGGTCAAGGTATTCAATAGACTGGATCTTCCTCTCCGCACTTCCCTGATGCCCCATTTCATCTGGAGCCTCCACATGGATATACGCAAAATCATACCCCTTTTTTGTCAGTGCGTCAACTGCAGCCTGTGCCTTTCCTTCATAATTCGTGTGAAGTCCGCCATTAGCTCCATCTACAATAACACGATCCATTTCAGCGCCTACGGCAATGCCTTTCAGAAGATCTACTGCTGAGATCATTACGCCTTTCTTATGATAAATCTCCTCAAAAGAAGTAAGAATCGGTTTCGTGCCTGCTCCCCAGAACCAGAAGCTGTTGGCAGGATTTAATCCTTTTTCTTTTCTTTTCTGATTTAAAGGATGGTTTTTCAGAATCTCATAGCTTCTCTTCTGCATATAAAGAAGCGTCTCGTCTGTTGGAAGATAATCAGCAATCTTCCTTGTCAGCACATCATGAGGCGGCGTCATATCCAGAACCTTCCCCTGATTCCACACAAGGCAGTGGCGATAGCTGGTTCCTACATAGAAATGATAATTTTCATTTTCCAGTTCACGGCACACATCTTTAAAAAGTATGGCCGCTTCCTCTGTACTGATCTCGCCGGAACTGTGATCCAGAATAACCTGCTCCTCATAAGGCACGTCTTCTTCTGTCAGCGCAACAAGATTACAGCGGTACACCACATCGCTGTCCTTCATATCCACGCCAATGCTCAGGGCCTCCAAAGGGGATCTTCCTGTATAATATTTCCTTGGATCATATCCCAGCACAGAAAGATTTGCAGTATCGCTTCCCGGCGCCATTCCCTCCGGGATCGTGGCAACTGTTCCAATCTCTGAAACTTCTGCCAGCTGGTCCATACAGGGAGTTTTGGCGCAGGAAAGCGGAGTTTCTCCATTCAGGCTGTCCAACGGCCAGTCTGCCATTCCGTCTCCCAAAACCACTACATATTTCATAACGTTCTCCTCACTGTCCGGTATTAATCTTTTACGCGAATCATGGTAACTACATTTCCGTTCAGCTTCGCTGCTTTTTCTTTATACTCGCCCTGCTTCATATTTGGCGTAATAAATGCAAATTCGCCTGGAAGTTTTTTCAGATTTACGATTTCTACCTTACCGAAAACCTCTTCCACCTGATCTACTGTAGTTCCCTTTACTCTCACAAAAAATCTTCCTGACACATCGTCCATTTCCATCAGATAAAGGGGTCTGCTGGTCCAGTTTGTCATAATATTTCTGTGAAGGTGTTTCGCCTCGTCTACCACATCGGCAACTACAGCGCTGGCTGTTGGAAGTTTACCTGCGCCGCTTCCATAAAACATGGCGTCTCCAAGAACGTTTCCATGAACAAACACGCCGTTAAATACATCGTTTACGCTGAACAGAGGGCTTCTGGAACTGAGAAGGAAGGGAGCGACCATAGCGTAAAAAGAATCTGCTCCCACTTTACGGCTGGTAGCCAGAAGTTTAATGGTCATTCCAAGTTCTGCAGCATAAGCCATATCCTCAGGTGTGATCTTTGTGATACCCTCTGTGTAAATCTCCTCATAATTCAAAAATTTACCATAAGCAAGAGAGGAAAGAATCGCGATCTTTCTGCAGGCGTCATAGCCTTCTACATCGGCAGTAGGATCTGCTTCTGCATATCCCTTCGCCTGGGCTTCTTTCAGAACTGTGTCAAACTCACAGCCTTCTGTACTCATCTTATACAGCATGTAGTTTGTTGTTCCGTTAAGGATTCCGGTAATCTCGTCGATCTCGTCTGCAGTCAGAGAAGAATTTAAGGCGCGGATAATAGGAATACCGCCTCCGCAGCTTGCCTCAAAAAGGAAGTTGATGTCCTTCTCTCTGGCAATCTCCATAAGCTCAGGGCCATGTTTGGCAACAAGAGCCTTATTGGAGGTGCAGACGCTTTTGCCTGCTTCCAGCGCTCTCTTTACAAAAGTATAAGCCGGTTCAATTCCACCCATTACCTCAACAACAATGTCTACCTCCGGGTCGTTTGCAATGATTTCATAATCGTGTACCAAAATCTCCTGCACCGGATCTCCTGGAAAGTCTCTGAGGTCCAGAACGTACTTGATATTAATGTCTGCGCCGGCACGTTTATTAATGCTCTTATGATTTGTGTTGATTACCTCAACAACGCCGCTTCCTACTGTACCGTAACCTAATACTGCTATGTTTACCATATTCTCCTCCTCTGTAAAGCTGCCGGATCCTTTATCTTATTCTCTTCCAAGAATCTTCAGATAATGGATCCCGTCAATTTTTTCAATAAATTCTACCATGCCCTCTGCGTCTCCCTGGCCCAGAAGGATATCCACGCTGAGCGTCAGGGTAGCCACACCGTTAATGGGAATACTCTGATGGATCGTCAAAATATTTCCATGGTATCTTGCAATGGTCTGAAGAACTTCCGATAAAAGTCCTGGTTCGTCATCCATTTGTATAATGAAGGTAATTGTTTTTCCCCTAGCCTGATCATGAAAGGGAAAAATATCATCCTTATATTTATAAAAAGAACTGCGGCTGATCCCAGTCTGTTCAGAAGCCTCCTGAACAGTCTGGACCTTGGCGGAATCCAGAAGACGTTTGGCCTCTACCACCTTCAGAAGGACCTCGGGAACCGCCCGTTCCTTTACTACGTAATATTTGTTTTTTTCTGTTGTCTTTTCCATGTCCTCTCTCCTGTTTCTCTTCAGGAACGCTCCAGCGTCCTTGCTGCGAAGCAGATTCTTCTTCTCCAACTGAAATAAAAAGAAAATCCCTCGCAGGGGTGTCCGTTTCATAAGGACACCTGTTCTCCTACGAGGGATATGTTATCACACCTGCCCGCAGTCTGCAAGTCTTTTTTGCCTCCTGCGCATCAGGTTTATGGGAGCATGGATGACTTAATTCTGTTCCGGTTTTCTGGAAAGAGCAATCCACTTCAGGTATGCGTTGATAAACGGATCAATTCCGCCGTCCATCACTGCATCCACATTTCCGGTTTCTTCATTTGTACGGTGATCCTTCACCATTGTATACGGCTGCATAACATAGGAACGGATCTGGTTTCCCCATCCAATGTCTGTTACCTCGCCCCTGATACCGGAAAGCTTCTCCTCTGCTTCCTGCTGTTTCAGCAGATAGAGTTTGGCCTTCAGCATCTGCATGGCCTTATCTTTATTCATATGCTGAGAACGTTCATTCTGACACTGTACCACAATTCCTGTTGGGAAATGGGTGATACGGATTGCCGAAGAAGTCTTGTTGATATGCTGTCCTCCAGCGCCGCTGCTTCGATAGGTATCAATACGGATGTCCTCATCGTTGATCTCCACATCCAGATCCTTCTTAATATCCGGCATAACATCGCAGGAAACAAATGACGTCTGGCGCTTGCCCGCTGCATTAAAGGGAGAAATACGCACAAGGCGGTGTACGCCTTTTTCTGACTTCAGATAACCGTAGGCATTTTCTCCGTTTACCTGGAAGGTAACAGATTTCACGCCTGCCTCATCGCCGTCCAGATAATCAAGGACTTCCATACTAAAGCCCTTGCGGTCTACCCAGCGGCTGTACATACGGTACAGCATTCCGCACCAGTCGCATGCCTCTGTACCGCCTGCTCCGGCGTTCAGTTTGATGATGGCATTTTCGCTGTCATACTCTCCTGACAGAAGGGTTTTGACACGGATATTGTCAAAATCTGTGCAGAACTCGTCCAGCATTTCCTGGATTTCAGGAATGATCTCAGGATCATTCTCCTCATATCCCATCTCGATCATGGTTTCCATATCCTCCATCTGGCTTACCAGATTATGATAGGTTTCCATATCGTCCTTCATGCTTTTTAATTCTTTCATTTTTTTCTGAGAAGCCTCTGCGTCGTCCCAGAAATCCGGCGCTTCCATTTCGCGCTCTAATTCTTCAACCCGCTTTTCTTTGTTAGCCAGGTCAAAGTGAATCCCTCACTTCCACTAATGGTTCTGTGTATGTTGCAAGAATACTCTTGAACTGATCTAATTCAACCACAGCTTCACCTTCTTTCTATATATTATTGAAATCATGCAGAAACCTCAAAAGGAAAGCCTTTCCCTCTATATAAAAGCTGCATGTATCAAGTGTTCCTAGCATACCATATCTGAAAAAAAACTGCAAGGGAAGCCATGCACAAACTCAGGTGCAAAGCCTCCCTTTATATTTTTTACAGCTCGATCCTTTCCAGATCCTCCGGTACAAAAAGATTTCCGCTGAAATATTTCTTTCCTTCTGCCGTATACAGTTCTTTTCTTCTTTTTATGTTCTTGTCCTCTGTATGATAAAGAAGCAGATTCTTTACCCCCAGTTCCTCTGCAAGACATGCGGCGTCCTTTGCAGTAGAATGATGTTTCTCATAGGGCCGGAATCTGTCCGCCTGATCAAAAAGGCAGAACGCCTCATGAAGAAGCCACTTACTGTTTCTGGCGTACTTTTCCTCTCGTGGATTATAAGGCTCGTCTCCGCAGCAGGTCAGCTTTTCTCCCTTTCCTATATCCATACAAAAACCATACTGTTTGGCTTTGGTGGAACCAATGTCGAAAAAAGTAATTTTTTTGCCCATGATAATACGTTCCTCACCGTCTTTTACAACAACCATATGAAGTCTGTCATCAATATACTTTGTTTCCTTTTCAGAAAAAAGCTGATACGCCATATTTTTCAGAACAGCAATTACCTCGTCATGACCATAGATCCAGGCCTCTCCTTCATATTTCCCGCGGCTGATATTCTGGCAGATCATACGAATCATCCACAGGATTCCTATAAGATGATCCACATGCTTATGGGTCACAAAAATCTCCCTCATGTCCTGCCATGCAAAACCTGCCTTTTTTAACTGGGATAAAAGAGTATTTCCGCCACCTCCGTCTACAAGCAGATGTTTTTCCCCTTCTGTAAGTACAAAGCAGGTATTATAACATTCTGTAACCGCTGCATTTCCTGTTCCAAGCATAGTAATATTCATAATGTTTTCTCCTCATTCTGTTTTAGACAAAAATATGGTAACCTTTTGTTTTATTTTATCATACAAAAAACACCGCTGCCACAAAGGATTACTTCTGTCCCCTGTTCTGCAGCGGTGTGTTATTTTATTTTATATTTAAGAGAAAAAGCTCTCTGCCACTCTCATGTCAGCAACGTACCCTACGCTTCCGGTCATGTAAATATCCCCATCCTCACTGATATCGATCTGGATCATTCCTCCAGGCTGGTTCACATTCACCCGGCTTTCTACCATCCCAAGACGGTACGCTGCCACAGCCGCCGCACAGCTTCCCGTTCCAGACGCCTTCGTATAGCCGCTTCCTCTTTCCCAGATCTCGATATCCAGGTTTCCTGTGTCGATCTTGCGGCAGATCTGGAGATTCATCCTTTCAGGAAACTCTTCTGCATTTTCTACATAAGGGCCAAGTTCTCTGGCAGTTTTCTCATCCACCTTATCCATAAAAATAATACAGTGGGGATTTCCTACGGTAAGGCAGGTTGCCTTATAATCCTTGCCATGGAAAACAAAGTCCTCATTTACAACCTCACGGCTTTCTCCTGTAACAGGAATCTCCCTTGACACAAAAGACGCCTTACCCATATTTACACGAAATTCTGTTGCACGATTATTCAGGCACTCCACCTCAATAGGGCCGGAAAGAGTTTCAATACTGAATTTCTTTTCTTTTACATACTGCTGATCCATAAGATATTTGGCAAAAATACGCACTCCGTTTCCACTGATGGCAGATTCGCTGCCGTCTGCGTTAAAAATATGAACGCCTATTTTTCCATTGATCTCCACCGGACCATAAAGAACGCCGTCTGCTCCCAGTCCAAAACCTCTCTGGCACATCAGGGCAACCTTTTTTCCCTGAAGCTGTACACGGTTCTTGTTTGGATCTATTACAAGATAATCATTTCCAAGTCCCTGATATTTGATCATTGTAATGCAGTCTGCCATCTAAAAAATCCTCTCTTTCTAATGCCGTTCATTTCGCCTTCTTCTATCATTATATCGAATATTTTTCCTATGTATATAGGATAAAATGCCCTATATATTGCAAAAAGTGCGGTTATTCGTTACTGTTCACTCTGTTCACAGTAACGGTTATTCTTCATAGATGCTCTTGCTATTTCTCATTCTCTTTTATATATTATAAATAACCTATATCTTTTAAATAAAGGGAGGCTTCCAATGACAGAAACAGAAAAAACAGGCTACCTGAAAGAGGATTTCCGCCTGTTTCACCTAAAAGACCAAATAAAAAAAGAATATACTTATCATTACCATGATTTTCACAAAATCATTATTTTTCTTTCTGGAAAAGCCACCTATCATATAGAAGGAAAAGCCTATCATCTAAAGCCCTGGGATATCCTTCTGGTAAGCCGGGGAGCCATCCACATGCCGGAAATTGATTTTTCCGTCCCCTATGAACGGCTGGTGCTATGGATCCGGGCAGATCTTACCCCCCAGGAGCTGACCGCCTGCTTTCAGAAGGCCTCTGACCGCAGCTACAGCCTGATCCGACTAGATTCTCATTTCCAGGAGCAGTTAAAAGATATTCTCTATGAACTGGAGACTTCTCTTTCCGGGCAAAGATTTGGGGACGATCTTTTAAAAAACGCGCTTTTCACTCAACTTATGGTACATATCAACAGAATCTTTCTGCAAAAGGAATATATTACTGACCAGAAATCTTTTTCTTCTGATTCTCAGGTAGAAAAACTGGTTCATTATATTAACCGCAATCTGGAAAAAGACCTTTCCATTGATCTTCTTGCCGGAGAGTTTTTTTTGAGCCGCTACCATATGATGCGCAAATTCAAAGAGGAAACCGGATATACCATCCACAGCTATATCACAAACAAAAGGCTTTTTCTTGCCCGCTCTCTGATCAGTCAGGGACTTCCGGTAATGAAAGCAGCGGCTCAAAGCGGTTTTAGAGATTACACCACCTTTGCCCGCGCCTATAAAAAACAATTTGGCAGCGCGCCCACCCATGAGTAACATTCCTCTCCCGGAAGACGCGCCGCCGTTTTTGGTTATTTTTTATTCAGCCCATGGCTGTTTTTCTGTTTCAATTACAGTGACAGGATTTTTATATGCCTCTTCCATTTTCAGGCAGAGATACATATCCTGCAAAGCGTCTGCAAGTCCATAAAATTCTTCCTTGCCGTTTACATATTCGTGCATTTTCACCAGACAGGAAGCTACTGCAATCTCATCATCGTTAAATCTTGCCTTATCAAAAGGAGAACGGTAAAGAAACTCCTCTCCAAGCATCACTGCATAGTGTGACCATTCCTGATTTCCATAAACTCCAAGATCAATTCTGTTAAGCTCCTGTGTTACCGGAATATTTTTTTCATTAAGGTAACGGATTGTAAGATCATCAATCTCGCCTCTCGTTCCCTGTATAGTAAGCTGCCTTGTACGAATAAACGAATGATACTGTGCCGGATCAGAAAAATCAAAGAACGCTGTTTTTCCATTGTCAAATTCCATTGTCAGTCTGTCTCTGGAACATTTTACAACCTCTCCGTCAAAGACCATTCCGTCGCGTCCGTATGTTTCTGTTACGTCATACCAATAGCGTTTTCCATACATTCTGCAGTTTCCGAATCCTGCGTTCAGCATCATGCGGATCATACTTGCTCCATGATAACCGTGTAAGGAAGAGATATTGATATTCTGTACCTCCCCGATCTTGCCGTCGCAGATGGCCTTATACCAGGAAGCATATAACGGCTGAAGAAAATACTGTTCTGCCACCTGTACCTTAGGCTGATATTTTTTGTAAGCGTCCCATAATCTGTGAAGAGCTTCCAGATCCTCTCCCGGAGGCGTTTCTGTAAGTACCGGGATTCCCTTTTGAAACAACTCAATAAGATTGTCTGTAACAAATCCTCTCTTAATAGCAACTACGAGAAACTCCGGTTCTTTTTTCAATAGCTCTTCCACAGTGTTTACAACAGCAACTCCAAATTTTTCAGAAAAAGCCTTACCCTTTTCCTGATCTCTGATCATAACCGCTGCCAGGTCAAATCTTTCTGGAAGAGCTTTTGCAATACGGATATAAAACTCAGCTCTCCAGCCGGAGCCAATCAGTCCAAAACGAATTTTATCCACAAGAATCCCTCCTAATTCTTATTATTTCCACATCACGGTACGGAGAAGCCTCTGGATGCCTCCAGAATCTGATACCATTCGTCATAGGAAAGCTGAATATCAGAAGCGTGGACAGCCGTACGGATTCTGTCTGCATTCATAGTTCCTGTAAGAGCTGCGATTTTTGCCGGATGGGTGAAGAGCCACGCGTACATAACCGCATCCATGGTTGTCTGATACTGCTCTGCCACTGCAGTAAGAACGGTACGAAGACGTACAAATTTTTCATCAGTTCCTTTGAATACGTCTCCGCCGCCCAGAGGAGACCATGCCATAAGAGGCATTTTTCTTGTAAGAGCATCATCCACAACGCCGTTAAAAAAGTTTTCTGTATTTTTAACAGAAAGTTCCATCTGATTTGTCACAAGGGGGATGCTCATATAACTCTGGAGCATGGCAATCTGAGAAGGCATAAAATTAGAAACACCTACATTCAGAGCTTTTCCTTCTTTTACTACTGTTTCCAGTGCGTCTGCCGTTTCTGCAGGATCTGCAAGCGGGTCTGGTCTGTGTATCAGAAGAAGGTCTACATGGTCTGTTCCCAGTTTTTCCAGGGATTCGTCCATTTCCTTCAGGATTTCCTCCTTTGTGCTGTTATAATAAATTGTTTTATTTCCATAATGGCCAGGGCAGACGATTCCCGCCTTGGTGATCAGTTCCATTTTTTCACGAAGCTCTGGTTTTTTTCTTAACACTGCGTCGCCAAAAATTTTTTCGCAGGTATAGCCGCCGTATACAGGAGCATGGTCAATAGATGTTACTCCCATATCCAGGCACTCTTCTACCAGCCTTAAAAGTTCAGCTTCTGTAAGACCGGAATCTGCAATTCTCATACATCCCATTACAACCTGGGATAAAGAAAGATTTTCTGATAATTTTATTTTTTTCATGTGATATCTCCTCTTGTTCAGTTATTCTTTTACTCCGCCTGTAGTCAGGCCTGCAATGATCTTTTTCTGGAAAATCAGTACAAGGATGATTAGCGGAACAGTTACTACCACTGTAGCCGCCGCCATATCGCCCCATGGCAGCTCATAATTGCTTGGGAAAAGAGCAATTCCCACAGGAACAGTTCTCATATTGTCATTTGTCATAAAGGTCAGCGCATAAATATATTCATTCCATGCGTTGATAAATACGATCAAAGCTACTGAAAAAGTTGCAGGTTTAATAAGCGGAAGCATAATGGTAAAAAAGATCTTTCCTCTGGAACAGCCGTCAATGGCAGCAGCCTCCTCAAATCCTTTTGGAAGCTGCGCAAAGAAATTGGTTAATAACCAGATCGCCAGGGGCAGAGCAAAAGTAATATAAGGAAGGATCAGACCTGCATAGGTATTCAAAAGCTTCAGGTTCTTCAAAAGAAGATAGATCGGGCTTAAGGTTGCTATGGTAGGAAACATGGAAATACTTAAAATTGCCATAAGCATTATTTTTTTTCCTTTAAAGCGAAGTCTGGCAAGGGCATAAGCTGCAGACGCGCCGATCAGAATACTGAGCGCCGTTGTGGTCAGCGCCACAATAAAACTATTTAAAAGATACCTTCCAAAAGGATGCTTGGTAAATACATTTACATAAAAATCTCCGTGTACGCTGCTTGGGATCCATTTTGCCGGGATTGCAGAGATCTCTGACAGAGGCTTGATGGAAGTCATAAACTGCCAGAAAAACGGAAGAACAATAATTCCTACAAAAAACACTACAAATATGATAAATGCTGCTTTTTTTACAATTTTTCCTGCTTTTTCCAAAACGTCCACCTCCTACAGTTCTGTCAGACGGTTGCCCATCAGCTTCATATAAATCATACTGATGATAAACACAACCACAAAAATCAATACTGCAAGGGACGATCCGTAACCAAAATCAAGGAATTTCATCAGGTTATTATAAGCATATACAGAAATACTTTCGGTTCCATTTGCACCGCCTGTCATAACAGATATCAGGTCAAATACACGGAATGCGTCCAGAGTACGGAACAAAAGCGCAACAAGAACTGTTGTTTTTACTGTAGGCAGCGTTACATAGAGGAATCTTTGTATTACATTTGCACCGTCTATCTTTGCCGCTTCATACATTTCATCTGGAACCATCTGAAGACCTGCAAGAATCAGAAGCGCCATATAAGGAGCCGTCTTCCAGATATCTGTGATCACAAGCGCCATAAAAGAACCATCAGCAGTACTAAGCCATGCCTTATAACTGTCGATCACTCCTATTCTGCACAAAATATCATTAAAAAGGCCATACTGGTCGTTGTAAATAAATTTCCACATCATTGCGGAAACAGAAGTTGGAATAGCCCAGGGAATCAGAATAGCCGCACGTACAAGTCCTTTTGCCTTAAATCCCTGATTCATAATAAGGGCTGACGAAAATCCGATCAGTAATTCAAAAAATACTGTCACCACAGTAAACTTTAAAGTAAACAAAATTGCGTCTAACGCACGGGAATCCTGAAAAATCTTCGCGTAATTTTTAAATCCAATGAACGGATAGCCGCTTAAGGGATCTGTGAGAACCATTTCATGGAGACTCAGCCAGAACGTACGAAGTATAGGGTAAACTGCCACTACCGCCAGGCAGATAAGCGCCGGAGCCATCATGATCCATGCGTCTCTTGTTTCTGTCTTTTCCAGTGATCCCCTTCCTTTTTTTGCCTTTCTCATTATTTCTCTCCCTTCTTGCCCAAAAACACGCAGGCATGTCCGGCAGGTTACTCCCACCGGTACAACGAAAACTAAATTTCTGCTATATTGACATAGAATAATCGTTCCATATACAAGGCGGAGGAATGAGACGTAGCGGTAACTACGGCGATTGACACCAACAATGCAGATGAACAATTAGTAAAGTCAATATGGCAATTACTTAGTATTCGTTGTACTAGCATGCCTGCGCTTTATCAATTACTTGTTTAATTCCTCCAGTTCTCCCTGAAGAGCTTCAATAGCGTCTTTTACTTCTGTCTCTCCTACAAGAGCCTCATGGATATTTCTCTGGATCGCATCAGAAACCTTTGCATACTTCGGAGAAAGCGGTCTTGACTTTCCGGTTGCGATAATGTCAACAAACTCCTCATAGAACGGAATTGCTTCCAAAATTTCAGCGTCTGTATATACAGATTCTACTACCGGTGGCTGAGAAGAGATCAGAGTCATTTCTTTCTGAGTTTCCGGGCTTGCCATATAGGAAATAAAATCTGCCGCTGCTTCCTTATGCTGGTCATCAATGTTATTATTGATCACAAGATCAAGTCCTCCAAGACATGTGTGTGATTCTGTTCCGCTTGGACCTACAGGAAGTTTTGTTGCCGCAATCTTACCTGTTACCTTGGATCCCTCGTCCTGTCCACTGCTCCAGAAACCGGACCAGTCGCGGATAAAGAGACATTTACCTTCTTTAAATACCTGCTCGCTCTCTGTTTCTGCATATGTTGTAACTCCTTCTGGAGCATATTCGTCAACAAGTTTTTTCATGATCTCAGTTGCCTCGATGTTGTTTTCGGAATTTACAACCGGATTTCCGTCCTTGTCAAGAATATCTCCGCCGTTGCTCCATACATATTCTACCCAGTTACATACAAGCGCCTCTGACTGTGCTGCCTGGAAATCAGCTCCATATTCTACGCCGTTAATTCCCACTGCCTTATCTGCAAGCTCCATCCAGCCTTCCCATGTTGTTGGAACTTCTGCTCCAAGCTCTTCCAGTACGTCGGAACGATAGAAAAGAACACTGGAGTTTGTAAACCATGGCATTGCAACCAGCTTGCCGTCAATAGTAGCTCCCTCTACAGGGCCTGTCAGCATTCCTTCTGTAACAGACGGATCTACCAGGTCTGTCAGATCTGCCAGCCATCCTGCGGAACCAAATTCACTGATATAAGTAACATCAAGTCCCATAACATCTACGCTGGTATCACCAGAAGCAAGTTTGTTTACAAAATCATCATGTACCGTATTGGCATCCTGCGGAAGAATTACTGTTTCTACCTGAACCTTGTCCTGACTCTCGTTGTATGCGTCTACAATTTTCTGGGTCGGTTCTCCCACACCCTGATCAAAAGAAAATGTAATTGTTACTGGTTTCTCCTCTGCCATTACATTTGTGGGAAGAGCCATAACGGATCCTGCCATTACCCCTGCGGTCAGAATAGTTGTTGCCTTTTTCCATCGTCTTGTTGTCATGATTATTTCCTCCTTTTTCTTTACATTTCATATATTCTTTCATGCTGTCCCGGACAGCTAAAAGTTCTCATTTGGAAATATCAGGAAAACGTTTACCTTGTTTTCCAAAAAAAATATTATTTTAACGGATTTATGAAGTAGTTTTTACCAATTTTTTCTTTTCTTCTTTGTATATTTTATACAAACACTCAAGAAAACGCTTTCCTATTTTCTTTAAAGTTAGAGCTGTTTTCACAGCTCTATGTTATTCTTATTCTTTTATACCAGACTTCTGGTAGTACTTCTGCGAATAATCTTATGTGGAACATATTCTATGACTGGCACATTCTTTTCTTCATTCATCAGCCTTGACAGCATCATAGCCGCCTTCTCTCCTTCATCATAATAAGAAATACGCACTGTCGACAGCTCCGGTCTGATATAAGTAGCAAATTCCGAGTCGTCAAATCCAATCACAGAGATATCCTCAGGAACACGCACCTTCATATTATCCAAATACTGTATTGCTCCCACTGCAATTACATCACTGCCTGTCACAACAGCTGTAGGAAGCCGGCTGTTCTCTTCATAGATCCTTTTCATCCCTTCATAACCAAAGGCAAATGAAAATTCTCCCTGACCGATGTAAGACTCTCTCACCGGAATCCCTACTTCCTCAAGAGCTCTTCTGTAGCCCTTAAGACGCTTCTTTCCTGAAGAATAATCGTTCTGGGGTCCTCCCAGGTAAGCGATTCTGGTATGTCCGTTATCCATAAGAAACTTCACTGCATCATATACAGCTTCCACGTTGTTATGTATCACCGTATTCAGAACTCCCTCGTCCTCAGATGCCTCCTGAGTCATAAGCACTACAGGATAGCTCTTCTCCATCATAGTCTTTACAAGCGTATGGTTTACATCCACTCCTGCAAAAAGAAGCCCTTCTATCTGTTTCTCCTCCAAAACATCCAGAAGCTTCAACTCGTTTTCAAGCCGCCCCTGAGATTCACAGAGGATCACTGTGTAACCCTGCTTTGCAAAAATATGATTAATACCCTTTGTCAGCTTGCCGAATACTGCATTGGAGATATCTGGAACAATAATTCCTATGGTGTTTGTCTTCTTTGTGATCAATCCCTGTGCAAGACTGTTTGGCTTAAAATTATTCCTCTCAATTACCTCATATACTCTCTCCCGAAGCGCTGCGCTTACAGGCTTGGTCTTATTGATCACTCTGGATACCGTAGCTATAGATACTCCGGCCTCCCTTGCGATATCTTCGATTGTTATAGCCATATTCTCTCTCCCTGCACATAATAGGAAAAGGTTTTCCTTACACTTGTATACTACCATTTTTTATACTGTACGTCAATTCTTTTTTCATAGTTTCTGTTACTTTTGTCAGTATTCCATAATAAAATATATATACTTTTATGCAGATTGTCTGATATTTTCCTTTTTTAGCAGGCAGTAAATTTTTCTTTGCAATATGCCTAAAACAATGCCATAATAATACTATCTTATTTACAGCAAGGAGGATTATCATGGAATTTCAAAACCTGATTGAAAAAAGAAGATCCATACGCAAATACAGCGCTGAAGGCTCTGTTTCCAGAGAAGATCTCATGGAAATGATCCGGGCTGCCCAGGAAGCCCCTTCCTGGAAAAATTCCCAGACAGGCCGCTACTACTGCCTCACCTCAGAAGAAATGACCAGCCGCTTCCGTTCCACCTGCCTTCCAGAAGGCAACGCCTTAAAAACCCAGAACGCCGCTCTTATTGTTACCACCTTTGTCCGTAACCGTTCCGGTTTCCAAAAAGACGGCACACCTGACAACGAGCTTGGCAACGGATGGGGCTGCTACGACCTTGGACTTCAAAACGCAACTCTTCTCCTGAAAGCTCAGGATATGGGATACGGAACCCTGGTCATCGGACTTAGGGACGCAGACAGCATCCGAGATCTTCTGTCTATTCCAGAAGAAGAAATCATCACAGCAGTTATCGCAGTTGGCATTCCTGCTGAAGAACCTGCACGCCCCAAACGAAAAGAAACCTCAGATATTGTAAAATTCTTCTGATTACCTGTTACATAATAATTCCCCGCTCAATCCAGACAGTCTCACGACCTCCGGAAAGAGCGGGGAATATTTTTCTTTTTCATTCACGCCGTATGCGTTTCTCTCTTTTTTATATATTTTATCAACTTTTTATAGTTTATCAATATGTGGCATTATTTGTGGGCAGAAAATTTATTCATTTTTTCTTCTTTTTCAAAACAATTTTTTTAAAAAACATGATATATTATAGGAAAGCACCAAAGAAAGGATAAAATCATGTCTATATTTTCAGAAATGCTAAGTGAATATATCCGCGAAAAAGAAATCAAGGTTTTTTCTCTTGTAAAATACTGTGGAACAGACCGTTCAACCATGTACAAAATCATAAACGGCAAACGCAATCCTCCAACTCCTGAACTCTTCCAGAAAATCTCTGATTTTTTACACCTGACGCCAGTTGAATACCAGCGTTTTGAAGAAGCCTGGAAGATCACCCTTACAGGCCATGACGTCTACTATCGGAGAAAAAGCGTGGAAAATTTTATTTCTTACTTTCCCTCTCCTGCATCTGTTTCCATTCCTGATCAGCCGGATTTTCATATTTCCGAAGAAACATGCAGAAGTCCTCAGGCAGCTTCTACCATTATCTCCCGCCAGCAGCTTAACGCTCACCTTCATCATATGCTTTTAACCGAATCCGGGAAGAAATCTGGAAAGATCGCCCTTCTTCTGCAGCCGGACTATGATTTTCTTTTCGGCCTGCTTTCCAGTCTGAAGCCTTCCGGCTCTCTGAAAATCCAGCATCTGCTCTGCATCACCGGAAAAGACACTTTTACAGATCAGAATTACCTTTATAACTTAAGCTGCCTGCGTAAAATATTTCCTCTTTATATGGCAGGCCTTGATTACGTACCGCGGTTCTTTTATGACCAGATCCAGTCCCATTACCATAATTTTAATATGTTCCCCTGCCTGATCCTCACTTCAGACCAAGCGTTGATGTGCGACCCTGAATATAAATCAGGAATCCTTTATAACAGCCTGGAAATCGTAGAACTTCTGTGGAAGGAATTTCTCAGTTTTTATGACAAATGCTCTTCCCTGTTCACCTGCGCTCCCCTTTTTCCAGAATCACCTGACGCTTACTTTGACATACTTCTGGACACCACAGATCAGGATCTCTTTATTGGTATACAGCCTGAATCCTGCTTTACTCCTTTTTTTACACCCTCTTTGCTGAATGAAATTTTTAATCACGATATCCCTTATGGAGAAAAAATCCTTCAGTCTGCACTGAAATCCTTTGACAACAACCGACGCAAACTCCTTCTTGGTAAATTTATTCTTTATTTTACAGAAGAAGGTATCGAATATTTTGCCCGCACCGGACTTATTGAGGAATTTCCAAGAATGTTTTATACGCCGCTGAATCCAGATCAGAGACTTCAGCTTCTTAACGCAGTTCTCTCCAGCTGTCAGGACGGCGCTTACAGAATCCTGAAACATCCCCTGGGCCACCTTCCGGCCAACCTGCGGCTTTATATACGAAACGGCCAGTGCTGCATTTCTTTTATTAATAATGAAATGGAAATCGTCCTCCTCCAGATCCTGGAATCCAGCTTCTTTGCTACTTTTCAGGATTATATGGAAAATATGGAGACTTCCTGCTACTACACAGAAGAAGAAAGCTCCGCAATAATCCAACGTCTTATAGACAGACTGCATACAGGAGAATGGCAGTAATTTTCAGGCGCTTTTACTGTATACTATCCACAAAATACAGTCTTTAACAGACGCTTTACTATTCAAAAGCAACATAGTCTTTGATATTTTTTTGTCAAACCATTGACAAAACCGCGCAATTATGATACTATTCAATCATCAATTTAAAACGTCTCTGACAACTGACGGAAACGTGGATAACCACAAGGGAATCAGAGAGAGTTGAAGCCGACCGTCTGGGCAGTATTTGATCCACTTTCAGATACTGTCCTTTTTTTACCAGGGGCTTCCGTTTTATAATGAAAGGAGAAAAACTTATGGGATTCAAGAGTGACATCGAAATCGCACAGGAATGCGAAATGAAACCAATTACCGAAATTGCTGCAAAAGCAGGAATTGACGACAAGTATCTGGAGCAGTACGGCAAGTACAAAGCAAAAATCGACTACAACCTCCTGAAAGAATCAGACAGACCTAACGGCAAGCTGATCCTTGTTACAGCTATCAACCCTACCCCTGCAGGCGAAGGAAAAACAACTACTACAGTAGGTCTTGCAGACGGTATGCAGAAACTTGGCAAGAACGTTATGGTTGCACTTCGTGAGCCGTCCCTTGGACCGGTATTCGGCGTTAAGGGCGGCGCAGCAGGCGGCGGCTACGCACAAGTTGTTCCTATGGAAGACATCAACCTTCACTTTACAGGCGACTTCCACGCAATCGGCGCAGCAAACAACCTTCTTGCAGCAATGATCGACAACCATATCTTCCAGGGCAACGCTCTGAACATCGACCCAAGAAAGATCACATGGAGAAGATGTGTAGACATGAACGACCGTCAGCTTCGTAACGTAGTAGACGGCCTTGGCGGAAAGACAAACGGTATGCCTCGTGAAGATGGATATGACATTACTGTTGCTTCCGAGATCATGGCAGTTCTCTGTCTTGCAAGCGATATCAACGACCTGAAAGAACGTCTTTCCAGAATCATCATTGGATATACATACGGCAAGGTTTCCGAGCAGAAACCTGTTACAGCTGGCGATCTTCACGCTGAGGGCGCTATGACAGCTCTTCTTAAAGACGCTCTGAAACCAAACCTGGTTCAGACTCTTGAGCATGTTCCGGCTATCGTTCACGGCGGACCATTCGCAAACATCGCTCACGGCTGCAACTCTGTTACAGCTACTAAGATGGCTCTTAAACTTTCTGACTATGCTATCACAGAGGCTGGATTCGGCGCTGACCTTGGTGCAGAGAAATTCCTGGATATAAAATGCCGTATGGCTGGCCTGAAACCAAACGCAGTTGTTATCGTTGCTACTGTACGTGCTTTGAAATACAACGGCGGCGTTCCGAAGGCTGACCTTAATAACGAGAACCTTGAAGCTCTTGAAAAAGGTCTTCCGAACCTTCTGAAACATGTAGACAACATCAAGAACGTATACAAACTTCCTTGTATTGTTGCTATCAACGCATTCCCGACCGATACTAAGGCAGAGCTTGACCTGGTAGAGGCTAAATGTAAGGAACTGGGCGTAAACGTAGCTCTTTCTGAAGTATGGGCTAAAGGCGGCGAAGGCGGAATCAAACTTGCAGAAGAAGTTATCCGTCTTGTTGAAGAGCCTAACGATTTCACATATTCCTATGAACTGGAAGGCTCCATCGAGGATAAACTGAACCAGATCGTTCAGAAGATCTATGGCGGTAAGAGAGTTGTTCTTACAGCTAACGCTCAGAAACAGGCAAAACAGCTTGAAGATCTTGGATTCGGCAACTGCCCGATCTGCGTTGCAAAAACACAGTACAGCCTGACAGACGATCAGACAAAACTTGGCGCTCCGAAGGATTTCGAGGTAACAGTACGTAACCTTAAGATTTCCGCAGGCGCAGGCTTTATCGTAGCTCTTACTGGCGAGATCATGACTATGCCTGGTCTTCCAAAAGTACCTGCTGCTGAGAAGATCGATGTAGATGAAACCGGAAAGATCACAGGTCTGTTCTAATCACGGTCACTCATAGATACTCTATAAGTAATAAAAGATCCCCCATTCGGAATCACCTCTTTCCGAATGGGGGATCTGTATTTTTAAATTTTTTTGGATTTTTAAAATAATTCTTTCATTGCAGGATAGAGCTTACGGAACTTCTGATAACGTTCTTCATATTTTGCAACCAGTTCTGGTTCCGGCTCTACAGTATCTACTACATGAGCCAGCTTCTTACCGATGGTTTCTACATCCGGGTATGCTCCGCAGCCTACTGCCGCCAGCATTGCTCCGCCCATAGAAGGACCTTCTTCTACCTCCAGCACGTCTACCTTCAGATTCATAACATTGGCAATGATCTTTTTCCACAGCGGACTCTTTGCTCCGCCTCCGCAGATCTTTGTACGCTCAATTTTGATTCCAAGGCTTCTTGCCACTTCCAGAGAATCGCGAAGGCCAAAGGCTACGCCTTCCAGAACAGCCTGGGTCATATCTGCTCTTGTGGAATCCATGGACATTCCAAAGAACACGCCTCTTGCATCCGGGTTGTTGTGAGGAGAACGCTCTCCCATCAGATACGGAAGGAAGAATACACGGTTTTCTCCAAGTTTTTCAATAGGAGCCTGTTCTTTTGCAAAATCCTTTGTCTGAAGGATTTCCTCTGCCCACCATTTATTGCAGGATGCGGCGCTTAACATGCAGCCCATAAGATGATAGCTTCCGTCTGCATGACAGAAGGAATGAAGGGCATTGTTTTCATCTACGCCAAACTCCTTACTGGAAATAAAAATAGTTCCTGAAGTTCCAAGAGAAATATTGCACTGTCCGTCGCCTACCGTTCCGGTTCCCACAGCTGCAGCCGCATTATCTCCTGCTCCTGCCACAACCTTTACGTTACTTCCGAATCCAAGCTCTTCTGCAATGGCTTCTTTCAGAGTTCCCACTACCTGCCAGCTCTCATAAAGTTTTGGAAGCTGGCTTTCTTTTACATCGCAGATCTCCATCATTTCTTTTGACCAGCAGCGGTTCTTTACATCCAGAAGGAGCATTCCTGAAGCGTCGGAAACGTCTGTGCAGAAAGCGCCGCTTAAACGGTATGCAAGATAATCCTTGGGAAGCATGATCTTAGCAACACGGGCAAATTTCTCCGGCTCATTCTTTTTCATCCACAGAATCTTAGGCGCTGTAAAGCCTGCAAAGGCAATATTTGCCGTATATGCTGACAGCTTGTCCTTACCAATCACATTGTTCAGGTAATCTGTCTCCTCCTGGGTACGTCCGTCATTCCAGAGAATTGCAGGACGGATCACCTGATCGTCTTCGTCCAGAGTTACAAGTCCGTGCATCTGTCCGCCAAAACCGATTCCCGCAACTTCTTTACCGTCAATATCTTTTGTCAGTTCCTTCATTCCCTCAATGCTCTGGGTAAACCAGTCTTCAGGATTCTGCTCTGACCATCCCGGATGAGGGAAGAAAAGCGGATATTCTTTTGATACGATATTACAGATTTTTCCAGATTCCTCCATAAGCAGAAGTTTTACAGCAGAGGTTCCCAGATCGATTCCGATATAATACATATTTTTCGTTCCTTTCCTTGTTTAATCCAATGCTTTTATTTTATTTTTAAAGAATACGTCCCAGGTTTCCCCAGGACGTATAAACAGGATCTCATTATCCCCATGGATTTTCTGTAGGATATCTTACGCCTGCCGGCTGATTGTAGCCAATCTCCTCAACCGGAACGCCGATATATTTGAATACTTCGAACAGAGCTTTTCCATAATGTCCAAAAGCAACTGCTCCGTGGTGCGGATATCCTCCCTCGATCAGTACGTGGCGGTAGAAACGTCCCATTTCTGGAATAGCGAATACGCCGATAGATCCAAAAGATCTTGTAGCAACAGGAAGAACCTCGCCCTGTGCGATATATGCGCGGAGTTTGTTGTCAGCAGTGCTCTGCAGACGGTAGAAGGTAATATCTCCAGGTTTAAGATCTCCCTCAAGAGTTCCCTGTGTTACCTCCTCAGGAAGTGCTCTTGCCATGATCATCTGATATTTCATTTCGCAGGAAACCAGTTTGCCGGAAGCAGTATTTCCGCAGTGGAATCCCATGAAAGTATCTTTTAAAGTATAGTTGTATTTGCCCTTAATGGACTCTTCATACATATCCTTCGGAACAGAGTTGTTGATATCAAGAAGAGTAACCGTATCCTGGCTTACTACAGTTCCGATAAACTCGCTTAATGTGCCATAGATATCTACCTCGCAGGATACCGGAATACCCTGTGCAGTCAGACGGCTGTTTACATAGCATGGAACAAATCCGAACTGTGTCTGGAATGCAGGCCAGCATTTTCCGGCAATGGCAACATATTTGCGATAGCCTCTGTGTTCCTCCACCCAGTCTTTCAGTGTCAGCTCATACTGTGCAAGTTTGGGCAGGATCTCCGGTTTCTTGTTTCCTGCGCCAAGTTCTTCTTCCATCTCTTTTACAACAGCCGGAATACGCTCGTCGCCCGCATGTTTGTTGTATGCTTCAAAAAGGTCAAGCTCGGAGTTCTCCTCGATCTCAACGCCGATATTGTAAAGCTGCTTGATAGGCGCGTTGCATGCAAGGAAGTTTAACGGACGCGGGCCAAAGCTGATGATCTTTAAGTTGTTCAGTCCTTCAACAGCTCTTGCAATAGGAAGGAACTGGTGGATCATATCTGCGCAGTCCTCAGCATCGCCAACCGGATATTCCGGGATATATGCTTTTACGTTGCGAAGCTGCAGGTTATAGCTTGCATTCAGCATACCGCAGTAAGCGTCGCCTCGTCCCTGGCAAAGATCATTCTGTGTTTCCTCTGCTGCCGCGCAGAACATCTTTGGTCCGTCAAAATGTTTTGCAAGAAGTGTTTCGGAGATTTCCGGTCCAAAGTTTCCAAGGTATACGCAAAGAGCGTTGCAGCCTGCTTTTTTAATGTCTTCAAGAGCCTGTACCATATGGATCTCGCTCTCTACAATACAGATTGGACATTCATAAATGTCATCTGCGCCATATTTCTTTGTGTAAGCTTCTACAAGAGCTTTTCTTCTGTTTACGGAAAGGCTTTCCGGGAAGCAGTCTCTGCTGACTGCGACGATTCCAACTTTTACTTCTGGCATGTTATTCATGATTTTTCCTCCATTTTATTCTTTTATTTTTATATTGATATATTTTTATAAATGAAACTGCTGATCAATCAAGGGTGATGTTCTCGCCCTTCAGGCCGTTGAAAGCACCTTCGATTCCTGCCTCTTCATGGGCAATCAGCCATTTGTTCTTTGCTGTAATAAGGGCGTCTTCTCCTGTCTTTCCAGGCTGAAAATTCAGTTCAGTGTTTGTTCCCTTTGGAAGAACTACCACACACTGGAATCCGCTGTCTTTTACGTGGCATGGAGCATAGTGAAGGGTAGTGGCATAAACCTCAATGGCTGTTCCTGCCGGAACAAGGAAGGCTTCGATCTTGGATGTGTCATATGTAAGATCGCCCTCAATATCCTTCTGCTCTCCGATCAGAAGAACAAGATCTGTGGCAGCCACATTAATTTCTGAGTTTCTGTGGTATTCTACTGCATTCAGCTTCTTATTATGTCCGTTGCAGTAACCGATCTGGATCGGCAGTCCGCCGTACGCTCTGTTCTGAAGCTCCTTTGCTACGTCCAGGGCTTCCAGCTCGTCTACAGACGGAACATAGATCACATCTTCTGGAACAGGCATATGCTTCATTTCTTTCAGAAGACCGCTGAAGTCATATCCCTCCAGCACCTTTCCGTATTTGCGGAAAGAACTGTCTGTTACATTCTGAATTTTCATCACAATTCCTCCTTATACCATGGAGAATCCCGTCTTCCCGGGTTTTCTCCCTTAACATGAATAAAGCATACCACAAACGGGTATGCTTTTCGCCTCTTTTTTTATCTGATTTATAGCATTTTTTTGACATTTTACTGTTTCTTTTTACGATCCACCTGGCTAGGAAGAAGGCCGTATCTTTTTTTGAAGTCCTTTGCAAACCCTCTGCTGCTGCAGAAACCGTTATCAAGGGCAATCTGGCCGATAGTGTGATCTGTATTAAGCAGATCCCGATAGGCATAAGCAGTGCGGATATCCTGAAGATATGTCTTAAAATTGACCTTGGCATATTCCCGAAACATCCTGGAAAGATAAGCGTCCGAGTAACCGAACATCTCTGCAAGATCCGAAAGCTTTAATTCCTCCCGGTAATGCTCTCTCATATAGGTAGTGATCCTGGAAAGGGCGTTCAAATGACGGCTGTAACGGATCTCTTCCTCCTCTACCTCCTTTACTCTGTACTGGGTAACAAGAAGATAGAGAAGCTCATAGTATAAGGAGATAGACCGGAAATCATAACCATTTCTGCGCTCTGTATATACATTATATAATCTCTGAACCAGTGAGATCAGTCTTTTGTCCGAAGGATTGTCACTGTCTTTTTCTCCCCGAACGCCTCCCTCAAAACGGATAAACTGCTGGGCGGTAAAATAATCTTCAAACTGCCGAAGGGGTATCTGGATCACTGCTGTTTTATTTTTTTTCAACGCATGGACAGAATGGATCTCGTTGGCATTGACGATCAGAAGCTCTCCTGCATGAAGGGCATATTTTTCATTATTAATATAAAAAAGCAGTTCTCCTTCCATTACGGCAAAAATCTCAATGGAGGTGTGCCAGTGTTTTTCTCTTATATAATTTCCCCTGCCTCCTTCAAAGAGAAAAATCTTAAAAGGAAGGCCTTCATTGGGAATGATCAATTCGTGCTGAAATTCCATATTTTTACCTGTTCTCTTTCCATCTGTCAAAAAGAAAGTCTTACTACATTTTTTCTTTTTTCATCATAAAAAAGCAGATCCCAAGAAGTATGGGGGATATCCAGATGGCAGGCAGCCCTATGCCAAGAGACACAATGCCTCCCGCTCCTGCTCCCACGGCAAACACCAAAATGATCCCATAATAATGAACTGCTTTTTTAAGAGCCCCCGGCTGTTTTTCCCGAAGGTATGCCGACAGACTTTCTGTGCCGCTTCTCAAGTTTCCGATACACATGGTACTTGCATATCCATAGCCGTGTACCTTACGGAATGCCTGCACCTGCATAGCGCAGGAAAAAGAAACCAGCATAGTCGCGGCCATATTCAGGCTTTTTGGAAGAAATCCTACCAGAAATAAGATTCCCATCTCCAGACCGATCACAATCTGTCTCCAATGTGGTTTCCTGACTCCCTGATATCGGCGGCGGATTTCCTCTGCTGCCCAGACCCCCAGGGCAAAGGTAAGCACAGGCAAAAGATAATGAAGAGCCTTCCCCCAGTGTCGCATCATCAAATGCTGGCTCATAAGCACCACGTTTCCTGTCTGGGCGTTAGAAAATACTCCATCTCTTACATTATAAGTATAAGCATCCTGAAATCCTCCTGACAGCGCAAGAAGGGCGCTGAGACGAAAGGTTTCGGAAGTCTGGTGTCTGATCTTATCCACGGTATGATTCTCCTAATTTTTGCTTCTTATCTGTTACTGTTCTAAATTTTACCAGCCAGATCTATTCTGCTGTCAGCCTCAGTATACTCCTCTTTTCCTTTTATGTAAAATAAAACTTATTGCCGGAAGCAAAGGAAACCGTAATACACTCAGGTAAAATTACTTCCCTTAGGGCGGTTTACCAGACTGCTAAAATATGATAGAATAACAGTCAGAACCGCCTGAAAAGGCAGGAGGAGGAACTTTATGAAATTTATATATCCTGCGGTTTTCCGCAAAACAGAAACAGGAACCTATTATGGATTTTTCCCGGATCTGGAAGACTGCCACGCTAAGGGCGACACTTTGGACGAAGCCATTGACAGAGCCAACGAAGCAGCGTCTGACTGGATCTCTCTGGAATTATCTGAAGAAGACTGCGATCTTCCCTCTGTTACAGACCCGGAAGATATGGAGCTTCTGGAAGGAGATATTGTAAGAAATATTTCTGTAAATATCCGATTTTACGAAGGCTGGGACGAATGATCGCCCCAGCCCTTTAAAAACCGTCTTTTCTGCGCTGCCTGCGCAGCTCGTATCTTTTTTGTCCGCCTATCCATTCCGCTTTCTGAGCTTCTGTTTCTACAATAAGCCCCGGAACTTCCAGCTTGTTGTCATTTTCATCAAGAGCCACAAGAACCTCATAGGCTCTGTTGATCATTCTTCTCATTCCATTGGAATCCTCTGCGTAAGTATCTACCCGGACCTCCATGGAAGTTTTTCCTACATAAGTCATTCTGCCGATCAGCACTACTGTATCGCCCAGATATGCGCCGGCCTTAAAATTCAGATTATCCACACAGGCGGTTGTCACAATACTGCCTGCATGACGGTGAGCCACAATTCCAGCCACCTCGTCGATCCACTGCAGAAGAATCCCCCCAAACAGTCTTCCATACCCATTGATATGCTTTGGCATGATCAGATATGTATTTTCTGTTCTGGAATCCTCTACATGCTTCTGCTCCCGCATCTGTTCACCACTTTCTGTTTCTTTTATTCATGAAGTTCCAGGGGAAGTCCGTCCGGATCCTGGAAAAATGTAAATTTTCCTCCAGAAAACTCATCCACGCGTATGGGCTCCAGTGAAATTCCCTTTGCCCGAAGCTCTGCTGCTGTTTCTTCGATATCCGTCACCTTAAAAGCAAGATGCCGAAGACCATATGCCTCGGGAAAGCTTGGCCTTTGTGGATGAAGGCTATGGTTGCCGTCCCTTTCTGCCGGGGCAAAAATCTCCAGCTCCACCCCGTCAAGAGCAAGATCCAGCTTATAGTCCTGCCGATCTTCCCGGAAATTTTCTCTTACAATCTGAAATCCCAGCTTATCCACATAAAATTCTTTTGATCTCTCATAATCTGATACGATCAGAGCCACATGATGTACTGCTGTTATTGCCATGATAGAACTTCCCTTCTCTACTCAGATATTTTTTTTGCAGATATCAAAAAGACAGCATTTGTCGCAGTGAGGCTTTGTTCTCGCTGTACAAACGTCTCTGCCATGATATACAAGGCGGTGGCAGAAATCGCTTCCTTCTTCAGGAGGGATAATCTTCCAGAGAGCCATTTCTACTTTTTTTGGTTCTTTGATATTATCTACCAGTCCGATCCGGTTTGTCAGGCGAATGCAATGAGTATCTGTTACAATAGCAGGCTTGCCGAATACGTCTCCCATGATCAGATTGGCGCTTTTGCGTCCTACTCCCGGCAATTTCAGAAGCTCCTCAAAAGTTTCCGGTATCTTATCCTCATATTGTTCATGAAGAATACGCATACATGCGCTGATGTCCCTGGCCTTACTTTTTCCAAGACCGCAGGGCTTCACGATCGCCTCTATCTCCTCCGGCTGGGCCTCCGCCAGGGAGGCCACATCTGGATATTTTGCGTAAAGATCTTCTACTACCACGTTTACTCTGGCGTCTGTACACTGAGCAGCCAGACGGACGCTTACAAGAAGCTTCCATGCCTGATCATAGTCCAGGGTACAGCCTGCGTCAGGGTATTCTTCTTTCAGGCGCTGAATGACTTCCAGTGCGCGCTGTTTCTTTGTCATAGAATCATTCCTCTTTTATTTGGTTCCAAAAATACGGTCGCCGGCATCTCCAAGTCCAGGACAGATATATGCGTTTTCATTCAGCTCACGATCCAGATGACCTACATAGATCTGAACGTCAGGATGAGCCTTATGAAGACGCTCCAGTCCTTCCGGCGCAGCTATAATAAACATACATTTGATATTTTTGCCGCCATGTTCCTTAATAAAATCAACCGCAGCTACTGCTGAACCTCCTGTTGCCAGCATAGGATCTGTTACAACGATCAGTCTCTGATCAATGGGATCCGGCAGTTTACAGTAATATTCATGAGGCTCATGCGTCTCTGGATCTCTGTAAAGACCGATATGGCCGATCTTTGCAGAAGGCACAAGAGTTGTAATTCCGTTGACCATACCAAGTCCTGCACGAAGAACAGGCACAACCGCCAGTTTTTTACCTGCGATCATAGGCGTCATACATTTTTCAAGAGGTGTTTCTACCTCCACATCCTCCAGCGGAAGATCTCTTAATGCCTCAAATCCCATAAGAACCGCAATCTCTTCAATAAGTTTACGAAATTCGTTTGTTCCAGTGCTTTTGTCTCTTAAAATAGAAATTTTATGCTGGATCAGCGGGTGTTCCATAATATATACGTTCTCCATGTTAAACCTCCGTTAAAATATAATAAAAAATGACTTACCGATTAAAATAAACAGACAAAGCGCCTGTTTATTCTGTTTCGATAAGCCATATTATACCCCATTTTAGAAGGGACTTCTACCAGAATCTACAGAATCCGACAAAAAATCCTCACATCATCCTACTCTTCCCGGTATTTTCTTGCTGACAGGCTGTTTGGAGCGTTCCTGCGCCAGCCGAAATTCATCCATATACAGAACAAAGGACATCAGCATACAGATTCCTACTGCGCCCAGAAGAATATTTGAAGTTGCAGACGGAATCCTGGGAGCTGTAAACAAAACCAGAGCTGTCAGATAGGTTACTCCTGTATTCAGTCTGGCATGCCAGCGCACCATCTGATTCTTGTCTGTATCAAGAATGTATTTCCATCCAAGAACAAGGGTATAGCTCTCTTTAATGAAAAACAGCATCAAAAGTATCTTGGCAACTGAATATCTGGGAACCATACACGTCAGCATCACAAACTGTGTGATCTTATCCGCAACCGGATCCAGAATCTTACCGATCTCAGTTACTCTTCCTGTACTCCGGGCAATCTTTCCATCCAGAATGTCTGTTGCCAGCACTGCAAGAAGAATCAGGGCAAACCATGCTTTTCCGCCCTGAAGATCAGATCTCTGGATCATTGCCATAAAGACCAGAGCCAGAACAAGACGGGCTGCAGTTAAAAGGTTCGGTAGGGTAAAGATTTCCCGTCTGGTCAGCATTTTCTCAAATTTCTCCTGATTCTCAGGAATGATTTTGTAAAAGATCTGATAACAGACTGCATTCAGAATCAGAGCTGTTATCACATCCTCCACGCTGTGCTGTTTCAAAAACATGGTGGACAGCACAATGGATGTTGTGAGGATTATGTTTCCTGCAGTAAAAATCTTGTTCTTTCTGCATTTTTCGTTATGTAACAGAGCCACACAGCAGGCAACTGCATTAAATACGTGCATACTTGGGAAAATGTTGGTAGGCGTATCGATCAGGTACAAAAACTGTACTGCCTGAATAAAGATACTGCCTCCGGTAAGCTCCGGCCTTAAATCCTGTCCGTTGGGATATACATAAGAAACGATCAGGAAAATTGTCATTCCAACTGCCAGAGTTGCCATATACTGATAATATTCCTTTTTGCCCGGACTTCCCAGGGCAAAATACAGCACACTGCCTATAACAACAAAATACCAAAGTACATATGGAATAATAAAATACTCACAAAACGGGATTTTATCATCTAAAAACGTGTGGATCAAATGAGTTTCCACACTGCTCCTTTCCATAAGCATGAAAGAAACCATATAAAAAATCCCATATGCAGGAATGATCCATAAATGTTTTGATTTTTTTAAATAATCCAAAATATCACCCTCCCGCCCTACGGACTGCGCTGTGAAATCAGTTATTGTTCACAGCGATGAACCAAAATCAATTTGCCCATATGCTTCATTTCTTTCTGTTGGTAATAGTATAACCTATTCTATTATTTAATCAATCCACAAATTGCTGAAATCAGAAGGTTTCATAAAAATTTCATATTTATTTTTCATAATTTTTATCTATGAAATATTTCCTGCAGAAAAAATTTCCTTCTTATTAAAGCAAACGAGTTTTCCGAGGCAAATACTTCAATTATACATAAAAAACATAGAAATTTTTATCTTAGTCAGAAAGGGTTTCCGCTTCTGAAGCGGCAGGCGATAACAAATCAGGCTCAGTGCCGCTGTGAAGTATTTCCGAAGGTTTCACAGAACCGGCAGGCAAAAGAAGGTTCTTCTCCTCCTGCATAGAGATGGGAAATATCTCCCAGCCGAGCCGCCCGGAAAAAGGCGATTCCTTTTTCTCTTTCTTCTGTTGTTACTTCTGTAACCGAAGTAGGCGCAAGAGCCAGCGTATGCCAAAGCACAAATGGCGAAACGCTCCAAAGTCTGGAAAGCAGAACGCAGGTAACTCCAAAATGACAGAATAATGTGATCCTCTGCTCATTCTCTTTTACTACACGATAATGATTTCCTTCTCTTTCGTATCCGTATTTCAAAAGCAGTCGGTCAAACTCCTCTGCCACCTTGTCATATACAGAAACAAGATCCCCATGCCGCGCCACTTCTGACTCTCTCCACTGTGTAGGATGGCTGTATTCCGGGCTTTCTGCCCAACTTCCCGGAACCATATCCCAGACGATCCTCTCCCGGAACCGTCCGTTTTCTTTTACTGTGTCAGGATAAGCCCTCTGAAGAAATTCTGAGGAATTAATATCTACTTTTGCCGGAAACTCCCGAAGCCAGTCAAGGATCTTTGCGTCCTTTCCGGCAGCCGCAAGGGAATAGGCTGCTGTATCCATAGCTCTTCCAAGGGGAGACATGTAACAGTCCCCAAGCTCCATATTTGGAACTGCCTTTGCCAGAAGGGCCGCTTCTACCCTTCCTTTTTCTGTCAGTGTATCATTTACATAATCAGGATCTCCATGGCGGATAAATCGTATTTTCATAATATTTTCTCCTTTTATCTTTCCCAGGTCTTATAACAAGCTGCCCTGTATTTTTCTCACCCAGTATAGCATCCTTTATTTCTTACGTAAAGAAAAAAGGGGAAGCGCCTTTACATTGCGCTTCCTCTTTTTCCTGTCCGCCCCTGTTTCATGGCTCTGTCATATTCTTTTAGTTTCTCAGCCGCCTCCCGGCTGACCTCCTTTGGAACCTGGATTCGGATCGTCACATACTGATCCCCTCGTACTGAAGGATTCTTTACGGAAGGAGCGCCCTTTCCTCTCAGCCGTATTTTTCCTCCTGACTGAGTTCCTGCCGGAATATGGCACATCACGTCTCCATATAAGGTAGAAAATTTCTCTTCGCCGCCAAGAACAGCTGTAATAAAGGGAATTTCCGCCGTAGTATAAATATCAGCGCCCTTTCTTTCCCAGCCCGCCTTCGGCTCTACGTGAACCTTTAAAAGCAGATCTCCCGGCGCTCCGCCTCCATATCCCGGATTTCCTTTTCCACGAAGCCGGATGCTTTTGCCGTCCTCAATACCTGCCGGAATATGAACCTGGATCTTCTGGATTTTTCCTCCTGCTTCCCCAAAAGAAAGCTGCAGCACCCGGTCGCAGCCAAACACAGCTTCATGAAAGCTGACGCTGACCTCCGACCTTATATCTCTTCCTTTCATGTTCTCTACCTGACTGCCAAAGCCTTCACTAAATCCTGAGCCGTCAAATCCATGTCCGGAAAAACCTCTTCCTGAACCGCCATGAAACATGTTTCCGAAAATATCTCCAAAAACATCATCCATATCTCCGCCTTCAAAATGATATTCTCTGTATGCTCCATTTCCTCCCTGGCCGAAATCAAAGCCTCTGAAACTGCCGGTTCCATTCTGTCCGCCAAAGCCACTATACGAACCGCCCTGTCCATTCTGGGCTCCGGCGCCGAATCCTTCCTCAAAAGCAGCCATGCCAAACTGATCGTATAGTTTCTTTTTTTCTGCATCACTTAGCACATTATATGCTTCTGTTACTTCCTTAAATTTCTGCTCTGCCTCATTATCACCTGGATTTGTATCCGGATGATATTTCTTGGCAAGTTTCCTGTACGCACGTTTAATCTCTTTCTCATCGGCATTTCTTCCGATTCCAAGAACATCATAAAAATCTCTTTTAGCCATTATGCCACCTCCGGTTTCACAAATCTTACAAAAAGGAGATGCTGATCTGTTGCCTCTGCATCCCCCATTAGCTTTCTTATTTGTTCTATATGTAATATAACACCCATTGTATCTAATGTCAATACTGCTTCCGTATATTTTCACAATCTTTACAATATTTTTATTTCATTTACCTGGGTACTTTTCCTATCTTAATTTCTCCTGTGCTACTATGAACCACATAAGGAGGAATGAATCATGCTTTCTTTTTTTAAGTCACATCATAGTATTAAATGGAAAAAATGGGACAGTCAGGCTGAACGATTTTGGTTTCGCCATCCTCACGCTGCAATTTTCATAATGTTTATGGGGCTTCCAATTTTGGGACTGACTGCAGTATTTCTTTTAGCCGTGCTGGTAACACTACCTATGTCATTCATCATATAGCAGAATACATATTTTCTGGCGGAATAGTTTCTTTATACAATCTTAATGTCTCTGCCATTTTTGCTAATACATATTTAATGCAGATCAAGATATGATTAAGGCAACATAAAGAAGAAATAAAGGAAGTACCCGCTATGAATGACACTATACGAAAACCTCATCGACATTTTACCTCTTTTCAGGTAATTATCCTTGGATTCTTTTCTGTAATCCTTCTTGGAAGCCTGCTTCTGATGCTGCCTTTTGCCACCAGAGACGGTCAGGGCGCGTCTTTTTCCGACGGACTTTTTACTGCAACCTCTGCAGTTTGTGTAACAGGACTGATCGTCCATGACACTGCAACCTACTGGTCTGAGTTCGGCCAGGCTATTATCCTGGCCCTGATCCAGATCGGCGGTATGGGAGTGGTAACAATTGCCGTTTCCATTGCTGTAGCCTCCGGAAGAAAAATCGGTCTAATGCAGAGAAGCACCATGCAGGAAGCCATTTCCGCCCATCAGGTCGGAGGCATTGTACGTCTGACAAAATTCATTCTGAAGACGAGTATCCTGATCGAACTTATCGGCGCTTTGATACTTTCGCCTGTGTTCTGCAGAGATTTCGGTTTGCTGAAGGGAATCTGGTATTCCGTTTTCCATTCCGTTTCTGCATTCTGTAATGCAGGTTTTGATCTTATCGGAATCAGAGAACAGTATTCCTCTCTGACAACCTATGTTACAAATCCTGTTATAAATCTTACCATTATGATTTTGATCATTACCGGAGGACTTGGTTTTGTTACTTGGGCTGACATACAGAAAAATAAACTCCATTTTCGTAAATATACCATGCAAAGTAAAGTAATTCTTACTGTAACCTCCATTCTTCTTATATTACCGGCTGTATATTTCTTTTTCTGTGAATTTACAGGACTGTCTCTGGGAGAAAGAGTTCTCTCTTCCATGTTCCAGGCCGTAACTCCCAGAACAGCCGGATTTAACACTGTAGATCTGACTCTTATCAGCGAAACAGGACTTTTTTTGATGATCGTCCTGATGCTCATAGGAGGTTCTCCCGGTTCTACAGCCGGAGGTATGAAAACTACGACCATAGCAGTTCTCTTTTCTTCTGCTTTGTCTGTATTCCGCAAACAGGATTCCGCTCACTTTTTCGGAAGAAGAGTCCCTGACAGCACTGTTAAAAACGCAGCCACAATTTTTCTTATGTATGTCACACTTTTTCTTGGCGGCGGAATGATCATCAGTTATATAGAAGAAGTTCCTCTTGTATCTGCTCTTTTTGAAACAAGCTCGGCTATTGGTACTGTAGGACTTTCCCTTGGGTTCACCCCCACTCTTGGCATGGTCTCACGGATCATCCTGATTCTCCTTATGTTTTTTGGTCGAGTAGGAGGACTGACGCTTATTTTTGCAGCACTTTCCGAAAGAACTTCTTTTGGAAGCCGATATCCACAGGAAAAAATCACAGTTGGTTAAAAGAAAGGACGATTATTATGATGAAATCAATTTTATTAATAGGACTTGGAAGATTTGGACGCCATATTGCAATGAAGCTGGATGAGCTTAACCATCAGGTTATGGCTGTTGACAAAAATGAAGACAGAGTAAATGCCGCTCTTCCCTATGTAACAAACGCACAGATTGGGGACGCCACCAATCAGGGCTTTATGGAATCTCTGGGTGTCAACAACTTTGACGTATGTATTGTTGCCATTGGCGATAACTTCCAGAGCTCTCTGGAAGCTACATCTCTTCTAAGCGAGCTTGGAGCCAGACAGGTGGTTTCTCGTGCTGCCAGAGACGTACACGCCAAATTTCTCCTGAAGAACGGCGCCAATGAGGTAATCTACCCGGAGAAACAGATGGCACAATGGGCAGCCATCCGCTACAGTGCCGATCATATTCTTGACTACATTGAGCTTGATAAGGAACATGCTATTTTTGAGATTTCCATTCCGGAAAGCTGGATCGGAAAAACTGTGGGACAGCTTGATATACGAAACAAACACAATATCAACATCATGGCATTTAAGTACCAGGGAGAATTGAATATGAATATCAAATCAGATACTCTGATCCCTTCAGGCCATTCCATGCTTGTTCTTGGAGATATCAAAAATATCCAAAAATGTTTTCATATTTAAACAGCACATAATCGACAAGAGGTGATTTGAATGAAGGAAGTGATTCTTCTCTGCGGCGCGGCAGCAATTTTTATGCTCTGCGGACTGATACTGAATAAAATACTATTTACCGACCAGGCCAGGGATCAGCGCCTTTCTATAGAGAGTAATTATTCTTCTGTATCTCTTGCCTTTGAGCACATAGAAGAAGTAGATTCTTTAAGCAGCATTCTGGAAATTTTTTCGCAGGAATGTCCTTCCTGCCAGATAAATCTATTTTATGGTTCTGCCGAAGATATCCGGCAGCAGCTGAATACAGGAAAGCTGGATCTGGGTTTCATTCGTACTGTACCGGATTCTCAAATGGACTCATCCTTTGACTTTTATTGTTTTCTTCTGGATGAACATGTCATTGCCTGCCAGACTGCTGAACTTCCGATCATTCCTCTCAATCGTCAAAAGCACACAGAAGCTGCTGTCTGGAAAAAGGGAAATTGCACTCCGGAGACAATTCTCCTGATCAGTTTACTGAAAAAAGATATGCTCCAAAAAGAAGTTGCATGATCTTCAAAGCAAGATACCCTGTTTTTTTCTTCTGTGATATAATAGCATCTGATACTATCTTAAATATGTAACTTCAGGGAGTGATTTTTTGAAAAACGAAAAACAAACCTCTAATTATAAGAGGGGACATTTAAAAATTTTTTTCGGGTATTCTGCAGGTGTTGGAAAAACCTATGCCATGCTGGATGCCGCCCATATGGCCAAAAAGCATGGAACTGATGTTGTTGTAGGTTATATCAGACCGGATGCTCCAATCCATACCCGGCAGCGAATGAAGGGGCTGGAACTTCTTCCCCCATTTGAAGCGGAATATAACGGAGAAGTTGTGCAGGAATTTGATCTGGACGGTGCAATAAAGCGAAAGCCCCAACTGGTTCTGATCGATGAGCTGGCACATACAAACAATGAGGGCTGCCGCCACCATAAGCGTTACCAGGATGTCCGCGAGCTCCTTATGGCCGGCATTGATGTTTATACTACTGTTAACGTACACCAGATTGAAAGCCTTCATGATACAGTTGCTTCTATCACAGGAATCCCTATACAGGAACGGATTCCTGATTATGTTTTTGATGATGCGGATCAAGTTAAACTGGTAGATTTGGAACCGCAGGAATTAATTGAACGTCTGAACTCAGAAACATCTGATCCTGAGTTCTCCCAAAACAGTTCTCAGTATTTTTTTACGCTGGAAACTCTGACTGCCTTAAGAGAGATTTCTCTCAGACGCTGTGCTGACAGGGTAAACAAGCTGACAGAATCTTCCAGAATCCATGGCCATGGAGATTACCATACAGACGAGCATATTCTAGTATGCCTGTCTTCCTCTCCCTCCAATGCCAAAATCATACGTACTGCTGCCCGAATGGCCAATGCCTTCCGCGGAACCTTTACAGCTCTTTTTGTTGAAACCTCCGGTTTTTCATCCATAAGTGCCTTAGACCGTCAAAGACTTAGAGCCAATATCTATCTTGCACAGCAGCTTGGCGCTACCATTGAAACTGTTTATGGTGACAATATCCCTTTTCAGATCGCAGAATTTGCCCGTTTGTCCGGAATATCAAAAATTGTGGTTGGAAGAAGCACTGTTACCAAAAAGCATCTGTTTGGAAAGCCAACACTGACAGAACAGCTCATCGCCAGCGCTCCAAATATGGATATTCATATTATTCCCGATCAGATTACTGGTTCTTCGGCTTCTGTTTTCAAAAAACCGCGGCATCCTGTCTTTTCCATTTCTGATATTTTAAAAAGTATCGGAATCCTTGCTGCCGCAAGCTGCCTGGGATTTTTGTTCCAACAACTGGGTTTTGACGAGGCCAATATTATTATGGTATATGTACTGGCTGTTCTTATTACCTCAATCGTAACTGTAAACCGCATATACAGTCTGGTTTCGTCTGTTGTCAGTGTTCTTATATTTAATTTTCTTTTTACTGTTCCTCATTTTTCGCTGAAAGCTTATGAGCAGGGATATCCCGTTACCTTTGTCATTATGTTCATCTGTGCTTTCCTCACAGGAACCCTGACGATCCGGATGAAAACCGTTGCCCGGCAGTCTGCCCGCTCGGCATTTCGTACGAAAATCCTCTTTGATACGAACCAGCAGCTTCAGCAGGCGGCTGATATGGATGACATCCTTGTTTCTACTGCCCATCAGCTTACAAAACTGTTGAACCGCGATATCGTCATTTATCCTGTAGAAAAGGAAGAGCTGCGGGAACCTCTTGTTTTTTCATGCGAAGAGGAAAGCTCTACAGCTTCTTATCTTACAGACAATGAAAAAGCTGTTGCAGAATGGGTTTTAAAGAATAATAAGCACGCCGGCGCTACTACTCAGACGCTGTCAAATGCCAAATGCCTGTATCTTGCTATTCGGGTCAACAATTCTGTTTACGGTGTAGTAGGAATTTCTGCAGGATTGCAGCCTTTAGACGCATCGGAAAATAATATCCTTCTATCCATTCTGGGTGAATGCGCACTTGCTCTGGAAAACAAAAAGATTGCCAAAGAAAAAGAAGAAGCTGCTGTCCTTGTAAAAAATGAACAGCTTCGCACCAATCTTCTTCGTACAATCTCCCACGATCTGCGCACACCACTGACTTCCATTTCAGGAAATGCCAGCAATCTTCTTTATAATGAAGAATCTCTTGACAGAAAAACCCGTCATGCAGTTTATCAGGATATTTATGATGATTCCATGTGGCTGATCAATCTTGTGGAAAACCTTTTATCCGTTACCCGCCTTGAGGAGGGCCGTCTGAATCTTCATATTTCTGCTGAGCTTGTGGATGAGGTAATTCAGGAAGCCCTGAGGCATATAAGCCGCCTTTCGGCAGAACATTTCATTTCCGTAACAAACGAAGATGATCTTCTTCTTGCAAAAATGGATGCAAGACTTATTGTCCAGGTTCTTATTAACCTGATTGATAATGCAATTAAATATACACCACAGGGCTCACATATTGATATCCATACCTTTCCTGATGATGGCTGGGCTGTAATCTCCGTTACGGATGACGGTCCTGGCATTGCCGATGAAGATAAAAGACAGATATTTGATATGTTTTACAGCGGCTCCAGCAAAATAGTAGACTGCAGACGCAGCCTTGGTCTTGGACTTTCCCTTTGTAAATCTATTATAAACGCCCATGGCGGAGCGATCTATGTATCAGATCATCTGCCTCACGGCTCCGTATTTACTTTTACATTGCCAATGGAGGAGGTACACATACATGAATAAACCATTAATCCTGGTGGTCGAGGATGATTCTTCGGTAAAAAACCTGATAACAACCACCTTAAAAGCCCATGATTACCGATATCTTGTGGCCGGAAACGGAGAAACTGCTATTCTGGAAGCAGCCTCCCACAATCCTGATATCGTTCTTCTGGATCTTGGTCTTCCCGATATTGACGGAATAGAGGTCATCCATAAAATCCGTTCCTGGTCTGTTATGCCCATTATCGTGATCAGCGCAAGAAGTGAAGACACAGACAAAATTGATGCCCTGGATGCGGGAGCTGATGATTATCTTACCAAGCCGTTTTCTGTAGAAGAGCTTCTTGCAAGACTTCGTGTGGTTCAAAGACGTCTTTCCATGATACGAAATGAATCTCCCTCTGAATCTTCCGTCTTTATAAATGGTGCCTTGAAGGTGGATTATGCAGCCGGCTGTGCCTATCTTGGTGATGAAGAACTGCATCTGACGCCTATTGAGTATAAACTCCTCTGTCTCCTTTCCAGAAACGTGGGAAAGGTGCTTACCCACACCTTTATCACTCAGAATATATGGGGAAGCAACTGGGAAAACGATGTGGCTTCTCTTCGAGTATTTATGGCAACCCTTCGCAAAAAGCTGGAAAAAAGTCCTGATTCCCCACAGTATATCCAGACCCATATTGGAGTAGGATATCGAATGATCAAAACTGAATAAAATAACTGCAAAATAAAAATGGGGCTATCGGTAAATACCGTTTTTTAGCTTCTAACTCTTAAAATAAGAATA
>NZ_CALFLA010000082.1 GCF_937880195.1 uncultured Blautia sp.
GACCCTCTGCTTGTAAGGCAGATGCTCTCCCAGCTGAGCTAAGACCCCATATTGTATCTGCCTTGCACTGTGTTGTTTTGTTCTGTGCTCAACCGACTTCGTTAGTATATAATATAAAACGCTACTTGTCAACACCTTTTTTAAAAAAAGTTTTATTTTTTATTTTTTTCCTTATTTTGTAAATTTATATACAATAAATCGGGAAAAAAGGGGATTCCTGTTTGTATATACAAAGGCTTTTAGAGAGGCTAAAAAGGTTTTAGTTAGTAAGTTTTTCATTCCTATGGTAAAATACGGTTGATATAAAAAACAGCAGAGGAGATATTATGACACAGGATGAAAGATTTATGAAAAAAGCCATTGAGCTTGCCGCCATGGCAGTGGAGCATGGCAACGAACCCTTTGGCGCTGTTCTGGTTAAGGAAGGCGAGATCGTTTATACAAACGAAAATCAGATCTATACTGCTACAGATCCTACTTATCATGCAGAAGCAGGGCTGATCCGCAGATTCTGCAAAGAGACGGGAATAACAGATTTAAGCGACTATACCATGTATTCAAGCTGTGAACCCTGTTTTATGTGCTGCGGAGCCATGGTGTGGGTGAAATTAGGACGTCTGGTATATGGAGCTTCTGACAGAGACCTTTGCCGCATACTGGGAGAAGAAGGCAACGATTGCGCAGAATTGATATTTGAAAAATCCCCATGGAAACCAGAAGTAAAGGGAGGCGTTCTGAAGGAAGAGAGCGTTCATGTTCTTGAGAGATATTTTAAAGAACATCAAAAAGGATAAAGATGATGCAGACCAGGGATCTTCTCAGGGAGAAAATTTCCCCTAGGCATTTTTTCTGTTTTGTTGTATCATAATATAGAAATATTTCTGCGTTGGCAGGGATTCGTATTACAATAATCGAAAGGGGAATGGGACTGTGGGAAAAAAGATGCTTTTTGTATTTAACCCCAAGGCAGGCAAGGGAAAGATTAAGACCAACCTTCTGGATATTATTGATATTTTTAATAAGAAGGACTACGAGGTAATTATCCGCGCTACACAGAGGCCGAAAGACGCTTACGAAAAGGCAAAGGAATATGCAGATCAGGTGGACCTGATCGTTTGCAGCGGCGGAGACGGAACCCTTGACGAAGTAGTGACAGGCATCATGGAAAAGAAAAGCGACGTACCTATCGGCTATATTCCGGCAGGAAGTACAAATGATTTTGCAAACAGCCTTTTTATGCCAAAGAATATGGTGGAAGCTGCGGCAAATATCATGGAAGAGAATCTGTATCACTGCGATATTGGAAGATTTAATAACCAGACCTTTGCTTATGTTGCCGCGTTCGGACTTTTTACAGACGTTTCCTATGAGACAGATCAGGACCTGAAGAATATCCTTGGACATCTTGCCTATGTTCTGGAAGGGGTAAAACGCCTGTTTGATATCAAATCCTACCATATGAAGATCACATCTGAAGAAATCCAGGTGGAGGATGATTTTATTGTGGGAATGATAACAAATTCCCGGTCAGTTGGCGGATTTAAAAACCTTACAGGCAAAAACGTAGATATGAACGACGGTCTGTTTGAAGCCACTTTTATTGCCAGACCCAAAAACCCTCTGGAACTTCAGGAGATCATGACGGCTCTTGTAATGGCTGAGGATAATACAGAGCTGGTGCATTCTTTTAAAACAGGAAAGATCACTATAGAGACAGAGGAAGAAGTCCCCTGGACTTTGGACGGAGAGTTTGGCGGAAACCAGACCTTTGTCGAAATCGAAAACATGCACAAAGCTATGAATCTGTATCTGAAAAGCACAAAAAAGCAATAGATAAGTTAAACAGAAAACATAAAGGAGAAAGCGAATGTCAGACTATACCAACGTAAAAGAACTCTTTGGATGTGATGTGTTCAATGATTCTGTTATGCAGGAGAGACTTCCTAAAAAAGTCTATAAAGAACTGAAAAAGACAATAGAAGAAGGAAAAGAGCTTTCCATGGAGATTGCCGATGTAGTAGCTCACGAGATGAAGGAATGGGCTATTGAAAAAGGAGCAACCCATTACAGCCACTGGTTTCAGCCTTTGACAGGAGTAACTGCGGAGAAACACGACGCGTTTATCACAGCGCCTATGGACAATGGAAAAGTGCTTTTAAGCTTTTCCGGAAAGGAACTGATCAAGGGAGAACCGGATGCTTCTTCTTTCCCTTCAGGAGGTCTTAGAGCAACCTTTGAGGCAAGAGGATATACAACCTGGGATTGTACCTCTCCGGCTTTTGTGCGCCATGACGCGGCAGGAGGAACCCTGTGCATTCCAACTGCTTTTTGCTCCTATACAGGAGAGGCTCTTGACCAGAAAACCCCTCTTCTTCGTTCCATGGAGGCAGTAAATAAACAGGCCCTTCGTCTGATCCGTCTTTTTGGAAATACCACATCCAAAAAAGTCACTCCTTCTGTAGGCGCAGAGCAGGAATATTTCCTGATCGATAAAGAAAAATGGCTTCAGAGAAAAGACCTGACATATACAGGAAGAACTCTGTTTGGAGCCATGCCTCCCAAGGGGCAGGAAATGGACGACCATTATCTTGGAACTATCCGCCAGAGAGTCTCCGCATACATGAAGGAAGTCAACGAAGAGTGCTGGAAGCTGGGCATTACAGCAAAGACACAGCATAATGAGGTGGCACCTGCCCAGCATGAGCTTGCTCCGATCTATGCTCCTGCCAATATCGCGGCAGACCATAACCAGATGATGATGCGAATCCTCAAAAAAGTAGCAAGCCGTCATGGAATGCGCTGCCTTCTTCATGAGAAGCCTTTTGCAGGGGTGAATGGTTCCGGTAAACATAACAACTGGTCCCTGACCACTGACGACGGAATCAATCTTCTGGAACCAGGCAAGACGCCTCATGAGAACATTCAGTTTCTCCTTGTGCTCACCTGTATACTGAAGGCGGTAGACACACATGCAGATCTGCTTCGGGAATCTGCGGCAGATGTTGGAAACGATTATCGTTTGGGCGGAAACGAAGCTCCGCCATCTGTGATTTCCGTTTTTCTGGGAGAGCAGCTTGAGGACGTTCTGGAACAGCTTATCAGTACCGGAGTGGCAACCCACAGCAAAAAGGGAAGCAAGCTTCAGACAGGGGTAAAAACTCTTCCTGATTTTATGAAGGATGCTACGGACAGAAACCGTACTTCACCTTTTGCCTTTACAGGCAATAAGTTCGAATTTCGTATGGTAGGCTCCAGAGATTCCATTTCTGAGTGTAACGTAGTTCTGAACACCATTGCAGCCCAGGCGTTTAAAGAGGCCTGCGACCGTCTGGAGGCAGCTCCTGATTTTGCTCTTGCAGTTCATGATCTGATCAAGGAATATGCTACAGACCATCAGAGAATCGTATTTAATGGAAACGGATATGCGCCTGAATGGGCTGAGGAAGCTGCGCGCCGCGGTCTTCCAAATCTTCCGTCTATGGTAGATGCAATTCCGGCTCTTACTACAGAAAAGGCAGTGCAGCTTTTTGAGGAGTTCCATGTATTTACCCGGGCAGAGCTTCAGTCCCGGGCGGAGATCCAGTATGAGATTTATGCGAAAGCCATCAATATAGAAGCAAAAACCATGCTTGATATCACAACCAAGCAGATCATTCCGGCTGTGATCAAGTATACCACTGTTCTTGCTCAGTCTGTAAATGCAGTACGCGCGGCGGCAAATGTGGATGTCAGCGTACAGATCGACCTTTTGGAAAAATGCTCGGATCTTCTTGCTAAGACAAAAAAAGCAATGGACGTTCTGGCTGAGGCGGACGCCCATATTGCAGATTATCCAGAAGGAAGAGAAAGAGCAGTTTACTGCAGAGAAGAAGTAGTAAAGGCTATGGATAATCTGAGAAAGCCAGTGGATCATCTGGAAATGCTGGTGGATAAGGATATGTGGCCAATGCCTTCTTATGGAGATCTTATTTTTGAAGTTTAAAATAAAGTTTTTTAAGGAATGGAGGATATGATGGAAGAACTGCAATTTTTGGAGGAACAGCAGGTTTCACCGGGACTGATCCGAAAGGTGGAAGAATTCCGCAGTACATATGAAACAGCCGATACGGTGAAAAACAGGATCGTGAAGCCCTCCATTCCCTTTTATGGAAAAGATATCCTGGAAATGGCTATTGCAGGTCTTCTCCAGGGGGAGAACCTGCTTCTTACAGGGCCGAAGGCAACAGGAAAAAATATCTTGGCAGAGAATCTGGCATATATTTTTGGAAGGCCTTCCTACAATGTGTCATTTCATGTGAATACAAACAGCGGCGATCTGATCGGTACAGATACGTTTGTGGACAATGAAGTGCAGCTTCGCAAGGGAAGCATTTACCAGTGTGCGGAATACGGCGGGTTCGGTATTCTTGATGAAATCAACATGGCAAAGAATGACGCTGTTTCTGTTCTTCACGCTACCCTAGACTACAGGCGTTCCATTGACGTACCAGGCTATGATAAGATCGACCTTCATCCTGCGGCCCGGTTTATCGGAACAATGAATTATGGATATGCAGGAACAAAGGAGCTGAACGAGGCTCTTGTTTCCCGTTTCCTTGTGATCGACATGCCGGCCCAGACAAAGGAATCCCTGGAATTTATTTTTGGACAGATGTTCCCAACAGCCAGAAAAGAGGCAGCAGAACAGTTTATGGGAGTCTTTCTTGATCTGCAGCAAAAAGCTCTGAACAGTGAGATTTCCACCAAGCCCCTGGATCTCAGAGGTCTTCTGGCCGCCATGAAGATCGTGGACGTGGGACTGTCCCCCTGGAAAGCAGTGCAGATGGGTGTGGTCAACAAAACATTTGACATTTTTGAAAAGGAGATCGTAGAAGACGTAGTTCGGACGCGGATCCCTGCAGAATGGACGAGAGAGGATGTCTATGAATAAAGACGAAATTATGGAGTTGGATAACAGCCGTTTTGAGCTGGAAAACAGGATTCAGAACCTTCTTTGGACAGTAAGCGGAGACTATGGCCTTGAAATAAGGCCGGACGTCTCCCTTTTCTTAAGGTCAGAATCAATTGCACTTTATGATGGAATCAAGCAGGGGGCTTTTGCCAGGTATTATGATAAGGAATGTATGGGATTGTATCTGGTAAAAAAAGTGTTTCTTCAGGCAGATGAAGGCACCCTTACCCTTTTGGCGCAGCTTTGTATAGAGGAGGCTGTAGGAGAACGGATCTGCATAGAACGTCCCGGAGTGAAATCCATGCAGAGACAGGCCTTTGAGGATATTCTGGAACAGGAATTTGAAGAAATGCCTTCTCCCGGAGATTATCTTGGACGGCTGAAAGCGGCGGTATTAAGGCGCCGCCTGGAGGGAAGCTCCTATCGTGTAGAAAAAAAGCTCCAGGGGTTTTTGGATCTGGTTGTGTCTTCCAGTGAAACAAAAGATACCATGGAACTGATCCGTGTGATCGATCAGCTTTATAACAGCCTTGTGGATCCTTCTTTTGAAAGACTTCATGGAAATCTGGAAAAGGTTCTTTCCGTTACTATGAAAGAGCTGTCAGACTATCCCTGGGAGGATTTTCTGACAGAGGAATTATACGAGGAAGCTCTGGAAAGCTATGCAGCGCAGCTTACAAACCAGATTACAGGTCTGGAGGATCAGGCGGTAACAGAAGAAATGGAAGAAAACCGCCGGAAAAAACACAGAATTACCGTGGTGTCTCAGGAAGCCCTGGAAAAGGCGTATACCTATGTGGAACTGAATTATGGAAAAACATATCTTTCCAAACGCGAAGAAAAGCGGATGAACGATCTTATGTGCAGGGGAATACACAGTGACTGCAGCCTTTATTTTACTGAAGGGGTCCTGAAAAATCCTGTAAAGAGAAATTATCAGTTTGAATATGCCAAACGGCTGAAAAACAAAAATATCTGGCTCTATCACGACAAGCACAGGATCGTAAAACATAATATTGCAGCTCTTACAGATATTCTGAAAAAATCTCTTGCATTAAGAAGCGAACCGGAAAACGTTCTTTCGGACAGAGGTACAATTCTTCCCTCCCGGCTCTGGAGGGTCGGCAGGAGCAGTGAAGCCCGTCTGTTCCAGAGAGAACTGAAGGCGGACGCGGCTGACTTTGTGGTGGACATTCTCATTGATGCCAGCGGCTCCCAGATGGGACGTCAGGGAGAAGTGGCTATTCAGGCATATATTATCAGCGAAGCTTTAAGCAATGTGGAAATCCCTCATAGAGTTATGAGCTTCTGTACGTTTTGGGATTATACGATTCTTCACCGGTTCCGGGAATATGATGCGCCAAGAAGCGCAAATGAAGATATTTTTAACTATGTAACTTCTTCCAACAACAGGGACGGGCTTGCCATAAAAACAGCAGGCTACAGTCTTCTCCAAAGGGAGGAAGAAAAGAAGATCCTGATCGTGCTTAGCGACGGACGGCCTTATGATATGATCGTGAACCGCCCAAATGCCAAAAATCCCAAGCCCTATCATGGAAAGACAGCTGTTTTAGATACGGCTACAGAGGTACGCCGGCTTCGAAACCTGGACGTCAGCGTGTTGGGCGTATTTGCCGGAGAAGAAAAGGACCTCTCTACAGAAAAAAAGATTTTTGGTAAGGATTTTGCCTATATCAGGGATATCCGTAATTTTTCTAAAATTGTAGGAAGATACCTGAAAAAGCAGTTGGAGGCAGAAGAGCTGGAATAAAAACACTCTTGCATATATCGCTGAAACTGGTATAATGGAGTGAGGTTCGCAAATTAATAAAAAGGGAGAGGAAATCAATGAACAACAAAGAGTTTAAGCCGTATGTTCCTGCAGAAAAGGTAACTGCAGAGATGACGGTGACCTCTGTGATCATGGGTATGATCCTGGCTGTTGTATTTGGCGCGGCCAACGCTTATCTTGGCCTTCGCGTGGGTATGACAGTATCTGCTTCCATTCCGGCAGCAGTTATTTCCATGGGTGTTATCCGTGTGATCATGAAAAAAAACTCCATTCTGGAGAGCAACCTGGTTCAGACCATTGGTTCTGCAGGTGAGTCTCTTGCAGCCGGAGCAATCTTTACTATGCCGGCTTTGTTTCTCTGGGCAGAGGAAGGACTTTGCGAGAAACCGGGTCTGGTAGAAATTACATTAATCGCACTTTGCGGCGGCGTTCTGGGAGTGCTTTTTATGGTACCCCTTCGTAATGCCCTGATCGTAAAAGAACATGCCACACTTCTTTATCCAGAAGGAACTGCATGTGCAGACGTACTTCTTGCAGGCGAAGAGGGCGGCTCCAACGCAGCTACTGTATTTTCCGGTATGGGAATCGCAGCTGCCTTTAAGTTTATCGTAGACGGACTGAAAGCTGTTCCGGCAGACGTTGCCGTAGCGTTTAAGTCCTTTAAGGGCGAGATCGGTATGGAGGTTTATCCGGCGCTTCTTGGCGTTGGCTATATCGTAGGACCGAGGATCGCATCCTTTATGTTTGTAGGTTCTATTGTAGGCTGGCTGGTAATTATTCCGCTGATCTGTCTGTTCGGACCGGACACTTACATGTATCCGGCAGAAGCAGGAACTACGATTTCCATGCTTTATGCAGAAGGCGGCGCAGCAGCGATCTGGTCTACTTATGTGAAGTATATCGGCGCAGGTGCCATTGCTACAGGCGGAATTATTTCCCTGATCAAATCCCTGCCTCTGATCTTTTCTACTTTCCGTGATTCTATGAAGAGCATGAAGGGTTCTAAATCTACAAGCACATTAAGAACAGACAGAGATCTTCCAATGGGAGCTATCCTTGTGGGAATCCTTGCAATGGTATTTATTATCTGGTTTGTTCCGGCAATTCCGGTTAATTTCCTTGGCGCTCTGCTGATCGTGGTATTTGGATTCTTCTTTGCAACCGTATCTTCCCGTATGGTAGGTATGATCGGTTCTTCCAACAATCCGGTATCCGGTATGGCTATCGCCACGCTTCTGATCTCTACCTTTGCTATCAAAGCGACAGGAGAGACAGGAATTAATGGAATGACAGGCGCCATTGCCATTGGTTCTGTGATCTGTATCATTGCTGCTATTGCAGGCGATACTTCTCAGGACCTTAAAACAGGATATCTTCTTGGCGCTACACCGAAGACACAGCAGATCGGCGAGCTTCTTGGCGTTATTGTATCCGGCCTTGCAATCGGCGGCGTACTGTATCTTCTGGATGCAGCATGGGGATATGGTACTTCACAGGTTCCGGCTCCTCAGGCAGGTCTTATGAAAATGATCGTTGAGGGCATTATGGGCGGCAACCTTCCTTGGACCCTTGTATTTGTAGGCGTATGTCTTGCAATCGGTCTTGAGATCTTAAGAATTCCGGTTATGCCTTTTGCAATTGGTCTTTACCTTCCAATTTACCTGAATGCAACCATTATGATCGGCGGCGTAGTACGTATGTTCATGGACGGACGCAAGAAGGTAGATGCAAAAACAAAAGAGAGACAGATTACCAACGGTACTCTGTACTGCGCTGGTATGATCGCCGGAGAAGGCCTTGTGGGTATCTTCCTTGCAATTCTTGCTGTTGCAGGAGTTGCGATTCCGTCCTTTATCAACCTTGGCAACATCGGAGGCGTTGTGATCATGGCACTTATGATCCTTTGCCTGCTGAAATTCTCTTTATGGAATAAAAGAAAAGCCTGATGAAAAAAAGAAATAAAAAAAAGATAGCAGATATTAATTATCTGGATCTGATCCCGGAAAAAAGCGAGGCTCTTAGATGGCACAGGGACATAAAAGAACGGGTGATCCTGGAGGTGGAAAACACTGGGATCATGAATAAGATCGCGCAGAATCTGTTTAATAAACCCCGTTTTACCAAGGTTCATCTGGATGCCAACGGCAGTTTTATCTGGCCGCTGATCGACGGGAAACGTACGGTGGCGGATATCGCCCTTCTGGTAAAAGAACAATTCGGGGAGGCAGCCGAACCTCTGTATCCCAGAATTATCAAATATTTCCAGATTGTTGAAAGCTATCATTTTATCAGATTTGTAAATATGCCCGAAAAATAGGGCAGAATAAGAGCGGGAAGCGGCATGGGCCGTCTCCCGTTCTTTTAGGATAGAGGATACTTTACCGTATTAGAGTTATATCACTACAGGAGGAGGCTGTTTATGAAACTGGCAGGAAAGAGATCGGTATTTCTGGAATATCTGGTGATCATTATAGGAACAGGGCTTATGGCTACTGCGATCACATCCTGTTTTGACGCGGCGGGTCTGGTAACAGGAGGATTTTCAGGTGTTGCCATTCTTGTGAAGGAATGGACAAGAGGAATTGTCAGCAACGGTGTCCCTCTGTGGATTACAAATCTTAGTCTGAACATTCCCCTTTTTATTCTTGCCACAAAGGTTAAGGGATTTTCCTTTGTAAAAAAAGCGCTGATAGGAGATATGTCCTTGACTGCGTGGCTGGCTGTACTCCCGGCATGGGAGCTTTCGGATGATATTCTTCTTTCTTCTGTTTATGGAGGGATCATCTTAGGAATTGGAATAGGTCTTGTATTTTTAGGAGGAGGAACAACCGGCGGAACAGATATGCTGGCAGCCATTATCCAGAAATCCCTAAGACATTATACCATTGCCCAGATCATGCAGTTTATCGACGGAGCTATTGTTTTAGTGGGCATGTATGTATTTGGAATCCGTAAAGGCTTGTATGCCATTATTGCCGTATACCTGGTAACAAAAGTTTCAGACGGTTTGATCGAAGGCCTGAAGTTTTCAAAGGCCGTACACATTATCACAGATAAACCGGAAGAAGTTGCCCGGATGATCATTCATGATATGGACCGGGGCGTGACGGGGATCAACGCACAGGGAATGTATTCCGGACAGGAAAAACTAATGCTGTATTGTGTTGTTGGAAAAAAGGAACTGGTGCAGCTAAAAGAAAATATTGATGAAATCGACCCGAAGGCTTTTGTGATCGTAGGCGACGCCCGGGAGGTTCATGGAGAAGGCTTTATAGAAAGATAGGAAAAATATACAAAAATCACACAAAAAATTGTAACAAATTTTTGATTTCCTCTTTTAATTTTGGTGATATTGTATTAAAATGTCTTTATGTTACAGGTTTTCTTTATGGGAAAAGAGAAAAAGCATGCAGAATGCGTGAGAAGGGATGTTAGCAGATGATATCAAATCAGGTACTTCAGAATACCCTGGAAGGGTTAAAAGAAATATCCAGAATCGAATTTTGTGTTATAGATACAGAGGGGAAGGTTCTGGCATCCACATTTTCAGATTTTTCAGTTCAGCCAGGTGACGTACAGGCATTTGTAGAATCCCAGGCAGACAGCCAGCTTGTAAAGGGATTGCAGTATTTTAAGGTATGTGACGATTACCAGTTAGAGTATATTCTGGTAGCTCACGGAGATGATGAAGATACGTATATGGTAGGGAAGCTGGCGGCATTCCAGATTCAGAATCTGATTGTTGCTTATAAGGAGCGTTTTGACAAAGACAGCTTTATCAAGAATCTCCTTCTTGACAACTTGCTTCTTGTGGATATTTATAACCGTGCCAAGAAACTTCATATTGATGCAGATGTACGTCGTGTGGTCATGATCATGGAACTGGAACAGGAAAAGGATCATAATTCCATGGAAGCGGTAAAGAGCTTTTTTGGAGGCAAGACAAAGGACTTTATTACCGCAGTGGATGAGCGGAGCATTATCATTGTAAAGCAGCTTGAGGATGGCGAAAATTACAGCGATATGGATAAACTGGCTCATGCGATCCTTGATACGCTGGGCTTTGGAGCGGACAGCGAGATTCATATTGCGTATGGAACAATTGTCAATGAACTGAAAGAGGTTTCTCGCTCCTACAAGGAAGCGCGTATGGCTCTTGACGTAGGTAAGATTTTCTTTGGGGATAAGGACGTAATCGCCTATAGCTCCCTGGGTATCGGCCGTCTGATCTATCAGCTTCCGATTCCGCTGTGCAAGATGTTTATTAAAGAGATCTTTGAGAATAAATCCCCGGATGATTTTGACGAGGAGACATTAGTAACAATTGACAAATTCTTCGAAAACAGCCTGAACGTTTCTGAGACATCCAGACAGCTTTATATCCACAGAAATACCCTTGTATACCGTCTGGATAAACTTCAGAAGAGTACCGGACTGGATCTTAGGGTATTTGAGGATGCTATCACATTTAAGATCGCGCTGATGGTTGTAAGATATATGAAGTATATGGAGACACTGGAATATTAAGAAAAAGACTGCCGGATGCTTTTGCGTCCGGCAGTCTGCATCTGGCGCGCAAAGCGGACAAGTCCGCTTTGTTCCACTGTATCACAAAAATTACACAGATATCATGTTGAATTTCTTTTCTCTATCATGTACAATAAGACCCTGTAGGGTGTTTGGGAAGAAAAAGAGGGAATTTTTTCTGTTTTTCAAAAAACACTTGAATTTTAACAGGATATATGTTACAACATTGTTACAAAACGATTAAAGGAATGGCAAATTCCGCTCTTAAAAGGAGGAACATATGATAGATTTGATTGATGTAAGTAAGTCATACGGCAAAGGCCTTCCGGCTGTCAACCATGCGAACTTACATGTGGATAAAGGAGAATTTGTATTTGTAGTAGGCAGCAGCGGATCAGGCAAGTCCACACTGATCAAGCTTCTGATGAAGGAACTTGACAGCACCAGCGGCCAGCTGATTGTCAGCGGCGAGCGTCTGGAAACAATGAAGCACAGCCGAGTTGCCAAGTACCGCAGGAAACTGGGCGTAGTGTTTCAGGACTTCCGTCTTCTGAAAGACCGTAATGTATATGAAAATGTGGCTTTTGCCCAGCGAGTGATCGGAAGACCGGGAAAAGTGATCAGAAGAAGAGTTCCTGAGGTACTGCAGGAAGTGGGGCTTGCAGGCAAATATAAATCCTTCCCGGATGAACTTTCCGGCGGCGAACAGCAGAGAGTAGCCCTGGCAAGAGCTTTGGTAAACCGTCCTGACATTCTTTTGGCAGACGAGCCTACTGGAAATCTTGATCCTCAGACAGCGGAAGAGATCATGAAACTGATCGAGGAGATCAATGAGAGAGGAACAACTGTCCTTGTGGTAACTCATAATAAAGATATCGTCAATACAATGAAAAAGCGAGTTGTCACCATGCATGAGGGAGTCATTGTCAGCGACGAAAAAGAAGGAGGATATCATGAGGCCTAGTACAATATGGTTTACCCTGAAACAGGGAATTAAGAACATAAAGAGAAACTGGATGTTTTCTCTTGCCTCCATTCTGACTATGGCGGCATGTATTTTTCTGGTAGGTGTTTTTTACTCGATTGTCAATAACGTAGACAATATTGCTCATAAGGTGGAACAGGAGGTTCCGATCACTGTATTCTTTAATGAAGGAGCCACACAGGAGCAGATTGACGCCATCGGAGAACAGATCCGCCAGCGTCCGGAAGTGGAGAACATAGTGTTTAAATCTGCTGAGGATGCCTGGAATGATTTCAGAGATCAGTATTTCCAGGGATCAGAAGCGGCAGAAGGGTTCAAGGATGATAACCCTCTTGTAAATTCTGCCAACTACCAGGTATATATGAATCAGATTGAGAAACAGACAGAGTTAGTAACCTATATCCAGGGACTGGAAAACGTACGTGAGGTAGAGCAGTCCGAGCAGGCAGCCAAGACTCTGGGAAGTTTTAATAGACTTGTCTCTATTGCCTCTATGGTGGTGATCGGACTTCTGGTTCTGATTTCTGTTTTCCTGATCCACAATACGATTTCCGTAGGCGTTTCTGTTCGTCGTGAAGAGATCGGAATCATGAAATTTATCGGAGCTACCGACGGGTTTGTCCGGGCGCCTTTTGTTATGGAAGGAATTGTCCTTGGATTGATCGGCGCTGCGATTCCTCTGGTTGCTTTGTATTTCCTATATAACAGCGCTGTGGAATATGTACTGACCAAATTTAATGTGCTTACAGGCGTGGTAGATTTTATTCCTGTAATGGAGGTTTACCGTACCCTTCTTCCTCTGGGACTTGCGCTGGGAATCGGAATCGGTCTTCTGGGAAGCTTCTGGACAACCAGAAAACATCTTAGAGTTTGATTTTTCTCTTATTGGGAGAAGAGTTTCAGGTCTAAAGGGGCCTGTGATAACATATTAGTTAGAGATTCAGGACTTTATGCGGCATAAGGCTTTGTTTTCAAAAGAGAAGGCAGGGCATTATGCCGCTTGTTTGTTAGGAGAGAGGATTATGAAGAATAAGGAATACATCCGCGGGATCATTACCGGTGTGGTTTTTTCTCTTGCGGTGGGAGCAGGAGGATATGCAGGATTCAGACTTGGAGATAAGGGAGTGCTGTCTGACAGAGAACATGTACAAAAACTGAAATATCTGGAGCATCTGATCCAGGAGGAGTATCTGGGGGAGGCGGATCAGGAGGCTCTTGCAGAAGGCCTTTATATAGGTCTTGTTTATGGACTGGGGGATGACTATTCCAGATACTATACTGCGCAGGAATACCAGCAGGAAAATTCTTCTACCACAGGCTCCTATGTGGGGATCGGCATTGCTATGCAGAAAAATGAAGAGGGCGGAGTAAAAATTGCAGAATGCTATGAAGGTGGACCCGGTGAACAGGCGGGGCTGAAGGTGGGGGATATTATTAGCGCTGTTAACGGAACCGATATTATGGAAATGGATACTTCTCAGGTGGCAGAGCTGGTACGGAACAGCCAAAAAGATCAGGTGGTTCTTACAATCCACCGGATGGGGGTGGAAAAACCTCTGAAATTAAATGTAAAGATTACAGATGTGGAGCTGCCTTCCGTGTTTTCTGAAATGCTGGAAAATAAAATCGGATATATCAGAATCTCCCAGTTTATGGAGGTAACGCCAGGACAGTACAGAGAAGCCTTTGAAACTCTCCAAAATCAGGGAATGGAAAAACTGGTGGTGGATCTTCGGGGAAATCCAGGCGGTCTTCTGACGTCAGTGTGCAGCATCCTTGGGGACATACTTCCAGAAGGACTGATCGTTTATACAGAGGACAAATATGGAAACCGTCAGGAAGAAAGGTCAGGAGGGAAATCTACTCTTACCATTCCCCTGGCAGTGCTTGTAAATGAAAACAGCGCCAGCGCATCGGAAATTTTTGCAGGAGCAGTAAAGGATTATGGCATCGGAACCATTGTGGGAACTACAACCTTTGGAAAAGGTGTGGTTCAGGAGCTTCATCCATTAAGTGACGGAAGCGCAGTAAAGCTGACAGTATCTAACTATTACACTCCTAAGGGAAAATCCATTCACGAGGTGGGAATCGAACCGGATGTGGAAGTAAAACTGGCTCCAGAGCTTCTGAATAAAGAAGAAATCACTCATGAGGAGGATAACCAGCTCCAGGAGGCGTTGAAAATACTGGAAAGAGAAATGTGACAAAAAAGATAAAGTTTTGTCGGAATTTTTTTTCTTTTTATGTTGCCTGCATGAAACTTCAATGGTATGATAAAAAACAAATAATTATTTCATTTGTACAGTATGATAGGGAGTTATGCTGGGAAAGGACAGAATATGAGAGAGTATGTGATCACAACAGATAATAACGCAGATCTTCCAGAGAGCTATTATCAGGAACACGGTGTGGGCTGCGGTTATTTAAGCTATACTATGGATGGAACACATTATACCCATGAGAATTTTATGCCGGAGCCAGAGTTTTATGCAAAAATGCGAGCAGGATCCATGCCGTCCACAGCTCAGGTAAACCCGGCGGAGGCAAGACAGATTTTTGAACCATATTTAAAAGAAGGAAAAGATGTGCTTCACATTGCTTTTTCTTCCGGCTTAAGCGGTACTTACAACAGCTGCAGGATCGCGGCGGAAGAGCTTCAGGAAGAATATCCAGACAGGAGGATCGCGGTTGTGGATTCTCTGGCGGCGTCTCTTGGCCAGGGACTTCTTGTATATCTTGCCCAGAAGAAAAAAGAAGAGGGTAGCGATATGGACACCGTTGTCCGCTGGGTGGAAGAGAACCGGAATCATATTGTACATCTTTTTACTGTGGATGATCTGAACCATTTGTACAGAGGCGGCCGTGTATCGAAAACAACAGCAGTTCTTGGAGGAATGCTGAACATTAAGCCGGTTCTTCATGTGGATGAAGAAGGAAAACTGATTCCGGTAGGCAAGGTCCGCGGACGTAAAAAATCCATTTTGGAGCTGGCATCTCTTATGGATCAGCAGATCGGAAGCTATAAGGATTCCTGCAATACCATTTTTATCAGTCATGGAGACTGTCTGGAGGACGCAGAATTTCTGGCGGCAAAGATCAGGGCGAAATACCATATTCAGACAGAGATCATCAATTATGTAGGAGCTGTAATCGGCGCCCACTCCGGTCCGGGAACTCTGGCTCTGTTTTTTGTGGGAGATAAAAAATAATAATTTACAGAGTAACAAAAATGTAACAAAATCACAATATTTTGTAAAAAACACTTGCTTTTCCTTCAATCTTTCCGTAAAATAGAAATAGTGGTACGAAACAACAAGAAAAGGTTTCGTTAAAAAATGCCATCTGGTTCTGCCGGAGGTTTCGGAATCCAGATGCACAGATATGGGAAAGGATGAAAGATATGAAGCAAGAAGGAAGAGGGAAAAAAATAATCGCGCTTTTGCTGGCGTTACTGATGATGGTTTCTACTGCGTTTTGCACAGAAGTTCCGGTAAGCGCCGCATCAATCAGAAGCGACAGGATTACGGCGAAGATCGAGAGGTCGTCTTCCAGTTCTATCAGGATCAGTTGGAACAAGTCTTCCAAGGCTGACGGATATATTATTTTAAGAAGAGCCTCCGTAAAACACAAATATAAAAAGATTAAGACCGTAGGCAAAAACGTAACTTCCTATACAGATAAAGGGCTGCCCTATGGCAAGGCATATCAGTACGCTGTACGGGCTTATCGTAAGGAAGGCAGAAGAAACATTTACAGTGTATATAAGGCTGCAACAGGAGCAACCTGCCCGCCGACTCCCACTCCAAGAGTGAAGACGGTTTCTGAAAACAGAATCAACGTATACTGGAATCAGGTTTCCAGAGCGAGCGGCTACCGCATTTACAGAAGGATTCCGGGACAGAAGTGGGTTTTTGTGGCTGATGTGGCAAAAAACAAAAGAGTTTATGCCGACAAGACTGTTCAGCCTGGTACAAATTATGTATACTGTGTCCGTTCCTATAAGAAGAGCAGCGGCAAGAAATATATGTCTGCTATCAGAAGCAGTAAGAAGATCAAGACTCCGGGAAATCCCTATGTCAGTCATTCTAAATTTACAGCGTCTCAGAAGGACGTAATGAAGAAGATTCTTTATGCAGTAGAAACCGGAGGACAGGTATACGGCAATCAGGATTATGCAGATTTTACAGAGGCTTATACAAACAGCAGCGCAGAACATGCCATTACCATCGGCGCAGGTCAGTGGTATGCTACAGAGGCTCAGAGACTTCTGAAGCTGATCCATACGAAATATCCAGAAGTATGGAAGAAGTATGACAGTGACGGAAGAGTGTGGAAGGATGTAGAATCCAGAAACTGGAGTACATATAAACTTTCTAAGAATCATTATAAAGCAAAACGTATTGTAAATATCATTAAATCCAAAGAGGGAATAAAATGCCAGGACGAGCTGATGTACCAGCAGATCGAAGAGATGGAAAATGAAATCCGGGCTCTTGGTATCACAGACGCCAGATCTGTGGGCATGTTTATCAATATCCGTCATCAGGGAGGTTACGGCGCTGTTACCCGCGTGCTTGGCAAGACGAAACATCCGGTAAGTCTTGATAATATTTATAAGGCTTTGCAGACGGACACTGGCAATCAGGTAGGGGCATACAAATCTCGTCAGAAAAAAGTCTATACCTGGCTGAGAACCTATATGTAAAAAAGAACTTAAAAACATATTTAGGGCTGATACGGTTTTTAAAGACCGGTATCAGCCCTGTTTTATCTTAAAGTATTGTAATTAAAAACAAAACGTAGTATAATCAAAACAATTGAATAAAAAGAACAATAGGTGCCGGACATTGTCCGGGTAATAGGGAAACAGGTGAAAATCCTGTGCGATCTCGTCACTGTAATTAAGGAGTAGGAAGCAAAGGTATGATAGATACAGCCACTGGGAAACTGGGAAGGCTGCTTCCTATGATGATCTATTAGTCAGGAAACCTGCCTTTTGTTGGTACGGGGACTGTAGTCCCGGATCACGAGTAATTGGTTGTACCGCGTATGTTCCGCACTCCTTTTACCCTTATAAGTAAAAGGTTTTTTTATTTATTGGGAAATTCTTTTACAAAAAGGCAGAAGGCAGGAATATAATTCTCCGTACGTTTTTATTCAGTTGGGACGGACTGCGTATGTCAGACGCAGACGCTCAGACAGTGTAAAAAAGGAGGATAAACAAAATGAAAAACAAAACTGTAAAAGCACTGGCAATTCTTATGACAATCACCATGGTTTCCATGACAGGAGCATCTGGTGTTCTTGCGGCTGAGACAGACGCAGAAGCAACAGAGACAACGGCGGAAGCAGCCGATGAGGATCAGGCAGCGGCAGACAATGCGGCGGCTCTGATCGACAAGATCTATGTACAGGAAAGGACAGAAACTACAGATGATGACTGCAAGGCAGCAAAAGAAGCCTGGGATGGGCTGACAGATGAGCAGAAGGAACTGGTAGAGGGAGAAAATGCAAGCCCGGATTATTTTGGCCTTGATACAGGAGACGCTTCTGCAGATGATGCCAGAAACAGTGATGAAATTGGCGAGAACGAACTTCTTGTTGTCAGCTTTGGAACCTCATATAACGACAGCCGTGTAGAGGATATCAAGAGTATTGAAGATGCCCTTGCAGAGGCTTATCCAGACTGGTCTGTAAGAAGAGCTTTTACCGCACAGATCATTATTAACCATGTACAGGCAAGAGACGGAGAAATCATTGATAATATGCAGCAGGCTCTTGACCGCGCAGTAGAAAACGGAGTTAAGAATCTGGTGGTACAGCCTACCCATCTGATGCATGGAGCAGAATATGACGAGATGGCAGAGGTTCTTGATGAATACAGCGACAAGTTTGAATCTGTTGCCATTGCAGAGCCTATGCTTGGCGAGGTAGGAGACGACGCTGCTGTTATTAATGAGGACAAGGAAGCAGTTGCAAAGGCTGTTGTAGACGCAGCGGTAAAAGAGGCAGGCTTTGATTCTATGGACGCGGCTGCAGAAGATGGCACAGCATTTGTTTTCCTGGGACATGGAACTTCCCATACTGCAAAAGTAAGCTACAGCCAGATGCAGACACAGATGGAAGAGCTTGGCTATAAAAACGCATTTATCGGAACTGTTGAGGGCGAGCCGGAAGATACTGCATGTGAGGCTGTGATTGATAAGGTAAAAGAAGCAGGCTATAAAAAACTTGTTCTTCGTCCGCTGATGGTGGTTGCAGGAGATCATGCAAATAACGATATGGCTGGTGCTGAGGAAGATTCTTGGAAGAGCATGATGGAGGCTTCCGGTGCTTTTGACAGTGTAGATGCCCAGATTGCAGGACTGGGAGGAATTGAGGCGGTACAGGAGCTGTATGTAGCGCATACAAAGGCTGCCATTGATTCTCTTGGAGCAGATGAATCTTTTGAAGCTGAAGAGACAGAAGATACAGCAGAAGAAGTGGAAACAACAGAAGAATAAGGACAGACAGCCTGAAACAAAGGCTGTATCATAAAGGGACTGCTGCAAGGCTGCGCTTAAGAAGCAGTGGCTTTGCAGCAGTTTTTTAAGAAAGAGGAGGAAAAGGATTATGAAACACAAATTTGTGACGGCGCTGTGCGTAATGAGCGCGGCAATTCTTATTGGAAACGCAGGTATTGTTTTTGCAGAGGAAAAAGCAGTGGAAACACAGGACGCTTCCACGGAAAAGACTGACAATGTTCTTGAAGACGGAATTTATACCGCAGAATTTGATACGGACAGCAACATGTTCCATGTTAACGAAGCAAAGGACGGCAAGGGAGTTCTTACAGTAAAGGACGGAGCAATGACCATCCATGTCAGCCTTGTTTCCAAGAGCATTGTGAATCTTTTCCCTGGACTTGCGGAGGATGCCAAAAAAGAGGGGGCAGAGATTTTGGAGCCTACAACAGATGAGGTGACATATAGCGACGGATATACGGAAGAGGTTTATGGATTTGATGTTCCGGTTCCGGTGCTGGATGAGGAGTTTGACGTTGCTCTTCTTGGAAAAAAAGGCAAATGGTACGATCATAAGGTAAGTGTGTCAAACCCGGTTCCGGCCAGCGAAGAAGAAGCAGAGGCTTTTCAGGGAAAAACAGCAAAGGATCTGGGACTGGAAGATGGAAATTATACGGCAAAAGTGTCCCTGGAAGGCGGATCAGGAAAAGCCACTGTAGAAAGTCCTGCAAAACTTACAGTAAAGGACAATGAGATTACAGCTGTGATAAAGTGGAGCAGTCCCAACTATGATTACATGGTTGTGGATGGAGAAAAGTATGAGATGACAAATAAAGAAGGAAACTCCACCTTTGAGATTCCTGTGGCAGGATTTGACGGGTCGATCCCGGTAAAAGCCAATACCGTTGCTATGAGCGAGCCTCATGAGATTGACTATACTCTTAAGTTTGATTCAGAATCTCTGAAAGAGGAGAAGTAATGATAAAAAAAATATGTACATTTGTGCTGTGTGGTCTGGCAGCGGCAGCGGTCATGTGGTCGGGATCAGCTGCGGTTCTGGCAGCGGAAGTGCAAAAGGCGCCGGAGATTGCCGGACTGACCTTTGACCACAGCATGGAGCTTTCCTATGCGGAAGAATTTTCTGTGGATTACTATGACGGCGGATATGCTCTGATCACAGTGATGGAGGACGGTCAGTTCCTTGTTGTACCAGAAGGAAAAAAGGCGCCAAAGGGTCTGGATAAAGATATTACTGTGATCCAGAAACCAGTGAATAATATTTATCTGGTAGCAACCTCAGCCATGAATCTTTTCTGCGCTTTGGACAGTCTGGATCATATCAGCCTGTCAGGAACAGACGCGGAGGGCTGGCATATTGAAAAGGCAAAAAAAGCCCTGGAGGATGGAAATATTTCTTTTGCAGGCAAATACAGCGCGCCGGATTACGAACTGATCCTTTCCAAAAACTGCGGTCTTGCCATAGAATCTACCATGATCTATCATACGCCGGAGGTAAAAGAAAAACTGGAGCAGTTTGGCATTCCAGTGCTTGTGGAACGGTCCAGCTATGAATCTCATCCTCTTGGCCGGACAGAGTGGCTGAAGCTCTATGCAGTGCTTCTTGACAAAGAGGAAGAGGCAGACAGGCTTTTTAAAGAACAGGCGGATAAGCTGAAAAAAATTGAAAACAGTGAAAACACAGGAAAAACCGCTGCATTTTTTTATATTAATTCCGTAGGCGCGGCAAATGTTCGTAAATCCAACGATTATGTGGCAAAAATGATCGACCTTGCAGGGGGAAAATATATATTTGATAACCTGGGAGAGAACGACAACGCTCTTTCCACGATGAATATGCAAATGGAAGAATTTTACGCAACAGCAAAAGACGCAGATTATATTATTTATAACAGTACCATTGACGGAGAACTGGAGACCATAGACCAGCTTCTTGCAAAAAGTTCCCTTCTTGGGGATTTTAAGGCTGTTAAAGAGGGAAACGTGTGGTGTACCGGACAGAATCTTTTTCAGGAAACTATGGAGCTGGGAACAATGATAGAGGATATCCACACAATGCTGACCACAGATGATAAAAGCCTGGAAGAGCTTACTTTTATGCATAAGCTGAAATAATAAGGGCAGGAAGGATAGAACCATGAGAAAAAAGCTGCATTTCAGATATTTGCTGGCCTTTGGCCTTCTGGGGATGCTTCTGATCTTTTTTGTAATATGGAATATTAATTCTGGAAGCATTGAGATTTCCGTAAAAGATATTGCAGGAATTCTGTTTCTGGGAAAAGGAGAAGAAACAGCCAGAAATATTGTATGGGAAATACGGCTGCCCAGAATTCTTGCTGCCTGTATCCTAGGTGGTGCTCTGTCTGTATCTGGTTTTCTTTTGCAGACATTTTTCGGGAATCCTATTGCAAGCCCTTTTGTTCTTGGAATCTCATCGGGAGCCAAGCTGGTAGTATCTCTTGTAATGATCTTCCTTTTGGGAAAATCTATGGTAGCTTCTTCGGCTGTTCTGATCCTTGCTGCTTTTGCAGGTTCAATGATCTCCATGGGGTTTGTGCTGATCGTGGCAAAAAAGGTAAAGCAGATGTCAGCTCTTATTATCAGCGGTATTATGATCGGATATATCTGTTCCGCCATTACAGACTTTGTTATAACCTTTGCAGACGATTCTAATATTGTGAACCTTCATAACTGGTCCTTGGGAAGCTTTTCAGGAATGAACTGGGAAAATGTAAGGATGATGGCAGCAGTGGTTCTGGTTACTGTGGCAGTTGTATTTTTTATGTCAAAGCCTATTGGAGCCTATCAGCTTGGAGAGGGCTACGCCCAGAATATGGGAGTAAACATAAAAGTTTTTCGTGTGGCTTTAATCTTGCTTTCTAGCGTTTTATCGGCTTGCGTCACAGCCTTTGCAGGTCCTATATCATTTGTTGGAATTGCTGTGCCCCATCTTGTTAAAAGCCTTCTTAAGACTGCAAAGCCCCTTCTTGTTATTCCGGCCTGTTTCCTGGGAGGCGCGGTTTTCTGCCTGTTCTGCGATCTGATCGCACGAACGGCTTTTGCGCCTACAGAACTTAGTATCAGTTCCGTAACAGCCGTATTTGGCGCTCCGGTGGTAATTTATATTATGATTCGCAGAAAGAGGACTGTATAATGGAAAAATACTTTATCCATACAGAGCAGATGACAGTTGGATATGAGGGAAAACCCCTTATCCGGGATATTGAGATTTCTTTAAACAGAGGGGAAATCCTGACTTTGATCGGTCCAAACGGAGCTGGTAAATCCACCATATTAAAAAGTATGACAAAACAGCTTAAACTGGTTGGAGGAACGGTTTACCTTGGCGGAGAGCTTATGAACCGTATGTCAGGAAAAGAGATTGCCAAAAGGCTGGCGGTTGTTATGACAGAGCGTATACGCCCTGAGCTTATGACCTGCGAGGATATTGTGGCAACAGGCCGTTATCCCTATACAGGAACCCTTGGCATACTGGGTGATAAGGATTGGGAAAAAGTCCATGAGGCTATGGAGCTGGTTCACGCTCTGGAATTTAAGGATCGGGATTTTACTGCCATCAGCGACGGACAGAGGCAAAGGATACTTCTGGCAAGAGCAATCTGCCAGGAGCCGGAGGTGATCGTCCTTGACGAGCCTACCTCATTTCTTGATATTCGTCATAAGCTGGAGCTTCTCGCTATATTAAAAAATATGGTGATCCAGAAAAAAACAGCAGTTCTCATGTCTCTTCACGAACTGGATCTTGCTCAGAAGATTTCAGATTCTGTAATCTGTGTTCATGGAGATAAAATTGAAAAATATGGCCCGCCAGAGGAAATCTTTACTTCGGAATATATCCACCATCTTTATGGGATTACAACAGGAAGCTACAACGCGGCTTTTGGATGCCTGGAAATGGACGCCCCGAAAGGAAAACCAGAAGTGTTTGTCATCGGAGGAAACGGAAAGGGAATTTCCACTTACCGAAAGCTTCAGAGAAGAGGAATCCCTTTTGCAGCAGGCATTCTTCATAAAAACGATATGGATTATGAGGTTGCAAAGGTTCTGGCAGCTCAGGTAGCAACAGAGGAACCCTTTGAGATGATCAGTGATGAAACATATCAAAAAGCAAAGGAGATCATGGAAACCTGCAGCCAGGTGATCTGCTGTATAGATACTTTTGGGCCTGCAAATGAAAAAAATAAAGACCTGATGCTTCTGGCAAAAAAAGCCGGAAAGCTGGTAATAAATTAAACTGCTCCCCTGCCGGAAAACTGTGAACAGCAATCGATTCTTCACAGGCTTGTATAAGGCAGGGGAGTTTGTTATAATAGATTAGATAACCAATAATTAAAATAGAAAGAGTCAGGTGTTTTTATGGTAGCAGCACAGCAGAAGAAACTTCCTGCACAAAAAAAACAAAAAAAGAAATCCTCCAGACGGTCAAGAGTGGACTATTATGATTACAGTCTTGTGGCGGTGATCATCCTTCTGACCTGTTTTGGTTTGACTATGCTATACAGTACCAGCGCCTATACAGCAAACTTACAGTATGGCGATGATATGTATTTTTTTAAGAAGCAGGCCGTGATCAGCGCCGTATGTATTGTGGCCATGCTTTTGATATCCAGATTGGATTACCATATTCTGACCAGATTTGTTACTGTTCTTTACGGGGCAGCTATGTTTTTAATGTTTCTTGTAAGGACTCCTCTGGGGGTTACGGTAAACGGAGCTAAGAGATGGCTGAAGCTTGGAATTCAGTTTCAGCCTTCAGAGATCGCCAAGATTGCCGTGATCGTCTGCCTGCCCTATATGATCGTAAAAATGGGAAAAAGAATCAATACTCTGAAAGCCTGTATGACACTGGGAGTTCTGGGAGGAGCATTGGCTTTGGGTGCATACGTGTTTACAGATAACCTAAGTACCGCTGTGATTATTTTTGGCATTACGGTGGGACTTATTTTTGTGGCTCATCCAGATGTGAAGTATTTTTTGTGGATAGCGGCAGCGGTGGCGGCGTTGATTGTAGCGATTGTAGTATTTTTATATATTACCGTAGATCCGGAAACAAATGAAAACTTCCGTATCGGACGAATCCTTGTGTGGCTTCATCCGGAGGATTTTGCAGATGGCGCCGGCTATCAGACCATTCAGGCTCTTTATGCTATTGGATCAGGAGGATTTCTGGGAAGAGGACTGGGAAACAGTATACAGAAACTGGGAAGTGTTCCTGAGGCCCAGAACGATATGATCTTTTCCATTATCTGCGAGGAACTGGGAATTGTAGGCGGTATCATGGTGATCCTTTTGTTTGCTTATCTTTTATACCGTTTGTTCTTTATTGCGCAGAATGCGCCGGATCTTCTGGGTTCGTTGATGGTAACGGGAATCTTTATCCATATTTCACTGCAGGTCATCTTTAACATTGCCGTAGTGGTAAATATGATCCCCAATACAGGCGTCACTCTTCCGTTTATCAGCTACGGAGGTACGTCGATCCTGTTTTTGATGGCGGAAATGGGACTGGCATTAAGCGTTTCCAGAAAGATCAGATTCCAGGATATTTAAAAACAAAAAGATAGCTTCATATGGTAGAAAATCCTGGAAATCTATTGACAAAAACTTATACAGAATATATACTTTCCACATCAAAGCATCATTCTGATAAAAGGAGAAGAGAGTAATGTTAGAAGAAATGAGAAAAATGATCGCGGAGCAGTTAAGCTGTGATGAGAATGAGATTACAGCAGACACTTCTTTTAAGGATGACCTGGGAGCAGATTCCCTGGATCTTTTTGAGTTGGTAATGGCTCTGGAGGACGAGTACAATATTGAGATTCCTGCAGAGGAGCTGAACGATCTGGCTACTGTTGGAGATGTAATTGAATATCTGAAAACAAGAGGCATTGAGGTATAATTAAGAATAATTCCCTGAGGCAGAGCTGTCTCAGGGTCTTTCATTGATAAGGCTGCGGTATTTTTCTGTTTTTGACAGGAAACGCCGCAAATTCTTGTGATTTTTATAGAATGGGGGAGAGATCATGACAAAATTAAGAACCAGATTTGCGCCAAGCCCTACAGGAAGAATGCATGTAGGTAATCTTAGAACAGCGCTTTACGCATACCTGATCACCAAACACGAGGGAGGAGATTTTATCCTCCGTATTGAGGACACAGATCAGGAGCGCTACATGGAGGGCGCGGTGGACATTATTTACCGTACCATGGAAAAAACAGGACTGCTTCACGATGAAGGACCGGATAAGGACGGAGGCGTAGGCCCCTATGTACAAAGTGAGCGCCAGGCATCTGGTCTTTACCTGAAATATGCACAGCAGCTTATTGACCAGGGAGACGCTTATTACTGCTTCTGCGGACCAGAGGAATTGGAGTCCATGAAGCGTGAAGTTGCAGGCAAGGAGATTTCCATTTATGACAAGCGCTGTCTGAATCTTCCAAAAGAAGAAGTAGAGAGACGGCTGGCAGCAGGGGAACCTCATGTAATCCGCTTTAACATGCCTACAGAAGGAACAACTACCTTCCATGATGTGATCTACGGCGATATTACAGTAAACAATGAGGAAATGGAAGATCTGATCCTGATCAAATCAGACGGATATCCAACATACAATTTTGCAAATGTTGTAGACGATCATCTTATGGGGATCACCCATGTGGTCAGAGGAAACGAATACCTTTCTTCCGCGCCGAAATATAACCGTATTTATGAGGCCTTTAGATGGGAGATTCCGGTATATGTACACTGTCCGCTGATCACCAATGAAGAGCATCAGAAATTAAGCAAGCGTTCTGGACATTCTTCTTATGAGGATCTGGTAGAGCAGGGATTTTTGACAGAGGCGATTGTGAACTTTGTGGCTCTTCTTGGATGGAGCCCTCAGGAGAACAGAGAGATCTTTTCTCTTCAGGAGCTGGTAGAGGCTTTTGATTATCGCCACATCAGCAAATCTCCGGCAGTTTTTGATATCCAGAAGCTTCGCTGGATGAACGGCGAGTATATCAAAAAAATGGACCCGGATGCTTTTTACGAAAAAGCCCTTCCTTATATGAAGGAAGTTCTCAAAAAAGATTATAATTTCCATAAGATCGCGGCAATGGTACAGACAAGAATAGAAGTGTTCCCGGATATTCCGGCGCTGATCGATTTCTTTGAGGAAGTTCCAGAATATGATTCTTCCATGTACTGCCACAAAAAAATGAAGACAACAGAAGAAACCTCTCTGGCTGTTTTAAAGGAAGTTCTTCCGGTACTGGAAGCACAGGAGGAGTATGAAAACGATCCTCTTTTTGCATCCTTAAGCGCTTTTGTAAAAGAAAAGGGATATAAGAACGGTTATGTTATGTGGCCTCTTCGTACAGCAGTGTCCGGCAAGCAGATGACTCCGGCAGGAGCTACAGAAATCATGGAGATCATTGGCAAGGAAGAAACTCTGAAACGTGTAAAGGCTGCTATTGAGAAGCTCAGTTAAGAACAGGAATCCTATGGAACGAAATCCATCTCAGAAACGGGCGATCGCCCACCTGTCAGGACCGATGATGGTTCTGGCAGGCCCCGGTTCGGGGAAAACCTCAGTAATTGTAGAAAGAACTGCATATATGACAGGGAAAGGCGGGATTTCTCCGGCCTCTGTTCTTGTTGTAACTTTTTCCAGGGCAGCGGCAAAAGAAATGAAGGAACGATTCCTGAAATTCACCTTACAGGAGCGTACCGCTGTTACTTTTGGAACTTTTCACGGCGTGTTTTACGGGATATTGAAACAGGCCTATGGATTTACTGCTGAAAATATCCTTTCAGAGGAAGAAAAGAATGGGATTCTAAAAGAGCTGATCCTGGAATTTGGAGGAGATCTGGCAGAGGAAGGAGACTTCCACGAGGAACTGGCAAAAGAGATCAGCGTTGTAAAAGGAAACAGGATTTCCCTGGAGCATTATTATTCTTCCTGCTGTCCGGATGAGGTGTTTCGCCAGATCTACCAGGGCTACAAAAACGCCTGCATTAAAAAAAGAAAACTGGATTTTGACGATATGCTCCTTTACTGCTACGAGCTGTTTGTGAAGAGGCCGGATATCCTTGGGGCATGGCAGAGGAAATTTCAGTATATTTTGGTAGACGAATTTCAGGATATCAACAAACTTCAGTATGACATCGTGCGCCTTCTGGCAAAGCCTGAGGATAATTTTTTTATTGTAGGAGACGACGACCAGTCAATTTATCATTTCCGCGGAGCCAGGCCTGAGATCATGCTGAATTTTACCAGAGATTATCCAAAGGCGGAAACGGTAGTTCTTGATATTAATTATCGGTGTACAAAAAAGATCCTTTCTTCTGCAATGAAGGTGATCGGTGAAAATAAAAAAAGATTTCCCAAAACGCTGTCTACGCCTAACCCGGAAGGAAAGCCTGTGCTTTTACAGGAGTTTGACAATCCCAGAGAGGAATATCTGGCTGTTGTGGGAGAATTAAAAGAGCGGATAGAAAAAGGCGAAGATCTGAAAGATACGGCACTTCTTCTTCGCACCAACCAGGAGGCGGAAGGACTGGTAGGGGCTTTAATGGAACGCCAGATTCCTTTCCAGATGAAAGAAACCCTGCCCAATCTTTTTCACCATTGGATCTGCCGGAATCTTCTGGCTTATATGCGTCTTGCCAGGGGAGATAGCCCACGCCGGAATTTCCTTGAGATCATGAACCGCCCCAACAGGTATCTTTCCAGAGACGCTCTGGCAATTTCGAACGAACTGTCTTTTGACCAACTGAAAGAATATTATAAGGACAAAGACTGGATGTGCGACAGGATCACTACTCTGGAAACCCATCTTCGTATCTTAAAAGGACTTCCGCCTTATGCGGCAATAAATTTTATCCGAAAGGGAATGGGATATGAAGAATACTTGCAGGAATATGCGCAGTATCGTAAAATAAAACCAGAAGAACTTTTGGAGATTCTGGACCGCCTGTCAGAAAGCGCCAAGGCAATGGAAAGCCTTCAAAAATGGGAGGAATATATTCAGGATTATACAGAACGTCTGAATGAACAGGCAAAAAGGCAGGAAAAAGAACAGGAGGGCGTGCTGATATCCACACTTCATGGATCAAAGGGACTGGAATATGACCATGTGTATATTCTGAATGTGAATGAAGGAAGCATTCCCTACAAAAAAGCAGTGCTGGAGACTGCCCTGGAGGAAGAAAGACGCTTGTTTTATGTGGGCATGACACGGGCAAAGAAGACTCTTAAACTTTGTTATGTAAAGAGGCAGTATGAAAAGAAACGGGAACCCTCAAGGTTTCTTAAGGAGGTTGGATTATGAAGGCAGCAGTATATATAACAGAAATACCAGAGAAATATGAACGCAAAAATATGGAGCATCTGACAGGGGAAAAACTTCTGGAAACAGCGCTTTTTAAGGAGTATGGAAAAACCCTTGCTTTTGAGCCAAGAGCAAAGGGCGAACACGGCAAACCCTTCTTTACTTTGCAGCCCAAAATCCATTATAATATCAGTCATTCCGGGAAATATGTGGTCTGCGTGATGGCAGACCGGGAGGTAGGTATTGATATCCAGGAGCACCGGGAAGCAAAATATGAGCGTATTCTGGAACGCCTGGTTCCGGCAGAAATGATTCCCAAAATCCTGGGATCAGAAAATATGGTAAAAGAATTTTATGATCAGTGGGTTCTTAGGGAAGCCTATGTCAAATGGACCGGGGAAGGATTTTCCAGGGATCTGAAGACCATCCCTATGGACAGAGGGGGTTATGCCTTTCTTGATATTGACCGGGATTATAGCTGCGCGGTCTGGGCAGGGGAAACGCCGGAGATTATTGTGAAGCAGGTAGAAGTAAGCCTTGAGTTTTGACTCAGGGCTTTTTCTTGTCTTTAAAGAAAAACAACAGATGGTAAAATAGGGTAATATAAATATATGGAAGATAATGCGTAAGATAATACGCAAGATAACGCTAAAAAGGTAATGGAATATGATGTTCCTTATACTAGCAGTAGCTTAATGGAACGACTGGGACTAAAAGCAAGGGAAGGGTTCCGAAGGAATTATCTCCGTCCGGCTATTGAAATGGATTTGATTCAAATGACGATACCGGATAAACCGAACAGCAGAAATCAGAGATATGTGAAAAAATAACAAAATGTAAAAGACATATTTTTTTAACAAAGACAAATATAAAAAAAAGGAGTATAATAAAAGAATAAAAAATTACAGGAGGTAAAGAAAATGAAGAAGAAACATCTTGCAATGCTTCTGGCTGCAGCGATTACAGTCACCAGTATCGATGGAACTGCACTGGCAGTAAGCGGTGCAGACTTCAGCTCAGAGCTAATGGAGGAAAACCTTTCCCCGGAATTTATTGGGGGGGGGGCAAAGTAGAAACTTCTGAAGCAGAATCAGAAGAGGAGACTTTATCTAATCTGACAGAAGAGGAAATCTTTGGCTCGGAAGAAACCAATCAGGAGATGGAAGCAGTTCCAGAAACAGAAACCGTAACAGAAGATCAGGATTTGACTTTTGAGGAGGATCAGCCAGAGGCGGAACAGCCACAAGAGGAATTACCTGGAATTGAGGAATCAGAAAAAGAGATTCCCATAGAGACGTTTGGTGACGGACCGTCTGGAGTGGAAGAGAATTTTGCGGCAGGAGCCGGAGAATATATTCCTGTGAATGATGCAATAGCTATGGAACTGGATCAGGATTATATGGCAGAATTAGACAATTCTGATCCCCTAAAACGTGATAAATGGTTTTCATTTACACCAGCAGAAAGCGGAAGGTATGCCTTTTTTTCCAATGATGAAAGCGGTGTGGACCCTGTTGGATATCTCCATGACAGCCAGGGAAACCAATTAAAGCAGGGAGATAACGAGGCTGAAAATCAGAACTTCCGCATAACATACGAAATGACTGCAGGAGTCACTTATTACTACCAAGTAATAAAAATGAAGGGCAGAAAATCTGCGTTTCCTGTACGTGTGATCAAGTCAAAAGAGCCAATAGAAATTACTGTAAATACAGATAATTGTTCCGGAGAGTTTGTTGCATATTTTGAACCGGCTTATCTTTATGGAGCTGAGGTTACAGTGAAATATGATGAAAACGAAGCTCCTCAGACATATGGTTTTGGAAATAAGGAACTGCAGGATTATTATGGAAACGTATTCAGCTATAATTTCCTGAAAGATGGTTTGGGAAAGAACCCGGGAGATCCGCTGGAACCGGGAACATATAAAGCTTACTTTACCTGTAACAGAAAAAGTATAAAGGGAGCGAAACCGTTTATTGTTCAGGCAAAAGAACCTGGCAGTGAGGAGCAGTTTAGAAGACTGAATATAGGTATGAACAAGGATGTTCAAAGTGCCATAAATGGATATGCCTGGTTCGTATTCACGCCTTCTAAAGCTGGAATGTACGCATTCAGTAATTCTGAGTCTCTGGACGGAAAACTGGCGAAAGAAAATAAAGATGGCAGTATCCAGTATATAAACACCTGGAACAATAAGACAGAAGTGAAATACAGTTTGGAAGCTGGCGAGAAATATTATATTGGATTTCAGGGAGAAACAGAAAAAAAAGACGAAACTGCGCCGGGAAAATGTCTGTTTGATCTTACAATTGCAGAAAATCCTTTTATTTCAGATATTCATATAGAGGTAGGGACTCCAGAAGCAACTGCAGATGTAGCCTGCGACTTTAAAACGATATATACAGTGACGTATAGTGATGGATCAAAAGCGAAAATCAGGGACTATCCAGTTGGAGCTTGGGGAGTAACTGATTATAAAACAGGTGAATTAATCCACGGTACACTTCTGGATTCCAATAATGTTAAACATGATTTGAGATCAGGGGTTCCGGCAGGAAATTATAAACTATGTCTAGAGTCTGATAGAGCAAAGAGTAATGAGGTTTTAATCAGAGTTAAAGGAATTGAGCAGACATCATATTTTAAGGGGAATCTTAAAGAAGGCAAAAATACAGGTTTGATTCTACCAAAGGATATATATACATACTATCGTTTTACTCCATCTCAGAGTAAGGCGTATAATTTTGAGGATAACGGTCATATTTCAAAAATATTGATTCCTAAATTAAGCGGCGGATATAACGTATATGATAGTAGTTATGTCTGGATGGCGGAAAAAGGAGAAACCATATATATTCAACTTAGGAAAGAACCGGAAACAGGAGAAGACACCTGTTTTGTAAACATAGGTTCCAAAGATTATAACTGGGTAGAAACCATTATTACTCAGCCTACCTGCACAAAACCGGGACTGAAAAGGAGAGAGTGCAAAGAATATAATCTGATTGAGGAGGTAGAAATCCCAGCAACTGGCCACAGTTCCGAAAATATCTGGATTGTGAATAAGCCAGCAACCTGTGGGGCAGCAGGAGAAAGACATCAGGAGTGCACGGTATGTAAGGCCTGGGTTAAAAGGGAAGCAATCAGAGCAACCGGCAAGCACCGCCTTGGCGCATGGAGAACAACCAAAGCGGCAACAGCCCTTGCTACAGGAATCCAGAAACGCAGCTGTTCTGGATGCGACTATGCGCAGACAAGAACCATTGCCAAACTGAAACCTACCATTAAATTAAGCGTACCGCAGAGTAAGACCCTTCCGATGACACTTAAGAAATCCTTTACAGTAAAGGTATCTGGTCTTGCAAAAGGCGATTCTGTGAAATCCTGGTACAGCAGCAATAAGAAAATCGTCACAGTTACCAGCAAGGGTAAGATGAGCGCAAGGAAGACAGGAACCGTTAAGATCACAGTGACCCTGCGAAGCGGAAAAACTGCATGGTTCAAGGTGAAAGTACAGAAGAGCGCAGTAAAAACATCAAAGATCACAGGAATCAGCAAGAAGGTTACTTTAAATAAGGGAAAGAAATACACCCTGAAACCGGTTCTTACCCCAGTCACTACCCTGGATAAGGTAAAATACAGTACGTCAAATAAAAAAGTAGCAACAGTAAATTCCCGTGGACTGATCGTGGCAAAAGGCGCAGGACGCGCAACCATCACAGTGACAGCAGGAAGGAAAAAAGCAAAGATCGTTGTGACTGTACCAAAGGTAAAAACAACAAAGATAACCGGAGTGAAAACTTCCCTGACCCTTAAGAGAGGAAAATCCTACCGGATCAGAGCAAAGGCTTATCCCACAAACACAGATGAAAAAATCACATACACCTCCTCCAATAAGAAGATTGCAACCATAACTTCCAAGGGAGTGATCAAAGCTGTGAAAAAGGGAAAAGTAACCATTACCGTAAAATCAGGACGGAAATCCATAAAGATGCAGCTCACTGTAAAATAACCATTTAGAAAGAAGGCTCTCCTTCGTCCATATAGGACGGAGGGGAGCCTTTGCGATTAACATAGGTGAAAAATATACTAAAAAACACCGAAAAACAAATAAAAATATATAGAAATTGTCCTTTTATACGTAAGCGCCTAATTTTAGGGTGGATGGCATCCACCATGTATTAATCCTATAATGATTGGTAGGAAATGCTACAACGCTAGCATTTCACTCTATTACAAAAGGAGACCTATCATTATGAATAAACGTGTTTGTAAAGAAGACCAAATAAAACTTATTATGGAATGCCGCCAAAGCGGCTTATCCGATTACCAATGGTGTGAACAGAATGGTATTCATCCTGGTACATTCTACAATTGGGTCAGTAAACTCAAGAAAAGAGGATATACATTACCCGATACTCAAAAGAACTATGAAATGAAACCTGAAATTCAAGAGGTTGTCAAAGTTGATTTGATCGATTCAGTTTCTGAAGTAGAGCAAAATGTTAGCCTTCAAACTCAACCTAGAGAAGGTTATCTGGCTGCAGAACTTCAGATTGGAAATATCACGCTTCGACTTTTTAATGGAGCCGACGAGAATTTGATTCAAAACACTCTACGTTGTATCGGAGGGATGAATCATGCTTGGTGATATTTCAGTTGCAACAAATATCTTTATTGTGACTGGTTACACTGACATGAGAAAATCAATCGATGGATTATGTGCTATCGTATATGATCAGATTACCTCAGAGCCTCCAGGTCACTCTGTATATTTGTTTTGTGGAAAACGTTGTGATCGTATCAAAGTCCTATTTCACGAACCAGATGGCTACGTTCTCCTCTACAAAAGACTCGATGTTGTGCAAGGAAAATACCGGTGGCCTCGTAATAAATCAGAGGTTAAAAGTATTACATGGCAGCAATTTGATTGGCTGATGTCAGGCCTCGAAATCGAACAGCCAAAAGCACTTCGAACTAGCTGAACCCCTTGTATTTACTGGCTTTGTGCCTGTTTTTGTGGTATAATATTTATATCAAAACAAGGAGCAAAACCATGGCAAAGAGTAGTTCAGAAGTCCAGCTTTTAGAGCTGAAAGATACGATTTCACAACTGAATACAACGATCAAAATGCTGAATGAAACAATCAATCGCCAGCAAAAAGAAAACGATAATCTCAAAGCTGAATTAGCATGGTTTCGTCAAAAAATGTTTGGTGCTTCAAGTGAACGTCGTATAGATGACTTCGAAGGTCAACTGTCTTTGTTCGATGAAATGGATGAATCCGATAAACCAATAGAACTTATCGAACCAGAAATCATTGAAATCCAAAAACATACCCGCAAGAAGAAACCCTCTTTGGAAGAGCAGTTCAAAGACATTCCTACACGCCAGGTTCTTGCAGATACATTAACTGACGAAGATAAGATATGTCCAGAATGTGGGAGTGAAATGCTAGCTATCGGAACCGAAAAAATCCGAAGCGAGATTGTGTATACACCACCAAAACTGGAACGTATAGAATATCTTGCCGTAACGTATGCCTGTCCTAAATGTAAAGAGACGGAAGAACCTCAATTTATCAAAGACAATGGAAAACCAGCATTGATTCCGCACAGTTATGTATCGGAGTCGTTGCTTGCTTATATTTTGTATCGTAAATATGGGATGTATGTTCCTTTATATCGTCAGGAAAAGGACTTTCTTCAACAGGCAGCACCTATTGGAAGAACTTCCATGGCGAGTTGGATTATTCAATCCAGTCAGATGTACATACAACCTATGTACGATTATTTCCATCGTGAACTATTAAAGCGTAAGTTCTTAATGATGGATGAAACGCCCGTTCAAGTATTGAAGGAAAACGGACGAAAGGCTCAGTCGAAATCTTATTTCTGGCTGATCCGAACCGGAGAAGATGGATTAAATCCTATCGTTCTCTATAACTATACTCCTACAAGAGCTGGAACTAACGCAGAAGAATTCTTGAGAGGAGTAGAACCTGGATTCTATCTGATGGCAGATGGATTCCAAGGATACAACAAGGTTAAGAATGTGAACCGCTGTACCTGTTGGGCACACATTCGTAGATACCTGTTAGAAGCAATCCCTAAGGGACATGACAAGGATTATACTAATCCTGCTGTTCAGGGAGTACTTTACTGCGATAAGCTTTTCGAGTATGAACGTACATACAAAGAAAAGAACCTAAGCTTTAAACAGATCCAAAATCGTCGCCTCAAAGATCAGAAACCGGTGATTGAGGGTTTTTTGTTGTGGGCAAAACAGTTAGATCCCGGAAGTAATGGTAAGCTCAAAAAAGCAAAAACGTATATCCTGAATCGAGAGAATTACCTTATGACCTATCTTGAAGATGGGCGCTGTAGTCTTAGCAATAATCTCAGTGAAAACAGTATTCGTCCAGTAACTGTAGGTCGAAAAAACTGGTTGTTTTCAGATAGTCCAGATGGAGCAACTGCAAATGCGATGTATCTTACAATTGTTGAGATGGCAAAAGCATACGATTTAAGTCTGTATGAATATTTAAAGTTTCTGCTAGAGCATCGTCCTAATGATAATATGACAGACGAAGAGCTGGATCATCTAGCTCCTTGGAGCATAGATGTGCAGGAGCAATGTAGCATTAAATAGAGTAAAAAGTTAGCCTTCCGGAATCCTGGCAATGGGATTCTGGAAGTATGTTTTGGGGACACCCCGAAACTATGCGCTTACTTTTATACAAAGACAAATGTGAACAAAAGATGTATAATTAAATTACTTCATTAAGGTAAAGGAGGTATGCGATATGATGAAGAAAAAACTTGCAATGCTGTTGGCTCTTGTTATGACAGTCACCAGTATTGAAAGTTCTGCGCTTGCAGTAAGAGGCGCAGATTTTGGTTCAGAGCCGGTTCAGATTGCAGAAGAAGCAGAACCGCAGGCTGCAGCAGAGGAAGCCTCTGCAGAGAGCTTTGGCGCAGAAGCATCAGAAGAGAGTTTTTCTGATGAATTTACAGCAGAGGAGTCGCCGGAAATAGAAGCCGAAGCAGAGGGAGCAGAAGAAATTTTTGGATCTGAAGAAACAGAAAGTATCCCAGAAATCGGAGAAGAGGAAAAAGAACCTCAGGATGCTTCAGGTGAAGAAATTTTTCAGACAGAAGAGAGCTTTGCAGGCGAAGAGGCGCCCCAGGAAGAGGCTATCTTTGGCGACGAAGTACAGGCTGTGGAGGAAGACTTTGCAGCAGAAGTAGGAAGCGTCATCCCCCAGGAGGGAGTAACACCACTGAAATTGTCTGTGGATTATCCGGCGAATATTGACACGCCGGGTAAAATGGAATGGTTTTCCTTCACACCGACGGAAACAGGCAAATATTCTTTTTCTTCCAATAGTGAAGACGGCGATGTGGATGCGCAGGCATATCTTTATGATGCGCAGGGAGAGGTATTGTCCAGTGACGATCAGTCCAAGGGGTCGAATAATGATTTTCTGTTGACGTATATGCTGGAAGCCGGACAGACTTATTATTACTGTGCGAAATCTTGGTACGAGGACAAAACAGGATTCTTTACGGTCAGACTGGAAAAACAGAGAAGCATCGAAGCCGTGAAAGTGGATAACATAGTATCTGATATACCGGAAGGCTTTGGAAATCTGTATCATGCTATTGAAAGGGCAGTATTCACAATAACATATGCAGACGGTACAGAACCATACGTATATGAAAATAGTGGAAGCTGGATTTCTAGTATTAGTGATCCATATGGAAATCAGATTGATATTGAGCTTTTGACTGAAGAGGGCTTAGGGACGGATGGCGATAATCTTCAGGCAGGAAACTATCAAATTCAGCTGAAATGGGAAGGTCGCAACCTTGCAACATATTCGATACAGGTTGTGCCGGTGGAAGAGAGCAGCTGGTATAGTGGGGAACTGCAGAACGGAGAGAATCAGATTGTTACCTATGAAGATAATTATAAAATTTTCAAGTATACTCCGTCAGAAACCGCAGAATATGCGTTTACAGGAGCAGGGGATATTACTGTAAAAACAGCCAATCCTGCCGGAGGACTGGAAAATGTAGAGTCTAATGGCATGAAGTGCGCTATGGAACAGGGCAAGAGCTATTATCTGACCTTTTCCTGGGGCGGCGAAAATATGGTTCATGTTATCAAGGCAGTCAATGTATCCAGTGTCTCGGTGGATACATCCGAAGCCAAAACAGAATTTCTGGCAGGATTAGAAAGATATTCTCCAAAGGGAATGAAGCTGAGTGTTTCATATGAGGATGGATCATCGGAAATTTTGACCTATGAGTATGAGCATGATACTGAGGTTAGGGATTCAAAAGGAAATGTCTTCAGTTACAGGATCTGGAAAGATGATACAGAATTTGACCAATGGGATAATCTGGACGCAGGAACATATGAGATAAGAATTCAATGTAACGATGAAGAAATTCCGAGAGTTTCCTATACAGTTACTTTTGGAGAAGGTGAGAATCTCCGGCTTTTGCAAAAGGGAATAAATAGCCAGGTAGAGAGCCCGGATGGAGAGTATGCGTGGTATCGGTTTACGCCGGACACAGATTCTCTGTATTTATTTAATCCAGTTTATGAGATATCTGTTTACAAAAAAGGAAATGGCGGAGTACTGGAACAACTGGATTCATATTCAAGTGGAGCTTTCAGATTGGAGGCTAATGAAGAATATCTGGTCGGTTTACAGGGCGGAGTATTTATCTATAATCCGGAAACAGATGAGGATGATTATTATAATACCTTTGACATGGAGATCCGGGAAATTCCAGAACTGACGGGGATTCAGGCAAATATATCTCAGACGGAAGGACTTACAGGTTTACCCTATTATACAGGAGCAGAGTTTCTCTGTACGTATAGTGATGGAACTTCAGAAAACGTTCATTGGGATATAGACACGGTATCTTATGTAGATCCGGAAAAAGGCTTGGATCTTAGAGCTGTAATTACAGATAAGGACGGAACGACTTATTCCATGGGAGACAGCCTTGCAGCAGGTACGTATTCTTTGAAATTTCAAAATGCAAATAATATTGAAAGTAATTCTGTGGAAATAAAAATCGCGTCTGACATTGCTAAGACTTCTCTTCTTAAGGGAGAAGTTTATGAAGGAAGAAACCTGGAGATGGAGTCTCCTTTAAACAGCTATGCATATTACAGCTTTACGCCGGAAAATGACGGAATCTACGAAGCAGATGGAACCTCCCACTATAATTCTTTTATCCGAAAAACAAAAGACGGCTATAAAGACATGGATAGAAAGATAAAGCTGGCAAAAGGCGAGACCGCTTATATCCGTCTTTACGGAGGAAACTATGACGATGATGCTGCGGTATGTAATGTAAAGATCTATTCTCAGGAAAAACTGGCATCAATTGAATGGAGTAAAAATACTGCCACAGTCAACACGCAGCTGGAGGGAACGTGGCCTGGTTCCCAGATTCCGGCAGTTCTGATCATGACATATGAAGATGGAACTTCCAAAAATTATTCTGTTACTTATAATGGAGACTGTGAAGATATTGAGGAAGGCGATTATAAGTCTGTAGATATTACATTTACAGATAACAAAACCGGAGAATCATACAGTATCTGGGATTTTGAAAATCACGCGGTTCCAAATGGCAGCTATATGGTTACTGCACAATACGCAGAATCAAAAAGCAGTCCTTTGGAACTGACTGTTCAAGATTGTGGAGTTGACACCCTGGCGAAGCTGGAAGAGGGAGAACAGACAATTTCTGTAGGCTGTTCGGGAAGCTATTTTTATTACGTCTTCCAGCCAAAAGAAAGCGGAACATACGGTTTAAAAACAAATTTGAAATACATTTCCTTAAATGTCAAGGTTTATTCAGAAGACGGATACCAGACAGAGCTTTATGATTATTCAACCAACAAGGGAAATGCAGCTTTGAATCTGGAAGCAGGACAGAAGTATGTGATCGGATTAAGTAATGGGGAGAAAGAGGATTCCCAGGAAACAGTTACACTGAAAAAACTTCCAGAGATAAAAGAGCTGAAAGTGAACTCCTATTCCCCGAAGAAACAGGTTTATATTGAAAACATAGACGATCCTGGTCTTAGTCTGGCAGAGGTGGAAGTTTGCTTTGAGGACGGAACAAGCCAGGTAATCACAACCGGATATGATTCAG
>NZ_CALFLA010000083.1 GCF_937880195.1 uncultured Blautia sp.
ACTCATGCAAGTCAAATCTGCCCCTGTTTGGAACTATCATTTCCCGACAGCCCCTATTCTTATTTATTATTAGAATTCCGGTTCAATAAGTCCGTAGGTATTTCCTTTACGCTTATAAACAACGTTTACCTGCTCTGTCTCTGCATTAAAGAATACAAAGAAACTATGACCCAGAAGTTCCATCTGTACACATGCATCCTCAGGATACATAGGCTTGATACCAAACTTCTTAGTACGAATGATCTTAACTTCCTCATCCTCTTCATATTCCTTATCCAGATATTCCTGCTGGAAATTACCGGACGCCTGTTTTCTGTCTACAATCTTATTCTTGTATTTGCGAAGCTGACGTTCGATCACCTCTTCTACCAGGTCTATAGATACATACATATCATTGCTGACCTGCTCAGAACGGATAATACTTCCCTTCATCGGGATCGTTACCTCAATCTTCTGTCTTTCTTTTTCCACACTTAAAGTTACTACAACTTCGGTGTCAGGAGTGAAATACCGTTCCAGTTTACCAAGTTTGTCCTCAACGGCTGTTTTAAGTCCTTCAGTAACTGCAATGTTTTTTCCGCTAATAATAAATTTCATACATCCATCCCCTTTGCTGTTTATTTGGGTAATGCCTGCGCTGGAATCTTCCTGCGCTTATTGCTTATGAGGACATTATACCACAAACACACGAATTATAACAACACTTTACGAAATTTTTATATTATAAAAGTATAAATTTCATTATTAACTGATAAATACATCTTTTAATTTTACACCTGTTTCATTGAGCATTGCTATAAGAAGTCCATATTTAAACTCCTGTATCTGCCTGCGCTCCTCAAGAAAAATTCCCAGGACTCCCTTAACCGTTTCTTCATCCTGTACCGGAAGATACATAGCGTCTGCCGTAGGAAGAGTATGCGTACAGGCTCCGGCCCGGTGATGATTAGCCGCTACCCATTTCGCCACAGCCTTTTCCTGAGGAGTAAAAAGCTGCTGCAGGCTGTCCTTTTTCGCACCTTTTCTCGGAAAGAGCATCGGTTCTTCCAAAAGTCCTTTCTTATCTACAGGATAAATAATCAAAGACAGATTCAGAAGTTTTTCCGCCTGAGCAGCCAGTTGTTCCCAAACCTCTTTTTCTGATCTGCATCGTCTCAGTTTCCTGCTGTTTTCCAGAAGAATTTCTGTCCGGTATGCTTTTTTTACGCTTTCTTTATTCTGCAGTTTCAGTTTTCTTGTCTGTGACGCTGTAAAAAGTCCTACCATAAACAGCATAATAAAGGTGGTTGGATATCCTCTGTCATATGCTTTTAACGAATAATACGGTTCCGTAAAAAAGAAATTAAAGGCAAGCACACTGAACAAAGCAGAATATACTGCATATATTTTTTTATCTGAAATATAAGACGAAATCAACACGCCTAATATATATACCATAATAATATTTGATTCTGGAAGGTGCATTCTCTGAAACAGCCACGCCGCCACAGTGGTAAGGACAAGAATCACATTGATCTCGCCAAATTCCCACATAACCTGAGTCGGACTGGTTTCCTCATTTTTATTTTTTTTATTTTTTTTGTGCTGTAACGCCGGCTTTATATTTTTCATATCCGGAATAATGTAAACATCAATATTAGGCGCCATGCTGTTCAGCTTTTCCAGTACCTCCGCCCTTGGCTTATGCAGAAAGAATCTGTGGTTTGTCCTCCCCAGCACTACCTTGGAAACATTACTCACAATGGCATATTCTGCAACCTGACTACCGATGTCAGATCCATAGACCGTAACGATCTTGGCCCCCAGAGCTCTTGCCAGCTCCATATTCTGCCGTATGCTCTTCTTTGTTTTTTCATCAGCCTCCTGCATATCCGGCGTCTCTACATAAAGTCCTGTAAACTGTGCGTGAAACGCATAGGCAAGGCGGGCGGCTGACCGGATCACCTTGGCGCTGGACTGCGCCGCAGAAATACATGCCAGAACATGCTCCCCGGTATGATAATCCATGTTTCCTTGTATATTCCGCTCTTCCTCAGCAATCCGGTTCACCCGGTCTGCCGTCCGCCTCAGTGTAATTTCACGAAGAGCCGCCAACTTTTCTCTTTTGAAAAAATTATTCATGGCTCTTTCAGCCTGAACCGATTTGTAAATCTTTCCTTCCCTCATTCGTTCCAGGAGATCTTCCGGTTCAATGTCAATAACCTCCACCTGGTCGGCATGGTCAAAAACCACGTCCGGGATTCTCTCCCTTACCTCAACCTGGGTAATTGATCCTACCAGATCGTTCAGGCTTTCCAGATGCTGAATATTAACTGTTGTATAAACGTCAATTCCAGCGCGAAGCAATTCCTTTACATCCTGGTATCGCTTCTCATTTCTGCACCCAGGAGCATTGGTATGAGCCAGTTCGTCCACAAGAATCAGATGCGGATGACGTCTCAGCGCACAGTCAAGATCAAATTCCCGCAGCTTTACCCCTTTATACTCTATCATAAGAGGAGGAATTGTTTCCAGTCCCTCAACCAGTTTCAGGGTATCCGGCCTGTCATGAGGCTCGATATACCCTGCAACCACGTCTGTCTTATGTTCTTTTGCTTCATGAGCAGCCTCCAGCATTGTATATGTTTTGCCGGAGCCTGCCGCATACCCAAGAAAAATTTTCAATTTACCTTTATGCTTTTTCAGCTTCAGTTCTTCCTCATACTGAATTTTTTTTAATAAATATTCTGAATCCGGTCTTGTATCTTCCATTCCTTTGCTCCATCAGATAATACCCATAGCTCCTGCAATCGCAAGATTGCATTTCAGTACATTGACTCTTTCTTCTCCAAAAATCCCCAGTACCTTATGCTCTGTGTTCTCCTCTACAATCGCTTCTACTTCCTGTTCTGAAAGTCCGGAATTTTCTGCAACAGCGGCAATCTGTACTTCTGCTGCCTCAGGGCTGATATGAGGATCAAGTCCTGAACCGGATGCAGTTAAAAGATCTGACGGAATTTTCTCCTTTTTCACACCTGGATGTGTTTTCAAAAATTCATCCAGATCTTCCTGGACACGTTTTTCCAGTTTCGGATTGGAATTAGCGTAGTTAAAAGATCCTGAAGATACGCCGCTGTATTCTCCGCTTTCCTTCTGTTCTTTCGTATATGTATTATAGTTTACCGAAGAAACTCTTCCTTTAAAAAAATAGTCTTCTGAAAAATCCTGTCCTATCAGCTCTGAGCCGACTGCTTCTTCTATATTATTTGTCGGCTCTCCATTTTTGTCAATCAGATTTCCATTCGCATTATTCTTCATAGTAAGCTGGCTGACGCCTGTCAGCGCAAGGGGATAAACAAAAGAGCAAAGCACAATCATCACTGCGCTGAATAAAAATGCCTTTCCCAACATCTTCCCAATCTTTTTCATAAAAATCTTCCTCCTACATTCCGATCATTGCAAGAATCGGAGCTACGATCAAATCTATCAGTTTAATTCCAACAAATGGAATAATGATACCGCCGACACCATAAACGCCCATGTTTCTCAGCAGAAGTTTTTCTGCTTTCATCGGTTTATATTTAACTCCTTTCATGGCAATCGGAATCAGCGCCGGAATAATAACAGCGTTAAAAATCAATGCAGACAGAATTGCACTTGCCGGTGTTGCCAGTCTCATAATATTCAAAATCTGCATCTGTGGCAGAACCATAGTAAACATTGCAGGAATAATAGCAAAATATTTTGCAATATCATTTGCAATACTGAAAGTTGTCAGTGACCCTCTTGTGATCAGAAGCTGTTTACCAATCTCAACGACTTCCAGAATCTTTGTAGGGTCAGAATCCAGGTCAACCATATTGGCAGCTTCCTTTGCCGCCTGTGTACCTGAATTCATGGCAAGCCCTACATCCGCCTGTGCCAACGCAGGGGCATCGTTTGTACCGTCTCCGGTCATGGCTACCAGTTTTCCTTCTGCCTGTTCTTTCTTAATGGCTGTAATCTTATCTTCAGGACGGCATTCTGCAATAAATCCGTCTACGCCTGCCTCCTTTGCAATGGTGGCTGCTGTCAGCGGGTTATCGCCGGTACACATAATAGTTTTAATACCAATTTCACGAAGTCTGGCAAAACGTTCTACCAGTCCCGGTTTTACTGTATCCTTCAGATAGATTACCCCGTATATCTTAGCGTTTACACATACGACCAACGGAGTTCCGCCCAGATTTGAAACCTCTGTTACAATTCCTTCCAGATCTTCCGGAATCTGACCTCCTTTTTCCTGTACAAATTCTTTAATCGCTTCATAAGCTCCTTTGCGGATCACCGTACCGTCCTTACAGTCCGCACCACTCATTTTTGTCTGTGCGGTAAACTCTGCAAATTCCATTCCATCTGTATCCAGACTGTCAGGATCACACCCCATTTTCCTGCCAAGGTCTACTGTTGATTTTCCTTCCGGTGTTCCGTCAAGAAGAGAGGACAACACGCTGTACCGGATCAGGTCATTCTTATCTGTGCCTTTTACCGGATAAAATTCTGCTGCAAGACGGTTACCAAAGGTAATCGTGCCTGTTTTATCAAGGATCATCGTGTCCACATCGCCACAGGCTTCAACCGCTTTTCCTGACATGGCGATTACATTAAAACGTGTAACACGATCCATACCTGCAATTCCGATTGCAGAAAGAAGTCCGCCAATAGTTGTGGGGATCAGGCATACCATTAAGGCAATCGCCCAGGAAATCGGAATTCTTACGCCCAGATAATTTGCAAAAGGATAAAGAGTGACAACAACAATCAAAAAAATCAGTGTCAATACAATCAACAGTGTATTCAGTGCAATTTCATTTGGCGTTTTTTGTCTGGACGCGCCTTCTACCAGAGAAATCATTTTATCCAGAAAAGATTCGCCCGGCTCAGCCACAATACGGATTTTCAGCCAGTCGGAAACAACTGTAGTTCCTCCTGTTACAGAAGAAAAATCTCCGCCGGCTTCTCTTGTTACGGGAGCAGATTCACCGGTAATTGCAGATTCATCTACAGACGCGATTCCCTCGATAACCTCACCGTCGTTTGGAATTACTTCTCCCATTTTTACAAGTACAATATCACCTTTTTTCAGATCAGAAGCATTGACTATTTTTTCTTCTCCGTCTGAAAGAAGAATTCTTGCTTTTGTATCCTGCTTTGTTTTTTTCAGGGACGCTGCCTGCGCTTTTCCTCTTCCTTCTGCTACAGATTCTGCAAAGTTAGCAAACAGTACCGTCACAAAAAGAATCCCTGTTACAAATCCATTATACAGTCTGTATTCTGCCTGTCCGCCAAACAGCGTTGGAAAAATTGTCAGTACCAAAGTTATGATACATCCCACCTCAACGACAAACATTACCGGATTTTTTATCATATATCTCGGATCCAGTTTCTGAAAAGCGCCAATAATGGATGATTTCAATATATCCGGTGTAATAAATTTGGTCTTTTCCTTTTTAGCCATTTCTCTTTTCTCCTTTTTCTGTATCTACTACATCCACAACGACAGATGTTCTGCAATCGGTCCCAGTGCAAGTGCAGGGAAGAAGGTCAGCGCTGCGAAGATGTAAACAATAAATACAAGAACAACCATAAATACCACATTGTCTGTTCTAAGAGTTCCTACAGACTCATTTACTCTCTTCTTTGCAAGAAGTGAACCGGCGATTGCAAGCTGTGCAACAATAGCAATATATCTTCCAAAGAACATTGCAAGACCTGTGGTCACATTCCAGAATACAGTGTTGTCTGCAAGTCCCTCAAAGCCGGAACCGTTGTTTGCTGCTGAAGACGTATATTCGTATAATACCTGACTAAGTCCGTGGTATGATGGATTCGTAATCCCATCCAGCCCTCCGGACACACTGACTGCAAGCGCAGAAAATCCAAGGATTAGAAGCGGGTGGATTAAAATGACAATCGCAACCAGCTTCATTTCTTTTCCTTCGATCTTTTTATTCAGATATTCCGGCGTACGTCCTACCATCAATCCACAGATAAATACAGCAAGGATCACATACATGATCATATTCATAAGACCAACGCCCTTACCTCCAAACACACAATTCAGCATCATATGAAGAAGAGGAACCATTCCGCCGAGAGGCGTCAGCGTATCGTGCATATTATTAACAGTACCTGTGGTAAAAGATGTAGTTACCGTGGTAAACAAAGAAGACTGCGCCGTGCCAAATCGAACCTCTTTTCCTTCCATGCTTCCCGCGCTTTGCTGAATTCCTGTTTCATCAATGACTGGATTTCCTGCCATTTCCGAATTGTAGCAGACCAGAAGACCAATCATAAAAATGATTCCCATTGCTCCAAAAACAACTGCTCCCTGACGTCCTATCAGAATTTTTTTCTGTGCAGGTACAAGCGCCGCGGCTTTTTCTGCTTTATTCCTCTTACGATCATGAAGCATATGACCAAAAGTAACCACACAGGCGCCCGGAAGAATCATCATGGAAATCATCTCTACAATATTGGAAATAACTGTTGGATTTTCAAAAGGTGTCGTAGAGTTTGCGCCAAAGAATCCGCCTCCGTTTGTTCCCAAATGCTTAATGGACTCCAGCGCCGCTACCGGTCCCATGGCAAAATCCTGATATTTTCCTTCAATGGTTTCAACGGTAAAGTTCTGAATCAATGTCTGAGGTGTTCCCTGGCTTACCAGGATCAAACCAACGATAAAGGATACCGGAATAAGAATCCTTGTTGTTATCCTTACCATATCTCTGTAAAAGTTTCCAAGTTTTTTTCCTGCAAGTCCCCTGCAAAACGCCATACATGCAGCATAGCCGCTGGCTGCTGAAGTAAACATCATAAAAATAATCACGCACATCTGACTTGCATAAGAAAGTCCGCTTTCACCAGAATAGTGCTGAAGATTTGTATTTGTCATAAAACTGATAATAGTATTAAAAGAAAGAGATGGTTCCATTCCTTCGATTCCATTTGGATTCAGAAACAGAAAATTTTGCACTCTTAGAATCAGATATCCCACAAATATCATTACGGCGTTTGCTGTTAAAAGTGAAAGGGCATATTTTTTCCATCCCATGTTCTCATTATTAATTCCGCAGACCTTATATATGAAACGGTCCACCGGATCAAATACCCGGTCTGCAAAAGTCTTTTGTTCTGTAGCAATATGATACATATACTTTCCCATTGGAATTACCAGTATCAGAAAAATTGCCAACGTAAAAATAATCTGTAACATTTCTCTCCTCCTGTTGCACTCCCTTTTGTCCTAAAATTCACAGCTTTTCCGGATATATCAGCGCATATACCAGATATACTCCAAGTCCCAGAATAATAATCCCTAATGAAATCATGACTTCACTCACCTTCCTCTTATTTTTCCTTTGGGGTTACCTGCGCTTCACAAAAATCTGCAAACAGCTTCACAAGGCCGAAACAGCCAAGAAGAACAGCTAGCATTACAATATCCATCATCATTTTTCCTCCTCTCTTTCTCAGACATTGTATACAACTTCTTATAAAATCGGTATTAAATTCCTGATAAGGGATATTAATTTATCATAAAGAAAAAACTGCTGTATAGTTCCTGTACAGATTCTGAAAAGTATCTTTCTCAAATCTGACTGCAACTCATACAACAGTTTTTCTCTTATTTATTATATAAATTTTCAGGCAAAGATCTTTACTGTACGCCGGATACGCACATCTGCAGACTTCTGCTGCCTGCCGGAGCTGTCCCTGCCTCAGGCTCTGGAGCCTGGGTAAGAATCTCCGTTCCTTTTTTATCTGTTACACAGTAAAGACCAATGCCTTCTCCTACGCCCGCATCGCTTCGAAGCTCCAGCTCATAGGTCCTGCCCTTTTGAACCGGAATCTCTTTTTTCAGAAAAGAATAAAGGGCTGTATTTTCCTTGATTCCGTAAGTATCGCCATCCTTCTCATAAAGGATCTCCCCGGTTTCCTTATCCTTCAGCGCTACAAAAAGACTGGAGGGCTCTGTTCCGGGTTTTGTAAATACACGGATCTTAATATTTGACAGAACGCTTCCGTCTGCTGTAAATTCCTGGACTATCGGCTGATTTCCTTCCAGCATGACCACATTTTCCATTTCCATATTCTGGCGGCTGTTGTCAAAGAAATTCACTTTTCCAGAAAGAACTCCTGCCGCACAGATCAACATGGGGATCACAAATGCCGCTACGCCAAAAAGAAATGCAGAACGGATCTGCCATATCAGTCCCTTTGCCACAGATTCTCCCTTGCGGCTGTGATACCTTGGATGGCCAAAGACCACATAAATAAGAAGCACTACCCACATTGCAGTACAAAGCATTTCCTGATCATGGAATCTGTAAAGATCCCACATACGCACTGCAAACTCTCTGTCCTTCAGCGCATATTTCAAAATACCGCCGTTCAGCACGCGCTCGTCTACCATACTCTGACTGCAGAAAATATACATGGCCAACATAAAAACATTCGTTACCATCAAAAGCAGATTTCCATTTCCGCTGATCATAATATTCAGCACCAGGAAAGGAGCCATCAGAAGGATCCACTGAGGATTCCAGGTAGAAAATCCAAAAATTGCAAAGCTCACTGCCACGCAGAAAAAGATTGCCCAGGAATAGGTTTCTCCCTCTGTTTCCGCTTTTTTCTGGTAAGCCCACACAAGCACAAATGCCGCCGCTGCCGCCAGAAGATTGATCCCACTGAAAAATCCCAGGGTAAAAGGCTTCTGCACATATTCCAAAGCCCCAAACCCAAACACGTTTCTCCGAAAGGCTTCTGATCCCAGGTTTGGAAGAATTTCCACTGCCAGGGGCAGGATCATAAGACCTGTATATTTCAAAAGGTTACGGATCTTCTTTTCTTTCAAAAGAAAGATCACAAGGAAATACAAAACCGCATGATATTTAAAAGTAGAGGCAACTCCAAACAAAAGAGCTGACTGCCACATTTTTCCCTGAAGGAAAAGGTAAAAGCCAAGCACAATAAAAAATACCGTAAAAATATCATACTGGCTGAAAATAAACTGGCTGAACACGCCCATGGGAAATACCAGGAACGCAAACTTGCACATAAGGGATTTCTTTTCGCCAAATCCCATTTTCTTTCCAATACAGTACATAAGCTGGGCGGTAGCAAAATATAAAATTACCGGAAGAAGTTTATACCACATAAGGTTGATAAAACTGTTTGTAAGAATGGCCTCCGGCGCATGTCCTGTAAAATAAAGAGGCAGATTCCAAATGGCATACGCAAGAAAGGTACTGGGAAGATAATTTGCCCAGTAGCCTCCTGACTGCCGATAGCTTGCCTCATAAAAGTCTGTAAAATGTTCGTACATCAAAAAAGAACGGTTTCCGGTAAGTTTCACATCCGAATGGACGCAAAGCACAAAAAGCCCTGCCAGGATCAAAAACGAAAGGATCCAGTCCAGCCTGCACAGCTCATCTGCTTTCCAAAGCAGCATACTGTTCCACTGGTCTTTTTTTCTTTGCAGATAGCCCGGCCCGTTTTTTGTTTTTTTCTTATTCATGTTTCTTCTCCTTCACTTCTGCCGGATCCTGTTCCTTTTCAGAAAGCTCTTCCTCATCAAAATTCAGCCGCTCTTCTTCCACAACAAGAGGGCGGTCCAGAACTCTTGTATTAATGCTCAGAACATATTCTCCCAGAAATCCTGTAAAGAAAAGCTGCAGAGATCCAAGGAAAAATACGCCTATGATCAGAGGCGCTATTCCTGCGGAAAAGCGATCCCAGTACATAAGTTTTAATATCAGATAAGCAATGGCTGCCAGAAGGCTTAAGCCTCCTATGATAAATCCTGCAAAAGTCGCCATACGCATCACCACTTTGGAGTAAGAAGTAATTCCTATCATGGCATAGTCGTACAGACTGTAGAAATTATTTTTGCTCTTTCCCGCCCGACGTTTTGGCTGCGTGTAGGAAATCGCCTTATAGTCAAATCCCAGCTCTGCAATGATACCTCGCAGATAGGGCATGGGATCATGCAAGGAACGGACCACATCCACAAACTTTTTGTCGTAAAGACCAAACCCGGTAAACTGCTCAATGTGATCAATATCTGTGATCTTTTGGATCATTTTATAATACAGACCTCTGAGCTTATACATTCCCTTACGTTCCTGACTGGCATTTTTTACTCCGATCACTATTTTGTGGCCCTGCTCCCACTCCTTCACAAATTTGGGAATCATATCCACCGGATCCTGAAAATCTGCGCACATACGCACTACGCAGTCTCCATACGCCTGTTTCATTCCGTAAACAGGAGATCTTGCCTGCCCGAAATTTTTTGCGTTAAAGATGGCTTTTATTTTTTTGTTGTTGGCGCAAAGTCCCCGAAGAAGAGCCTGGGTGTTATCCTTGGAATGATTATCAATAAATATGATCTCATAATCATACTGGATAAGTTCCCTCTCCATCACCTCTGTTACTGCCTTTGCAAGAGGCACTACATTAGCCTCCTCGTTGTAGGTGGGGATTACCACCGATATCTTTTTTTTCATTCTGTCTCTCCTGTACTCCCGGTTTTCAACCAGGCAAGTGTTTCTCTGATCCCCTGTTCAAAAGTATGTTTTGGCACAAAGCCTGTATCTTCTGTCAGAGATCTTATATCTGCGCAGAGATTCATCACAGCGCCTTTCGGATATGGTTTTGCGCCGATCCCGGTTTCCCCGGCTCCTGTAAGCTCTGCCATTTTATAAATATATTCCTTTAAGGGAGCTGCATGACCGCTGCCCACACAGTAAACCGCCCCGGCTTTTCCCTTTTCTCCGATAAGATAATAGGCTCTTCCTGCGTCTTTGCTGAAAAGATAATCCCATCTCTGCATAGCGGGAGTAAATTCTGTTTTTTCTCCTGCAAGCATTTTTCTTAAGCCAGAGGCGATCATTGTAGTTTCTTTTTCGTAGATCCCATATACGCTGAAAATTCTGGGCCAGATCCATTCCATACCAAGCTCTCTGCAAAGCATTTCTGACAAAAGCCCTGCGGAAAGTTTAGACGCTCCGTAAGGCGTGGTTGGACGCACCGGACTATTTGGAGAGATCCTTTCTTCATCCATGGGCCCATACTCTGCCTGGGAGCCTGCTCCGATAAAACGTCTGCATCCCAAAGCCTTTGCAGAGCGGACGGCAGCCAGGGTATATGCGATATTACGGCTTTGAAGCTCTGTGCTTGAATTTCTGTTTTCACCTGTATTTCCCCAGGCAATATGATAAAAAGTGTCGCAGGGTTTTGAAATTTTATCCGGCAGATCTTCCAGCTCCTCCAAAGAGGCGTCTACCTGATGGATCAGCCTGTGTTCCCTGAGACGGTTCTTTTTTGGGGAAGAGGCTCTTACAACAGCATAAACCTCAACCTCATTCTTTATACATTCCTCTATCAGAGCCGTACCGATCATACTGGTGGCTCCTGTTACAATAATACGACGCATATTTTCCTTTCTTTCTCCCGGGACAGCTTGTCAGATTCTTTCGGGAAGGGAAATGAACATGTTTTCTTCCAGTTCCTCTTTTGGAAGGAAGGGGTACATATCCTCCAGAGGAGCAGATATCATTCTTCCGTCAGAGAGCTTTTTGGAAGAAGTTTTTGGCTCTGTTTTCTGATATTTTGTAACAAAAACCTCGCAGACTGCCGCTCCCTCTGTATTCAGCGCTTTTTTTATGGTTTCTCCCAAATCTTCTGAACTGTGGATGCTGTAATAGGGAAAACCATAAGCAGGAATCAGCTTAGAAAGATCAGGGAAACTTAAGTCCCTGCTTTCTTCTCCCACTCCCACCAGGGGCTGTCCAAAATAGGTCTGCTGGGTCTGGCGGATAGAATGATAACCCTGGTTATTGATCACAAAAAGCTTCACCGGAAGACAGTTCTGCCGGATGGTCTGAAGCTCCTGAATATTCATCTGGAGACTTCCCTCTCCGGTAACACAGACAACCGGTTTCCTTCCTGAAGCAACACAGACTCCAATAGCCCCTGGAAGACAGAAGCCCATAGAAGCCGTATTTGGATTTGTAATAAACCTCTGGCCTTTTTTGATTTCAAAGCTCTGGCTACCTGCCACTCTGGAAGTTCCCACGCTGACCAGAAGATTTTCATTTTCTTTCATAGCCTTTGAAAGCTCTTTATAAAAGGCATAAATATTAGTACAGCCTTCTTCGATTGTCTCATAGTGCCTGGAAGTAACAACCGGATATTTCTGTTTCCAGAGAAGGCACTGGTCTTTCCAGTCCTGACCCTTAAAAAGAGGCTGTTTTTCTGAAGCGCCTCTTTTTACAGCAACGCTCAGAAGTTTCCTTATAAGCTCCCCGGCGTCTCCCCATACAGGAAGGCTTACATGAAGGCTTGGCTTTTTCAGCTCATTTTCATCAATATCGTTCAAAATGGTAAAGCTTTCTCTTGCCCAATCCTGATATTGAAAGCCTGTCTGGGCAAATCCCTGACGATTTCCGATTGATAGCAGTACGTCGCTGTTCTGCAGAGCAAAATTTCCCGGTCTGGTTCCTGTTCCGCCGCTTCTTCCCACAAAAAGAGGATCTTCAGACGCCATAGCGTCTACGCTGCTCATACCTGTAATTACCGGAACACCAAGAACTTTTACAAGCTCATGAAATTCCTCCATAGCGTCTGCAAGACGGACGCCGTTTCCCGGAAAAATTACCGGACGGCTGCTGTTTTCGATTTTATCCAGGATCTCTTCTATTATATTCTGCTCAATGGAAGGGGGCTGCTGATCCGAATCTTCTGCCGGATCATAGGAACGAAGTCCTTCTGTCTCGATCACTGCTCCCTGCACGTCCAGAGGAATGTCCAGCCATACCGGCCCCGGTCTTCCATTTACAGCAAGATAAAGAGCTTTTTCCAGATGATAGCGGATATTCTCCGGGTGTACGACCATATGAGCATATTTTGTCAAAGAGCTTACCACTGGCACAATATTACATTCCTGTATTCCCATGCTGCGAAGGGGAAGACCTGAGGCAGCAACTGTAGTCGCATATCTTGCCTGTCCTGAAAAAACAAGCATAGGAATAGAATCCATCCAGCCTCCCAGAACTCCTGTAATAGCATTCGTAGCTCCCGGACCTGTAGTCACGCAGACCGCAGCCATTTTGTTTCCCAAACGAGCATAGCCTTCCGCCGCCATGGCGCAGGCCTGTTCATGATGATGATAGGTACAGTGAAGCTCCTTATGGTGGCCAAAAGCATCGTTCATATGCATGGCTCCGCCTCCGGTAACGGTAAACACGTCCCTGATCCCCCATCTGGAAATATAATCTGCAATATAATCAGATACTTTTTGTTTCATGTTCTTTTCTCCATCAAATATAATCCGGGCAGAGATTCTCACAGACCATAAATTTTCCAGAAGACTGTACTGGAATTTCCTCCACATAGGTCACCTTGATCTGCGCTTCTGCTCCCAGATATTTCCTGTACGCTGCCAGAACTTCCTCAATCTGCAGTTTTTCTCGATCTGCATTGATCAGCAGTTCGTATTCTTTTTTCTCCCTCTGAATACATTTTGCCTGGTATACTATGCCCTCAAAATTCAGCAGGATGTTCATAAACACATGAATGGACAAAGGCTCTCCCTGGCAGTTATATATCAACGAGCCTCTCCGGCCGTAAATCTCTACAAATTTCCCATGGAGTCTCCCTTTTTCATCCTTATAAAGCCGTATCTTTCCAGTATCTCCCGTATCGTAACGGATCATTGGAAACGTCTTGTTGTAATAATCTGTAACTACGATCCTTCCCAATTCGCCCGGCTCTGCCGGTTCATCGGAATCCATTTTTAAGATCTCCGTATAGAAATTATAAAGATCAATGGTATATTCTTTTTCCTCTCCCAGCTGAATGGCAATAAAACCATTTTCGTTATTTCCATAAGAACGCACAGGAGAAAATCCAAAAATTTCCTGAAGAAGATCATAAGTACCGTCTGGCAGGGCTTCTCCCATGGAAAATATCATTTCTACCTTCCATTTACTGATATTCCTTCCCGTTTTTTTCAAATATTGGGACAGCGCCACCAACGCACTGGAATAACTTACAAGTACCTGGATTTTCTTTTTTTCAATATCCCTGCATATTTTTTCAAGAGACTCATCTCCCATGTTGGAGATATCCACCATGATCAAATTATTTTTAAAAGATTTCCACTTACTGATCGTGTTTTTCCCCTTGATCCATGCACGGAACTCGCCTCTTTTCATTCCCATACGGAAGCCGTTCAGTTCCATACAGGAAATAAAGTTCATATTTACGCGGTTCATCTTATCTCCGTCACACAGCACAGTAAAAGGAGTTCCCGTTGATCCGCTGGTGCTGAGGCGATAAAGATTTCCCTGTTCGCTGCTGTTATCTGTCAAAATTTTATCATATGCCTCTATAAAATCTCCTTTTGTCAGCACAGGAAAATCGGATAATTCTTTCCACTGCGGATTTTCTCTATAATAGGGGGAATGATCTTTTGCATATTCCAGAAGAGCCTGGATCCGTCTCTCTACATACTCTTCGGTAACCCCCTCCACAATTTCCCTTTTGTTTACTTCTTTTAGCTTTTTCAGCTTTCCGCCCTTTACGGCATCCAGCCCGTTAAACACCACTCTTCTCAGAACCTCGCCAATCTGCATAAGTTTGTTCCTTCTTTCCTTATTTTTTATCTGACGCAGTCTGCATTTTTCCCCTGAAAGCCTTTAGCGCGCCCAAAAGTATCACAGCCGCCACCCGAAGGAGATTTGCTGTCAGACAAGCCCAGGCAAATCCTGCAATTCCATATTCTTTCGCTGCAAAAACCGTAGCTGCCGTTAATATTATAAAATGAGCTGTCTGAAGTCCTAACTGCCATTTCTCACTTGCAAAAGTTAAAACAAGAATAAAGAGAAATGCTGAATATATTCCCAACACCTGAGTCATATTCACCACAGTTACAAGCCCTCTTACCTGTTCATACAGATTTCTATAAAAAAGCCATACAAACAAGGGCGTCCCTATCTGACACCCCAGAAAAAATACAAAGCTCACACCGCATCCTGCAGCCGCTGTTTTCAAAAACTGCGATCTGGTCAACAGTTCCTTTCTTCTTGTAAGATAAGAAATCAGGATCGTATTAATAGGAGCAATGAGAAGTACCATGGTCTTTCCCACCAAAGACAACACATAATATTCTGTCACCTGCCGATTACCTGTGAAGGCTTTCAGTACAATACGATCCATATTCAAAGTCGCATTTGTCACCAGATAAGATAAAGTGAGGAAAAATCCCCGGTTCAGCGCAATGGAAAAACTATCGCTTTTCACCCAGAATCTTTTAAAGACCTGACCTGTCGCAGCCACAAATATCAATGCCGCCACCTCGCCGGTCAGATAGATCCAGAGCCAGCTTCCCGTAATCCGATAAATTCCATAGCCTGCCAGATAGCCTGCTGCAATCAGCACATAATAGATAAAATACCGTTGATAATTCAGGTTCAGCCTGTATTCCACATCCCCATAATATCGAAAAACCGTCAGAAGCAGAAGCAGGAAAATCCCTGCTGCCATAAATGTTCCATGAAAGCTTTTTCTGCATATCCATAAGGCAACCAAACTTCCCGGTATTCCAAAAAGCAGTAAGATCCTGTCATAGTCCCCGTTCGTTACAGGGTAATCCCGGCGCACCACCAGACGGCTGGTATTTAAAGCCTGCCCCACAGAAGGACAAAGAATACTCACCAGCCCCAGCACAAAAAGCATATCCCCCAGCTGCTCTGCTCCCAGTTCTCTGTTCAGCAGAGGAGTGATCACCAACTGGAGTACGCCATTCAGGGCAAGCATTCCCCCCATGGTGTAAAATGTATTGGAAACCAGTCTTTTTTGTTTCTCTGCATTCTTCCTCATCTGTTTTATCCGCAAAATCCTTTCCGTGTTTGATATTTCTCACATCGGTTTTCTATGTATTTTCGTTTTCCAGAGGCCAGTACCGGAATCTCATCTACCAGTTCCACTGAAATCTCCGCCTCTTCTCCCAGATAAGGGCGAATCCGTCCCAAAATTTCTTTCTGATCCATCTGCGCAGGATCTCCGTTAAGCCAAAGGGTATATTTTTTTATATCTTCCTGAATAAAACGATACTGTTTTACTCCTTTTATATCCCAGAGATTGTTTGTAATGATATACGGCGTAACTGCTTTTCCGTCACAGCTATAGATCAGATCGCTTCGTCTTCCGTATAATTCTTCCAGATACAGTTTATATCTTCCATTTTTTTCTACTCTCTGAGCCACTGCCGTGTCCCCATTATCATATCTAAGAATAGGGAAAGCATAATTATAAAGATCCGTAATTACAATCCTTCCCAGTTCTCCTGGCTCTGCCGGTTCGTCAGAATCCATTTTCAGGATTTCGTAATAATAGCTTTCTGTATCAATATGGTATCCTTCATTTTTCTGATTCTGAACGCCCATAATACCATTTTCTTCATTAGAATACCAAGCCTGTACCGGACAGCCAAACTGCTGCTCCATCTTTCGTCTTACCGGCTCTGGCATTGTTTCGGAAATAGGAATGATTGCGCGCACAGAAAATCTGCTGCAGTCCACAGCCTGTTCCTCAATATATCTGCTCAGTTCTCCCAAGGCTGAGGAATATCCCACCAGACATTTCACTTTTTTCTTTGCAATAATTTCCGCCATTTTTCCCAGAGCCTCGTCATCCATGCGGGAACTGTCCATCATGATCAGGTTTTCCTGGATCAGACGGAACTTGCTTTTTTTCACATTGTTCACCCACACTCTGATAAAAGCCTCTTTCATGCCAATATAATACCCCACCACAGCTCCCAGAAAAATACCGGCCGCCGTATTGTGATCGATCTTATCCTTATTCTGGATCATGCGAAGAGGGGTTCCTGTGGAACCGCTGGTACACATTACCCGGTTATCCGGCGCAACCTTATATAAAGAGGATAAAAATTCCTCATAATGTTCTCGAAAGGTATCTTTATTTACCACAGGAAGATCCTCCAGAGAACTGTTTTCCGGGTATTCTTTGTAAAATTCTGTGGTCTTTACTGCATGAGCGATCAGACTCTGGATTTTTTCCCTGGTTCTATCTACCGGAGTTCCGTTTTTGTAGCTGTCCCGGATCTCCTCATAATATTTCCGAACCTTTCCGCCCTTCAGGCGATCTAAAAACCAAAATCCATACCACCGAAGTTTTTCATCAATGATCATTCTGATTTTATCCCCTTCCGGTTTTTTATTCCTGATTATCAGAAAGCGCCGCTGCTTCGTGGATCACTTTTGCCATATAATCAATCTTTTCATCTGTCATTCCTGGATAAAGACCTACCCAAAAAGTATCTCTCATGATCCTGTCCGTATTTTCCAGTGTTCCTGAAATACGGTAGCCTCTGCCTTCTGCGCGCATCTGGTCAAAGCATGGATGCTTAGTAAGATTTCCGGCAAACAGCATTCTTGTCTGAACGCCCTTGCTTTCAATATAAGGAACCACCTTGTTTCTGTCCACGCCTTCCCTGCAGGTAAGAAGGAAACCAAACCAGCTTGGATCAGAATTTGGGCATGGCTCAGGAAGGATCAGCTTATCAGAAAGATCTTCCAGCGCTTTACGCAGGCGGTCATAGTTGTGGCGTCTTCTCTCTACGAAGCCAGGGAATTTTTCCAGCTGGGCGCATCCTACTGCTGCCTGCATATCTGTTGCTTTCAGATTATATCCAAAGTGGGAGTACACATATTTATGATCATATCCCAAAGGAAGCTCTCCATACTGTCTGTCAAAGCGGTGTCCGCAGACATTGTCGCGGCCGGAAGGACAGCGGCAGTCCCGTCCCCAGTCTCTGAGAGAGCGCACGATCTTATTCAGGAGAGGATTATTGGTATAGACAGCTCCGCCCTCTCCCATAGTCATATGATGAGGTGGATAAAAACTTGAGGTTCCAATATCTCCGATTGTTCCTGTCAGCTTTTTCTCTCCGTCAATCTCATACTCAGAACCAAGAGCGTCGCAGTTGTCCTCGATCAGCCACAGCTCATGCTTTTTACAAAAATCTGTCAGCGCCTTAAGGTCAAAAGGATTACCCAGAGTATGAGCCAGCATAACTGCCTTTGTTTTTGGAGAAAGAGCTTCTTCCAGCTTTGTTACGTCAATATTGTACTGAGGGATCGCTACATCCACAAATACAGGAACAGCTCCGTACTGGATCATGGGAGCTACTGTTGTAGGGAAGCCTGCCGCCACAGTGATCACTTCATCTCCAGGACGTACCTGTCTCTCTCCCAGAAGAGGAGAAGTCAGGGCCATAAAGGCAAGAAGGTTGGCAGAAGAGCCAGAGTTTACAAGAGAACAGAAACGGATTCCCAGGTACTCTGAAAACTCCTTTTCAAACTGATCTGTATATCTTCCAGAAGTCAGCCAAAATTCCAAAGCACTGTCAACCAGATTTCTCATTTCTCTGGAATCATATACTCTGGAAGCATAAGGGATTCTGTCTCCCTCTTCAAAAGGCTTCTGCTGGTTATGGTATTTTTTGCAGTAATCGTCTACGATTCCAAGGATCTGCTCCCTGGCTTCTTGTTCATTCATATTTTCAAACATGGTAATTCTCCTCTTTTTCTTTCATTTCATCCAGAAAGCAGCGGATCTGTCTTTCCATTACAAGATTTATGTCTTCTCCTGCCTGCCATGCTCTGGTCCATTCCACAGTCTTTTCTATGGCTTTACGTACTCCCCATACAGGTTTCCATCCAAAAACACTGCGCAGTCTGGAACAGTCCAGCTTCAGGAAATTAGCTTCGTGAGGTCCTCCGGCAAAATGATCCTCCCAGGTCTGTCCCTGACCCCAGCACTTACAGAACAGCTCTACAAGCTCCCCTGTGGTCACACAGTCCTCGTCTCCCGGTCCTACGTTATAATAGCCTTCGTATTTAATATCTTCATACTGCATAGCGGCAATCATCAGATAAGCGTACAAAGGTTCCAGCACATGCTGAAAAGGCCTGGTGGAATGAGGATTCCGAACCAGAATCGGCTTTCCCGAAAGCGCTGCGCGGATGCAGTCAGGAATGATCCTGTCTGCTGCAAAATCGCCTCCGCCAATGACATTTCCTGCTCTTGCAGTAGAGATCCTTGTTTCTCCGTCACTGAAAAAAGAATTTTTGTAGCTGTGTGTCACAAGCTCGGAACAGGATTTACTGTTAGAATAAGGATCAAAGCCATCCAGAGGATCGTTTTCCCGATATCCCCACTCCCATTCCCGGTTATGATATACCTTATCTGTGGTCACATTCAAAAAAGATCTGACTGTCTTTGTCTGGCGGACACATTCCAGAATGTTCACAGTTCCCATTACGTTTGTCTCATAAGTGTACACCGGATTCTTATAAGACTCCCTGACAATGGGCTGGGCTGCCAGATGAAGCACGATCTCCGGCTCTGTTTCCCGAAATACTTCCATCAACCTCTCCAGCTCCCTGATATCTCCGATGATCGAACGGATCTGGTTTTTCATGCCGGACAAACCAAAAATTGACGGATCTGTAGGCGGTTCCAGAGAATAGCCTGTCACCTGGGCTCCTGCGCTTAAAAGAAGACTTACAAGCCAGGTTCCTTTAAACCCTGTATGACCTGTTACCAGAACCTTTTTTCCCTTATAAAAACTGAGATCAAAATTATTCATAAATTCCAAAAATCTCCTGTAATCTTACTGTATCTGTTGATTTTCACAGTTATGATTATTATACTATTCTTTCCTCAGCGTGGCAACACACAAAAACAGACAGAGGCCTTCCGGTCTGCTGCCGAAATACGCCTCTGCCTGTATAAATACTATTAAATCAGATGTTCAAAAGATCGCTGAATTCTTTCAGCGCTCCCTCTGTCTCATGAGCAAGCACACGCTTTGCCAGAACCTTGCCAAGCTGTACGCCTTCCTGGTCAAAGCTATTTACATTCCATACAAATCCCTGGAACATGATTTTATTTTCAAAATGTGCAAGAAGAGCTCCCAGAGCCTTCGGATCCAGTGTGTCTCCTATGATAATACTGGAAGGACGGCCTCCCTTAAAGTTCTTATTCAGGTTTTCGTCCTCTTTGCCGCATGCAAAAGCAATAATCTGTGCAGCTACGTTTGCACAAAGTTTCTGCTGGCTGGTGCTGTCCTCGATCACAACGTCTGTGCCGATCTGGCTGTTTCTGAATCCAACAAACTGGAGAGGCACAATATCAGTTCCCTGATGAAGAAGCTGATAGAAGGAATGCTGTCCGTTTGTTCCTGGCTCACCGAAGATTACCGGACCTGTTACATAGTCCACCGGCTCTCCAAAACGGTTTACAGATTTGCCGTTTGACTCCATATCCGCCTGCTGAAGGTGTGCCGGGAAGCGGCTGAGAGCCTGGGAATATGGAAGAACTGCTGTTGCCTGATATCCAAGCGCATTGCGCTCATATACGCCAATAAGAGCGTCCAGCATTTCCGGGTTCTCAAGAAGATTTTTGTTTGCAGAAAGTTTGTCTTCCTCTGCGGCGCCTTCCAGGAACTGTGCAAATACTTCTGGTCCAAATGCCAGAGACAATACTGCGCCGCCAACTGCAGATGTAGAGGAGAAACGTCCTCCAATATAATCGTCCATAAAGAAGGCTGCAAGATAATCGTCGCTCTTCGCCAGAGGAGAAGTCTCGCTTGTCACTGCAACCATGTGCTTGGAAGCTTCCAGACCTGCGTTTTTCAGAGCATCTTTTACAAAGGATTCATTTGTCAGCGTCTCCAGTGTTGTTCCTGATTTAGATACAAGAACAAACAGAGAATGTGCAACGTCTACAGAATTAAGCACTGCCGCAGCATCATCAGGATCTACGTTGCTGATAAATTTGGCTTCCATTTTAAATGTATTATTTTTCTTTGCCCAGTTTTCCAGCGCAAGGTACATAGCCCTAGGACCAAGATCGCTTCCGCCGATACCAATCTGAACAACTGTTGTAAATTTCTCTCCTGCGCCGTTGGTGATCTCGCCTGCATGAACCTTGTTTGCAAAGTCTGCAATTTTGTTCTGCTGTTCTACATAAAACGCGCGCTTGTCCACGCCGTCTGCTGTTACAGTATCGCCTAACTGTCCGCGTGTAAGCTGGTGAAGAACCAGACGTTTCTCTCCTGTATTGATCACCTCTCCGTTATAAAGAGCCTCATATTTCTCAATAAGCTGAGCCTCTTCTGCAAGTTTTGAAAGAACGGCCAGAACCTTCTCGTCCACCTGCTTGGCAGCATAATTATATGTAAGTCCTGCCGCCATGGGGACGCTGTACTTCTTTACACGCTCTGCTCCGTTTTCCCCGGACATTGCCTCAGCAAGGTTCACGCGTTCCACATCTTTCATTTCCTGATAGGAAGCGAGGCTGTCAAAGTTTTTCCAATTAATCATAGTGGTTTTTCTCCTTCAACATTTTATTAAGTGTTATTTCTATTTTACATCAAATTCCGCTTAAAAGAAATGGATATTTCTGTTTTTTTAAATTTTATCTTCCCAAACAGACAGCTCCCACAAATCTTCAAAGGGGATCTCCCTGCCCTCCTGAAATATCAGCCTGTGGCGAAAGGTATCCAGTTTTTTTACAGTACCAAAAAAAGATTCATAAGAGCCGCCCTCTTTTTGCATGTCCGGCACAAAATATGTCGCTGAAACCTTTAAGTTCTCTCCAAGATGCTCCTTAATATATTCCAGTCTCCGGTTCAGAATTGCCAGCATGTCCTCATCCGGCTCCATTCTCCGTTCTGTACGCCTTGCGGTTTCCTTTACAGCTTCTCCATATCCGGTAAGAGCCGCAAAGGGCGCAAACTGGGCCGCCCGGTCCTCTACAGGCATATGAGGGCGGTTTTTTGACACATGATGAGGAAGATTTATAATATCATCATATTTATGGTTTTCTCCAAAATAATTCTTCATGCTCTGCCTTTCTTTTATTTTTACGCCTTATGTCCTCCAATTCGAGAATTACGGTCTTTTGCCGTAGCTCCCTCCTCCAGGTTCATTCCCTTTAGGATTGCGTTTTTCCCAAATTTTTTCTTAATATCCAGCATGGCTTCCTGCATTTTACGTTCCCGAAGAAGAGCCTCCTCTTCCCTGGCTTTTTGTTTTTCAATAGCTTCATAATCCGTAAAAAGATCAAGCTGTTCAAAGGTTTCCGCCTGTTGAACGATATCCTCAGACACCACCTTATTAGCAGCCAGATACATTCTTCTGATCAGAAGACTTTTGTCCATGATCCTGTCATAAAGCTCCAGCACAGCCTCTGTGATCAGCTTTGCTGAGGAAGTCCTCTGTTTCAAATTTTCTGTTCCATGAGCATGTTTGGGAATCTTTCTTCCATAGCGGTCTGTCTTGACCTCTCCGTGATAATCTTTTTTCCGTCCCGGATCTGTAAGATTTTCAATATCATAGCCTACAGTCAAAGTAAGCTGGTCTGTCACCAGTCTTTTATCTACCAGATCCAGAGCCAGAAGGTCTGCCATTTCCCGGATCACCAGCCTTGCCTTTTCAAAGCTGTAGGCACAGGGAAGCACCTGGCCGGAGCCTACGCTGCTGCTTGAGGGCTTATAGCTTTTGATATCTGCTATAGTACATGGTTCCCATCCCCATGCGTGATCGATCAAAAGCTCTGCATTGATTCCAAAAAGCTGATAGAGAAGATCCTCATTATAAAAATCCTCCGGTCCTCCCAGAGAACATCTGGCAATATCCCCCATAGTAAACAGGCCGTTCTCCTTCAGCTTTTTTTCGTAGCCTTTGCCTACCCTCCAAAAATCTGTCAGGGGCTGATGATCCCACAAAAGCCTCCGGTAAGACATTTCATCAAGCTGCGCAATACGCACTCCGTTTTCATCCGGTTCAATATGCTTTGCCACAATGTCCATTGCAATTTTACAGAGGTAAAGATTTGTGCCGATTCCTGCTGTGGCCGTAATCCCTGTTGACTGCAAAACGTCCCGGATCATTTTCATTGCAAGCTCTCTTGCTGTAAGACCGTAGGATTTCAGATAATGGGTCACATCCATAAACACCTCGTCTATGGAATAAATATGAATATCCTCCATAGCCACATATTTCAGGTAAATATCAACGATCCTTGTGCTGTATTCCATATAAAAAGCCATTCTTGGAGGGGCTGTGATATATCCAAGCTCCAGCTCCGGGTAGCGCTCCAGTTCATCTGCAGACCAGGAGCTTCCGGCAAAGCTTCCTCCTGGCGCCAGTCTCCTGCGGGCGGCATTGATTTTTTTTACTTTCTGCACCACTTCAAAAAGCCTGGGCCGCCCGGGAATCCCATAGGATTTCAGAGAGGGCGAAACAGCCAGGCAGATGGTTTTTTCTGTGCGGCTGGCATCAGCCACCACCAGATTTGTTTTCATTGGATCTAATCCTCGCTCCCGGCATTCCACAGAAGCATAAAAGGATTTCAGATCAATGGCAATATAGGTACGGTTTTCTTTCATGTTTCTCATCCTTACTATACAGCTCCAACACTGGATCAATACTTTTCTTGATTCTAATTCTCCAGATCAGGAAAGTCAAGGGTTGGCCTCACATCCCGTCAAAGAGAAAAAGCGGCTGCTGCAAAAATAGCAGCAACCACTCCTCAAATCTAATCTTCTTTTACATAATTAGTTCCCAGTTTGTTCGGCACGTTAAACTGTTTCCTGCAGACAGTAAGTACAATAACAAGAATATAGGGAAGGGCGCTGAACAGCTCGCTTGGAATAGATGTATTTCCCAAAGCCCGTACATAAATGCCAAGAGCGTCTGAAATACCAAACACAATTCCAAAAATAAGCGCACCTACAGGATTCCAGTTTCCAAGGAAACAGATACCAAAGGCGATCCATCCACGTCCTCCAATGATCTCCGCATTATACATTCCCACGTTGCAGAGAGAATAATAAGCGCCTGCGATACCGCCCAGACAGCCTGCAAAAGCCACTGAGAGAAATCGCATTTTTGTTACGTTGATTCCCGCTGCGTCCGCCGCATCTGGATTTTCACCGCAGGATCGAAGGGAAAGTCCCAGAGAAGTGCGATAGATCACAAAAAAGATGATCGGCACTAAAATATACGTAAAATATGTAATAATGTTCTGGTTAAACAATACCTGGCCGATCACAGGAATCTTTGACAGAATCGGTATTGCAATGGGCTTCAGAGGATTTACTGTAAGAGGAACTGTCTGAACTCCAAAGATCACACGATAAAAGAAAGTACAGAAGCCTGTCACCAAAATCGCAATAGCTGTTCCCATAACAATCTGATGCTGGTGCATATAAATTGTTGTAACGCCATACAGCAAAGATACCAGAAGTCCGCATACGATAGCTGCCAAAAAACCGATCAGCATGTTCCCGGACAGATATGCCCCAATAAATCCGCCCCATGCGCCAATCAGAAAAATACCTTCTACTGCTGTGACCATCATGCCGGTGCGCTCTGCCACAACTTCTCCCAGCGCTCCCAAGATCAGGGGAGTACTCATAAAAAATGCTCTTGATAACAAATTAACAAAAATCTGCATATTATTCCCCCTCCTTCTGAATCTTCTGCTGTTTCATTTTGCGGATCTCCAGCTTGCGACGAACAAAGAAGGACATCAGCACAAACAGCATTACAAATCCAAGCATTACGTCAATAACGCTGGCCGGCGCGTCAGTGGAGTGGCCAAGAGCTGTTCCTCCCACCTGCAAAGTTCCGAATAATAACGCTGCAAAAATACAGCCAATGGGATTGGCGGCTGCCATGATCGCAATACCAATACCATAAGAACCAATATCCGCTTCAAAACCAGTAAGAAGCATATGCTGCATACCGTTGATCTCTGTAAAACCGGCAAGACCTGCAATAGCGCCGCTGATAAAAAACGCTGTCATACACATTCTTCCCGGCTTGATTCCAGACATTGCCGCCGCATCCTGGTTCAGACCTGTTACACGAATCCTGTATCCAAGGGACGTACGGTACAGAACAAACCAGATAAATACAGCAGCCAGGACTGCAATGACAATTCCAAGGGAAACAGAGGTTCCGGGAATAATCTTAGGCAGCCATACGGAAGCGTCCAGATACTGTGTTTTCAAATATTCTCTTTTTGGCTCCTGAAGCACCGTACGGAGTAGATACTGCAGAAGATACTGGATCACATAGGTAGACATCATACTTACCAGGAACTCATTTGCATTAAACCTTGCTTTTAAAAATCCGATCAAAAGACCTGTAAGGCCGCCGCCTAATACAGCCGCAGCAAATGCCATAAGCATAACAAGGGGTCCTGGAAGTTTTGTCATAAATGCCAGAGATGTTGCCGTTGCACAGATACAGCCCACATAAAACTGTCCCTGGGCGCCGATATTATATAAATTCGCCTTGTAGGTAAAGGCAAACGCCAGGCTTGTCAGGATCAGCGGCGTTGTTTTTACCAGGATATTTCCCATGGTAAACTTATCAGAAAACACCTCGGTAAACATAATTTTTGCAGCTTCTATGGGATTCACTCCCAAAAGAGGAAGAAATGCCATGCTGACGATCATACCCAGGACAATAGCTAAAAATGTCCAGAGGATCAAGTCTTTTACCTGTCCTTTCTTTTTCATGCTTCTCCCTCCTTATCCGGCTGATATCCTGCCATGAGAAGACCGATCTTCTCTGTTGTCAGTTCACCGTTTTTGTAAATTCCCATGATCTTTCCTTTGTACATAACTGCAATCCTGTCAGATAATGCAAAAATTTCTGAAAGCTCTGTAGATACCAGAAGTACGGATTTTCCTTTTTCTTTCTCAGCAAGAATGGTTTTATGCACATAGTTGATAGCTCCAAGATCCAGTCCTCGGGTGGGCTGATCAAAAATAATGACCTTATGACCCATGTCTACCTCTCTGGCAACAATAACCTTCTGCTGGTTTCCACCAGAAAGACTTCCCATTGGTACAGAATCGTCCGGCGCTTTAATGGCATAGGTCTTGATCTGATCTCTGGTATACTTCTGTACAGCCTTCCATTTTACGATTCCATTTTTTACCCAGTTTTTCAGATAGCTTGATTTCAGGAACATGTTTTCTGCAAGGGACATGTCCTGTACCATAGCGTAGCGATAACGGTCAGACGCCGTATATCCGATTCCCATTGCGATCCTGTCTTTTACTTCTGTTCCCGTAATATCTTTGTCATCCAGAAGAATACGCCCTGAAGTTGCCTTCCTTGCGCCGTAGATCAGCTCACAAAGCTCCTGCTGTCCGTTATCAGAAACGCCTGCCACACCCAAAACCTCGCCTTCATGGATCTCAAAATTAATATCCTCCAGAAGCGGCGCCTGATTTTTTGGGGCAATAGAAATATTTTCCAGTACCAGCCGTTTCTTATTGTGGGACAGATCCTCCTGTCCGGGGGTCTGCAGCACGTCCAGATCTCTTCCGATCATCATATGGGCCAGTTCTTTTTCGTTGGTATCTTCTCTTTTTACTGTTCCGCAGATCTTGCCCCCACGCATAACCACAATGGTATCTGAAACCTGCATAACCTCTTTCATCTTATGGGTGATAAAGACTACGGAATTTCCTTTTGCCACATATTGTTTCACAAAAGCCATCAGCGTATCAATCTCCTGAGGCGTCAAAACGGCTGTAGGTTCATCCATGATAAGGATCCGGGCATTCAGATACAGAGCCTTCAGTATTTCTACCTTCTGCTGGGTTCCCACAGACAGATTACGGATGTATTCTCCCGCCGGTACATCAAACCCATACTGCTTCGCCAGCTCCTGAATTTCTTTTTCTTTTGCTTTGGCGTCCAGTTTTCCTTTGCAGTTTCCCAAAATGATATTTTCCGTAACTGTATGGGCTGCCACCAGTGAAAAATGCTGCTGGATCATAGAGATTCCAAGATCCATAGCTTCTTTTGGCGAAGAGATCCTGTGTTCTTTGCCATCAATATAAATTTCTCCAGAGGTTGCATGATAAAGGCCATACAAAATTTTCATTATGGTACTTTTTCCGGCGCCGTTTTCGCCCAGAAGAGCAACTACCTCGCCTTTATGTATAGTCATTGAGACGTCGTCGTTTGCTAAAACTCTGGCAAATCGTTTTGTAATGTGTTTCAGTTCTACTACCGGCTTATCCATTTTTGCTTCATTCCTTTCATTTCAAGCAAAAACGGGGTTGCCGCAAAAATCTGCCATGGCAGAATATGCAGCAGCCCCCGCAGCTTATTTTTCTTTATTCAGAAAACATAGACTCGAAATCCACATTTCCGGCGCTGATGTCTTCAATCGCTTTATCTACGGCTGCCTTACATTCATCAGATACTTTATCTGTGAGAAGAGCTTCAAATACGCCTTCTTTAACGCCAACCTGCTGCGCGCCAGTCAGCTCGCCTTTTGCAACGCCTTCAATGATCCATGGATAAACGCCTGCCCAGTTCATGTTAATGGAAGCGGCTACACAATCGCTTTCTTCGTTCTTATTTGCTGCAAAAGCAACAAATGTAGCTCCCTTTTCCTCTGCGGACTGAACCGCGCCGGAAGCGCCTTCATTAGAATAGCAGAAAACTGTATCTGCGCCGTTATCTATCATCTGGTCTGTCATGGATTTTGTGATAGAAACGTCTGTCCATGTGTTAAGGAAAGATCTGTTTGCCTCTGCGCCCTCAATTCCTCTTTCTTCACATACGCCAAGAGCAGCCGCTTCATAAGTATCCATCAGCTTCACCATAGGAGCGTTGGACTCTCCGCCCATTACGGCAAACTTTCCGTTTTCTGTTGCATATCCTGCAACAATACCTGCAAGGTAAGATCCCTCATATTCCTTTGGGAAAACAGGAACCATATTTTCTGTTTCGCTGACCTGTCCGTTGATAACTGTGAAGGTTGTTTCTGGATATCCAGGAGCAACTGCGGCGCAGGCTTCATCAAACTGGCTTCCGGCAGACATAACCAGATCATAGCCTTTTTCGCCGTATTCTGTAAATGTAGCTTCAAATTCCTCTACAGGAACAGATTCCACTACCTCAATGGAAGTTCCAAGGGCTTCGTCACATGCCTTAGCGCCTGCGTTATTGCTGGCATTCCAGCTCTGGTCATCAATGCTTCCTGGTAAGATCAGTACAATTTTCATGGAAGCATAATCCGGTTCATCGGCCATAACCGGAATTGCAGTAAGGGTCAAAGCTCCTGCTAATGCCGCTACAGCAAAAAGTGATTTTTTCATGATAGAATACCTCCTTTGTTTAATTTTTACAAAATATTTTTAATAAAACAATTATATCACAGCAAAATAACAAAGACAATCTTTTTCGCATCATAATCACTAATTTTTTTTAGGTCTTTTAAATTTTTTTAATCTATATAACCAA
>NZ_CALFLA010000084.1 GCF_937880195.1 uncultured Blautia sp.
ATCATAGTCCTGTTGTCAAGAGTGTGCAGTATTTTTTTTGAGTGCTATAGTTGGATATTAATGTCTGCAGCCAGTTTTTTCATGCAGGCATCTCCTGTAGAAACAGTAATAAGAGCATTGGTATCTTCTGTTAAACTATTGTGAAAGGCGTCGGAGATTTCCCTAGAAGCCCGGCGCAGAAAATAAACCTTTATACACAGTAAAAGGATAATAAAAAGCAGTATTCCAATAATCATGAACAGCAGATATTCCATAAGTACCTCTTATTATTTAATATCTTTTTTACTAAACAGCCAGCAGCCTGTGACAGCTGTGCTGACGATCCAGATAAAATTACAGACAGAGGCGCGTATGGGATTCCATACTTCCCAGGCAGAAAGCTGAGCCGCCTGTCCGCAGGGATTGAGATCATGAAGAAGGCCGTATAGGATACGCCGGAAGCCGTCAATATAATGGGGATTTAAAACTCCGTTTTTATATTCTGTCTGTACAAGGAACTGATGAGTGTGCAGGCTGAGAAAGAGCATGAAAAAAGCAATTCCCATGCACCAGATCACTGCGGTTATCCTGTTTTTGCATAAGAGAGTTATTACGCAGAAAATACAGCCGTATGCGGCGCTCATACCGATTCCGATCATAAAATATTTTATAAAGATGTTTATTTCCACATTGTTTTCAAAAAAGAAAATCCCTGCACAAAGTGTAAAAAGACTGGAAATCACATAAACCAATATACATGCCGCGCAGCTTACCAGGATATGGGAAAACACAAAATCCCTGCGGTTTTCTGCTGCAAGCAGCTTACTGCGGACAAAGCCGTCGCTGAAATCCGCACCTGTAAACACGCTTACAAAAGCTGCGGCGGTAACTCCATAAAAGCTTAATGGAAGAAATATCACCCGGCTTAAAGGAACTGTGTAATCCATTGCAGTAGCCTGCATGACCATAAATCCAGAAGATAAAACAAGCATTGCTGCAATAAAAAGTCCAAACGCATGGGTTTTCCAAAGTCTGGAGAAGTTTGCATGGGTTAATCTATACATAAGAAGCACCTCCTACAAGGGAGAGATAATAGCTTTCCAGACTTTCATCTTTTTCTTTCAGGGACAGTACCTGACAGTTTTCTTCTGCCAGGGCCTGCGCCAGCCTGGTTATATTGATCTGGGCAAATATGTCAGCCGTAGTAGAGGAGAGGATTTTATATTCGTGCCCCATGGCGTCAAGGACCCGGGCAAGTACGGCTGTGCTGCTTACTTCTATACGGATACATTTACGGCAGGCATTTTCAAGGTCTTTGGCGCTTAATTCTTTTATGAGCTGCCCCTTATCAATGATTCCATAATGTGTTGCCAGTCTGGAAAGCTCGTCCAGATTATGACTGGAAATCAAAAAAGTAATCTGTTTTTCCCGGTTCAGCCTCAGAATCAGTTCCCGCATTTCGATAATACCCTGGGGGTCAAGACCATTTACAGGCTCGTCAAGAATAAGAAAATCGGGATTACCGGCCAAAGCAATGGCAATACCAAGGCGCTGTTTCATTCCAAGAGAAAAATGCTTTGCTTTTTTCTTCCCGGTATGTGAAAGTCCGGCCAGTTTTAATAGATCCCTAATTCCGTCAAAAGAGGGAAGACCGAGAATAAGGTATTGTTGCTTCAGATTTTCTTCTGCTGTCATATCCATATAAATTGCAGGCGTTTCTACCACAGCGCCTATGCGGCGGCGGGACTTGAAAATGCTTTGGCTGTCATTAGGGACGCCGTATAAGGTAAAGGAACCGGAAGTCGGTTTTTGAAGTCCGCAGATCAGGCGTATCAGAGTGGTTTTACCTGCTCCGTTTTTTCCCACAAATCCATAAATGGAGCCTTTGGGGACATTCATGGTAAGACTGTTTAAAGCCTGAAAGTGTTTATATGTTTTTGTTAGCTGGCAGGTTTGTAAAATATAGTCCATAAGGTGTTTCCTCCTTCGATGACTTTAGTTTTCGTTATACTAGTATACAAAACAAAAGTCAAGAAAGCGGTCAGGAAAACGTCAAGATTTCGTCAGAATTCTGGCTGGCCAGTTTAAAGCCTATTCCCCATACGGTTTCTATGTAATCCACACCGCTGATATCCTGCATTTTTTTGCGAAGGTTACTGATATGCTGTTTCAGGGAACGTTCTGTACAGTCCGGGGTGTCTGCGCTGATTCGGTCCAGAAGAACGCTTTTTGAAATAACCTGATTGGGGTTCTGCATTAATAGTTTTAAAATGGCAAATTCTGTTCTGGTAAGTTTTACCGGCTGTCCCTGCACTGTTAAGGAGAGGGATTCTGGATCAAGAGCCAGATCGCCTGTCAAAAGAATGCTTTTGTCTCCCGGTGTTTTTGGTTTGCGGAGCTGAACAGCAATGCGTGCAAGGAGCTCTCTGGTGTCAAAGGGTTTGGTAATGTAATCGGCTGCGCCGCCAAGAAGGAGCTCTACTTTGTCCTGCACATCTGCTTTTGCACTGAGAATAATGACGGGAATATCCTTAATATGAGGCAGGACTTCCTCACCGGACAAACCGGGAAGCATGAGATCAAGAAGAACCAGATTCGGTTTTTTCTGTGAAAGGAGATACAGGGCTTCTGTGCCTGAATATGCTCGCAGGACAGCATATCCTTCCCGCGATAGAACTTCCGTCAGCATATCTCCTATGGGAATATCGTCATCTATAACTGCGATTATCTTCATAATTCGTCCTCATTGTAACTGAAAATCTTTATAAACAGGATTCCATGTTTTTATTCGGAACACGCTTCCTCCTGAACAAACTGGCTGTTATACAGCCTCTCATAGAATCCGCCCTTTTCCATAAGCTGCTCATGAGTTCCCTGTTCGATAATGTTTCCATCTTTCATAACCAGGATCTCGTCTGCATTTCGGATCGTGGACAGTCTGTGGGCAACAACAAAGCTGGTCCGTCCCTGCATCAGCCGATCAAAGGCCTCCTGGATCAGAAGCTCTGTTCTGGTGTCAATGCTGGAGGTTGCTTCATCTAGAATCAGCATTGGAGGCAGACAGAGCATGACTCTTGTAATGCAAAGGAGCTGGCGCTGCCCCAGACTCAGGCTGTCTTCCCGGATCTTAGTGTCAAGTCCATTTGGAAGACGACGGATAAATTCCCAGCTATGGGACATTTTGGCAGCTTCTATGATTTCGGTATCTGTGGCGTCAGGCTTTCCGATATTGATGTTTTCCCGGACAGTGCCGTTTTTGATCCAGGTATCCTGCAGCACCATTCCAAAGCTTTTCCGAAGAGAGTGACGGGAAACATCTGTTACAGCAGTTCCGTCTATGGAGATTCTGCCTGAATTTACATCATAGAAACGCATTAGAAGATTGATAAAGGTTGTTTTTCCACAGCCCGTAGGACCTACAAGGGCAATCCGCTTTCCTGGTGCGGCGTCCAGGGTAAAATCTTCGATCAAAGGCTTATTGGGAGTGTAGGAAAAAGAGACATGATCGATTTTTACATTGCCCTGTACAGTTTCCAGTTTTTTTTCTGGAGAAGGTGTTTCCGGCTCTTCTTCCAGAAATGCAAAGATCCTGGAGGCGCAGGCAAGCGCGTTTTGAAGCTCAGTGATAACGCCGCTGATATCATTAAAGGGCTTCATGTACTGGTTGGCATAGGCCAGCATAACAGAAAGTCCTCCTACAGTCAGCGCACCCATAGGGATCAGAAAAGCTCCGGCAAGAGCCACTCCTGCATAAATGATATTATTGACAAAGCGTGTGGAGGGATTGGTAAGACTGCTGTAAAAGACTGCCTTCTGACTTGCCTCCTTCAGTTCTTCGTTGATAGCTGCAAAACGCTGGGAAGCCCTTTCTTCATATCCAAAAGCCTGAACTGTCTTCTGGCTGCCGATCATTTCCTCAATCAGGGCAGTTTGCAGCCCTCTTGCCCCGCTCTGCTTCTGGAACATCTGGAAGGAGTGGGTGGAGATATATTTGGCTACAAAAAAACTAAGAGGCGTCAGCAGGATCACCAGAACAGTGATGATCACATTTTTGGAAAGCATAAAAATAAGGGTTCCGATAATCGTGACAATTCCAGAAAATAGCTGGGTAAATCCAAGAAGAAGGCCGTCGGAGAGAATGTCTGCATCTGCAACTACCCGGCTGATGATGTCTCCGGTACTGTGACTGTCCAGATAGGAAAGGGGAAGTACCTGAATATGGCGTATTGCTTTTGAGCGGATATCCTGTACGGTGCGGTAGGCCATACGGTTGTTGATCAGGCTCAGGATCCAGGACGCAGCGCTGGAAAGGATTACAATAAACAGGATTTTTTTAAGGAAATACCACATCCTTCCAAAATCCACCTGTCCCTTTGCCACGATTTCGTCAATAGCGTTTCCAAAAAGAATAGGTACGTAGAGCTGCAGCAGAACAGAAACGGCTGCAAGCATTACGCTTATCATCAGGAGAAAACGGTATCTGCCGATAAAGCGGAGCACCTTTTTGAAGGTGTCCATGCTTCCTGTGTTATGGGATTTGATCCGGCTCATACAGTAGCCTCCTTTCCGTTATTTATAAGATGTGTCTGCTGAAAACGGGTCTTTTCTTCAGGAAACTGAGAGAAAAAGATTTCCCGGTATGTGGAACAGCTGTTCAAAAGCTCCTGGTGTGTTCCGCAGCCGGAGAGGATTCCGTCATCCAGAACAAGGATCTTGTCAGCCTGCCGGATGCTGGATGCTCTCTGAGAAACAAGAAAGACAGTAATCTTTCCTTTCAGACCATGAAGTTCTTTTCGAAGGGCGGCGTCTGTGGCAAAGTCCAGTGCGCTGGCGCTGTCGTCCAGGATCAAAATCTCAGGTTTTTTCACAAGGGCTCTGGCAATGGTAAGTCTCTGGCGCTGACCGCCGGAAAGATTTTTGCCGTTTTGTTCCAGAACAAAATCTAGACCGCCTTCTTTTTTTTCTACAATTTCTTTTGCCTGGGCAATGGATAAGGCTTCCCATATTTCAGAATCAGAAGCCGTTTCACATCCAAGTTTCATATTTTCGCGGATGGTTCCCTTAAAAAGAGCGGCTTTTTGCGGAACTACGCCGATTTTGCTTCGAAGATCAGACCGGGGATAATTACAGATATTTTGTCCGTCAAGAAGCACTTTTCCTTCAGTTGCGTCATAGAATCTGGCAATCAGGTTTATCAGTGTGGTTTTGCCGCTTCCTGTTCCTCCGATAATACCTACAGTCTGGCCTTTTTCAGCAGAAAAGCTGATATGGGAAAGGCTGGGAGCGCCTGTATCTGCATAGGAAAAGGTTACATTCTGAAAACTCACTGCCTGACTGGAAGGAGAAGCCTTTACTGTTTCATCTACATAATTCATGGAAGAAGTCGTATGCAGAATATCCGCTACACGTCCTGCACAGGCTGCCGCCTTATTAAAGGTAATGATAAGGGAGGCCAGCTTGATCAGTTCAATGATCATCTGAGCCATGTAGTTATAAAGGGCAACCACCTCGCCTTGCTGCATACTGCCTGTATTTACCTGTATTCCGGCGCTGCTGATAAGGAAAACAGTGGCAAGATTGATCAGTACGTAAGTTGCAGGATTAAGAAGAGCGGACAGCCTGCCTACCAGTTCATTAAGGCGGGTAAGGGCAAGGCTGCTTTTGTCAAATTCCTCCACAGCTTCTTTTTCACGGCAGAAAGCGCGAATCACGCGGACTCCGGTAAGGTTTTCTCTGGTAAGACCAGTCACCCGGTCAAGTTTTTTCTGTACTTTTCCATAAAGAGGAATGCTTTTGTACATAATGGCAAAGACCACAAGGAAAAGTATGGGAATGGCGGCGGCAAAGATCAGAGCGCAGCGCAGGTTAATGGTAAATGCCATAACCATGGAGCCAAGAACAATGAACGGGCTTCTAAGAAGGAGACGAAGGCCCATGTTTACTCCATTCTGCACCTGATTGATGTCGCCAGTAAGACGGGTGATCAATGTGTCGGTTCCGAGACGGTCCAGCTCTGTGTAGGAAAATTTCTGAACATGGTCAAACACTGCCTGACGAAGCTCGCAGGCAAATCCGGCGCTGGCTTTTGCGGCAAAATACTGTGCCGTGATGCTGACAGTCAGTCCGGCAGCTGCCATAAGGATCAGAAGAAAGAAATTCTGCACAATAACACCCCTGTTATTTTGGGCAATTCCCACATCGATCATGCGGGCGATCACAACAGGAACAAGAAGGTCAAACACCACTTCAAGAAACTTGAAAAAGGGAGCCAGAATGCTTTCTTTTTTGTAATTTTTTAAGTAGATCGAAAGAGATCTCATATATACTTCCTCCATTGATAAGATAGTTGTTACTGCTCACTGTGTTCATAGTAACAACATTGACATACCTTATTATACTCCTGTAAAATAAGATAAAAAAGAAAAAAATAATCTGAAAAGGAGTATCTGTAATGAGAAGAGAGGTTACTCTGGAAGAAATTTCCGATGGAAAATTATATGGAGCAAACGATATGGTAAAAGCAGACTGCCAGGACTGTCAGGGCTGCTGCGACTGCTGTCAGGGAATGGGAGATACGGTGATCCTGGATCCCTATGATATGAACCGCCTTTGCCAAGGATTAAAACAGTCGCCGGAAGAGCTTTTAAAAGAGTTTCTGGAACTGGGAGTGGCAGATGGAAACGTTCTTCCCCATCTTGCCATGAGGGGAAAAGAGGAGAGCTGCATATTTTTAAATAAGGAAGGCCGATGCTCGATCCATGAGTTTCGCCCTGGATTCTGCAGACTGTTCCCTTTGGGTCGATATTATACAGAGGATGGCTTTCAGTATATTCTTCAGATCCATGAATGCAAAAAGAAAAATCGTTCCAAGATTAAAGTGAAAAAATGGCTGGATACGCCGGATCTAAAAAAGTACGAAGCATATATCCTGGACTGGCATAACTTTTTGATCGATGTACAGGAAGTGTTTTATCAATCAGAGGATGAGACGCTGATCAAAAACCTGAACATGTATGTGTTGAACCGCTTTTTCCTGACAGCTTATCAGGAGGGGGAAGACTTTTATTCCCAGTTTTATCAGCGGATGGAAGAAGCAAAAAAACTTTTAAGTCTTGGCGTGTAAGCCTTAGAAAAGCCGTGGAAAAAGTGTTGACATTAAAATTTCCACTCTGTATAATATGAAAAAGTTAGGATACTAACTAAATAAAATAGAGGTGCAATATGCAGGAGAATGAAGAAAAGTTAAAGAACATGCACATGGGACGACTGGTGTTTATGCTTTCCCATCAGCTGAAAAGGGAACAGAAACCGGACGACGAAATGGAAGATTGTGAATTGACTCCCATGCAGAGACATGTACTGAAGCATATTTTGTTGGAAACTCTTCACAGGGATATCTACCAGAAAAATATAGAGGAGGAGTTTCAGATCAGAAAGTCTACGGCATCCGGTATTCTTAAGCTGATGGAAAAAAACGGGTTTATTTACAGGGAAACTGTAAAAAAGGACGCCAGGCTGAAACGTCTTCTTCCCACCAAAAAAGCAGAGGCCATGCTTCCAAAAATTCTTGAACATATCAGTGAAACGGAACATCGTATGACAGAGGGGATAAGCGAAGAAGATATGCTGCTGTGCAAAAAGGTTCTTTATCAGATGTTTTATAATCTTGCAGAAAAAAACAGGGAGAATAAGGAGGTAGACAGAAAAGATGAATAAGACACTTTTA
>NZ_CALFLA010000085.1 GCF_937880195.1 uncultured Blautia sp.
GTAATGATGTATTGCAAAACAGGTGACTGTGGATAAAACTGCGGAAACTCAAGTTTCTTTTCATAATGACGGTCTGACATTATGATGGTATAATAGACAATAAAACAGAGGAGCCTTCTATGGATAAAAAAATTATAAGAACCAGCAAAGCTGTAAAAATTATTGGCGTTATAGATACGGTCATATTTTCACTGGTTGTACTGATACTTATTATGACAGGCAATATCTTTGGGGCTGTGTGCTTCATGCCTTTTGTTGTATTGGGAATTTTGCTGATTTTAGCATATAAAAGACAGAGGATTATTATAGAAGAAGATAAATTAACTTTTTATTACTTAATAAAAAAGGAACAGCAGATTTCCTACAGTGATATTCACTGTCTGCTTCTTATTCCCCTTAATAACAGAATACAGAAGGCTCTTATTGATAAGCAATATAACAGATTAGTTACTTTGGATGAAACCATGACAAACCTTGACGCATTATATGATATTTTGAAGCAAAAAGGCATTCAGATTTTGGATTTTGGGAAAATGACAGAGAGAAACCAAAATGTGTCTAAGTATTGGAAGGTTTTGACCAGAATGGAACGATACTATTATAAATCCATTGACAACGAAAACAAAACCATTGAAAATATGTCAAAAGAAAAGGCTGGATTTAACATTGCAAAAATAAAAAAGAAATTAAAAATAACAGAATGGATTTTGATATTTTGTGATGTGGCGGCTTTTTTTATAGGCGGCAAAGTAAAACTTATCCTTGTGATCGCTGTACTTCTTTTTTCGTATGGGATTTATATTAAGTATTATCCTTATGTGTATGTTGAAACTCACAGCAAAAAAATACAGGGACTGGCTTTTCAGATGCCTGTCTTTGGACCTGCCATGGCGCTGCTTCTTGGAGTTGCGACTTTGAATATATATAGCTATGACTTTGGCACCTACATAAAATTGACAGTTTTTGTCACAGTGATCCTTTCAATACCCTATGTGATAAAATCATCCAGAATCACTGTGCCGCAAAGGATAGCCCGTAAGGCTTCTGTTTTTTTGGCTGCATTTACCATGGCTTTTTCCATTACATTTCCCATAAATTTTTTGCTGACTTTTGAGGCTCCCATACATGAAACCACAATCATTACTGATAAATATATGAATACCTCCGGTAAAACCGTTGATTATTATTTGTATGGAATCTGGAATGGCAAGGAAGAGAAAATTTCTGTTTCAGGAAGTGAATATAAAAGAGCTTCCATTGGAGATAGGAGAAGAATCTGCATAAATCACAGTATTCTGGGGTTGGAATACTATACGGTTCATAAATAAATCTGATGATGCAGAAAGCTAAAAAACCTGGGACATATCAAGGTATATGCCCCAGGTTTTTTAAAGATATAAGACCTCTCCGGTCCGTGAAGCGTCACAGCCGTTTTGAAGACGGATCGCTGTTTGAAATTCATCAGAACAGATGATCTCTGTAAGGGCGGTAAAGCCTGGACGCTTTAGGGAAGCTGATTCCATTACAAGAAACATGGGAAGCTTCCTGATAGGAACAAAATCCAGGTCTTTGGATTTGAAGACTATGGATTCAGCGCCAAGAGCAGTGTCTGCCTGTCCGCTCAGGACTGCGTTGGCAGTGGAAAGATCTGATACAAGCTCCTTCTGGATGCCGTTGATTTTTTCTGGATTTATGGAAGCCTCTTTCAGAAGGAGATCCAGGCAGATTCGGCTGCTGCTGCCTTTTTCACGGTTGGCAAAAGTGATTTCCGGGCGGGTCAGATCCTCAATGGAATGAATCTTGCAGGGATTGTTTTTTTTGACGTAAAAGCCCAGACGGTATTCATAAAGCAGAAAGGCTGCGGCAGAAATTCCCGGAAGAAGAGAGGGAATATACTCAGGCAGAAGTCCTGCGGTTGCGGCATGGACTTTTTTGAAATAAAGAGAGTAAAGTCCATTATAGGTATTCAGGTGCGTATGCATAATGGGAAGTCCGTCAGGATGCACACTTAGCTGATTGATCAGGTACTCCAGGGCAGGAGAAGCCTGTCCGCTGATGATAAGTCCCTTAGAGTACAGAAGATAGTCCCGCTTTAAAAGGGAGCTTTCCGGCTGAAATTCTGGAAAGGGGATGGAGGAGACAGAGGATTCCTTATGAGTTCCCTGAAGATAATGGCTGAACTGTTCTTCGCTGATCCGAATCTGCTTGCCAATTTTGGATGATTCCAGTTCGCCTCGTTTGATCAGCTCATAGACAGTTGTTTTCTTGATTTTCAGCCGGTCTGCAATTTCCTGAGCAGTATATAGTTTATTCATCAATACCTACCATAACGTTTGTTGCCTTGATCACTGCGTAAGCGTCTGATCCTACTTCAAGGCCAAGCTCTTCTACAGCCGCGCAGGAAATTGTGGCAACAATAATATTTCCTCCTCCGATATCAATGGAAACAATGGAGTTGACAGCTCCCTTATTGATATTGATCACTTTTCCTTTTAACTGGTTTCTTGCGCTTAATTTCATGGTTAACCTCCTGATTTTAATTTTATTGTAAAATAATATAGATTATGAATCTGTATTTTACTATACCACAGATAAAATAAATTGACAATAAAATGATCCTGATATAAAATGAATAAAACAGAACAAAACAAAATCAAAACAAATAAAGGAGAAGCATTATGAAGAAAAAACTGGCGGTTATTGCACTTGCAGGAATGATGATGACAGGACTTACGGCAGGAAGCGTACAGGCAGCAGAACCAGGCGGGGAAGTTTATGTGTTTATTGCAGCCAGTCTTGCCAATGCAATGGAAGAAATACAGAAGGACTTTAACCAGAAGTACCCGGATGTAGAAATTTTTTATAATGCGGACAGTTCCGGTACTCTTCAGACACAGATCGAGGAAGGATCCAGATGCGATATCTTTTTTTCCGCAGCAGAGAAACAGATGGATGCCCTTGTGGAAGAAAAACTTGCCAAGGAAGATTCGGTTGTAGATCTTTTGGAAAATAAGGTGGTGCTGATCAAGTTGAAGGATGCTGAAACTAAGGTGACGGGATTTGAGAATATCACAGAGGCTGAAAATCTGGCGCTTGCAGGAGAGGATGTTCCTGTGGGACAGTATGCCAGAGAGATCTTTACTAATCTTGAGATCATGGATCAGGTAGAAGAAATGGAGATCAATGAGGGGAAAAACGTAACAGAGGTTCTGGCAGCAATTACCCAGGGAAGCAATGAGGTAGGGGTGGTATATGCAACAGATGCGGCTTCTGTTGCCGATCAGGTGGATATCATTGCAGAGGCTCCCGCAGAAGCCCTGAAAACTCCGGTTCTTTACCCGGTAGGACTTACCGTGGATGAGGAGGCGTCTTCAGCAGAACAGGCGGCAGCAGAGGCGTTTCTTGAGTATCTCCAGACAGAGGATGCAAAGACTGTTTTTGAGGAACATGGATTCAGTCCCTACACAGAGGAAGTAGAAGAGAAGGAAGCCTCCGCAGAGAATACAGAAAAGGATGCTGCCAAATAAACGGAGAAAGCTATGAGTGATTTTATACAGGGGATCAACTGGTCCCCTTTGTGGATTTCCCTGAAGACAGGGGCAGTGGCTACGGCTATTGCGTTTTTTCTGGGGATCTGGTGCGCCAGAAAAATAATGAAAATGAAGCCTGTTTCCAGGGCGGTTCTGGACGGCATTCTGACTATGCCCCTGGTGCTGCCTCCTACGGTGGCAGGCTTTTTTCTGCTGGTAATATTCAGCCTCAGAAGACCTTTTGGAAGATTTTTGCTGGAGAGCTTTGATATTAAGATCGTGCAGACCTGGAAAGGCTGTATCGTGGCTGCGGCAGTGATCGCTTTTCCCCTGATGTACCGGAATGCCAGAGCTGCTTTTGAACAGGTAGACGTAAATCTGATCTATGCAGGGCAGACTCTTGGCATGAGTGAAAGGAGAATTTTCTGGAAGATTGTAATTCCTACTGCGGCGCCGGGAATCGCTTCCGGCACGGTTCTGGCATTTGCCCGGGCCATTGGAGAATACGGCGCTACCTCTATGCTGGCAGGAAACATCCTTGGAAAGACCAGGACGGTTTCTGTTGCTATTGCAATGGAAACGGCAGCGGGAAATTTTGATGTGGCAGGATTCTGGGTGGCGGTGATCGTAGGGATATCCTTTGTGATCGTGGCGCTTATCAATATTGTGTCCGGCAGGGGGATGAAGAGCAGAAGGTGGATTTAAGACATGTCGATCATAGTAGATATTGAAAAAAATTTTAAAGGTTTTTCTCTGAAGACAAAGTTCAGAACAAATCGTTCTTCTATGGGAATTTTGGGGGCTTCGGGAAGCGGCAAGAGTATGACTCTTCGGTGCATTGCAGGAATTGAGCGGCCGGATAAAGGGCAGATCATCATTAATGGCAAAACAGTATTTGATTCCGAAAAGAAGATCGATCTGAAGCCCCAGCACCGCCGGGTGGGCTACCTGTTTCAGAATTATGCCCTTTTTCCCACCATGACAGTAAGAGAAAATATTCTCTGCGGTTTTCGGGGAGAAAAAAAATACAGGGAGCAGAGCGTCAACGATTTCATCAGCCGATATCATTTAAAGGGATTGGAAAACCGCTATCCTTCCCAGCTGTCCGGCGGACAGCAGCAGAGAGTGGCTCTTGCCAGAATGATGATCGGACAGCCTGAGGTCATTCTTCTGGACGAACCCTTTTCTGCCCTGGACGGTTTTTTAAAAGACGTACTTCAAAAGGATATGCAGGATTTTCTAAAAGACTACCCTGGAGACATGATCCTTGTTACCCACAGCCGGGACGAAGCCTTTCGTTTTTGTCAGGAGCTGATGCTTTTAAAGGAGGGGAAGACCCTGACCTTTGGGAATACAAGAGAGCTGTTTGAGCAGCCGGGACTGACAGAAGCCTCTGTCCTTACCGGATGCAAAAACATCTCGCGTATTGAAAAACTGGGAAATCACCAGTTGTTTGCTCTGGACTGGGGCGTCTCTCTTAGGACAGAAAAAGTGATCGAGCCGGATATTACTCATGTGGCTGTCCGGGGACACTGGATTCAGGGAAGAGATTCTGGAGGAGAAAATTGTATTCCTTTCTGTGCGGCAGAGTACGTGGAGACAACGTTTGAACACCAATATCTGATAAAAACACCGGGAATGGAAGAGGAAGCGGCTCTTTGGTGGATGCGTCCAAAAAACAGCTTTCAGGAATCCCCGGACAAGAACCTTCCGGCCTATCTTTATCTTCCGCCGGAACATCTGATGCTGCTGAAATAAGCTAAAATATATCCTGGAGATATGATTTTTCGTCTCCGGGATTTTTATTGCTTGAAGATATGGGAAGAACAGAGTATGATAAAAGAAAATCTGAGGGATAAAAACAGATAAATGACCTGGATATTTAACACTTGGAAAGATCGGCTGGGATATCACGGGCAAAACAGAAAGGACGGATGATCGTAAATGAAAATAGGATTTATCGGATGCGGAAATATGGCTTCAGCCATGATCGGGGGAATCCTGAAAAAAGGAATCGTAAAAAAGGAGGAGATCCTTGTTTCTAATCTCACAGAAGAAGGATCAAGACGAAGCAGAGAAAGACTTGGGGTAGAAACTACTCTTGATAACCGTGAGGTGGCGTCAAAAGCAGAAATTCTTTTTCTGGCAGTAAAGCCTCAGTTTTATGAGGAGGTGCTTTGTGAGGTCAGAGATCTTCTTACAGATAAACAGATTCTGGTAGGGATCGCGCCTGGCAAAACAATGAAATGGCTGGAAGATACCTGCAAACGACCAATGAAGGTCGTAAGGCTTATGCCAAATACTCCGGCTCAGGTAGGAGAAGGCATGACCGCAGGATGCTGTAATGAAAATGTCACAGAGGAAGAGGCAGGAAGGATTGCTGAAATTGCCGGCAGCTTTGGAAGATTTGAGTTTGTGCCGGAGAGACTTATGGATGCTTTTAGCGCAGTCTGCGGCTGTTCTCCGGCATATGTGTTTATGCTGATCGAGGCTATGGCAGACGCGGCGGTAGCCCAGGGGCTTCCAAGAAGCCAGTCCTATTCTTTTGCGGCTCAGGCAGTAATGGGAAGCGCAAAAATGGTACTGGAAACAGGAAAGCATCCGGGAGAACTGAAGGACATGGTATGTTCTCCGGCCGGAAGTACCATTGAAGGTCTTCGGATCCTGGAAAAAGAAGGCTTCAGAAGCGCTGTGTTTGAAGCGCTGACAGGCGCTGCCGAAAAGGGCAAACGCCTGTAGAAGATCAGAAAGAGACAGCTCCTTTGCTTAAAGTGCTGTTGTGATATTTTGAAGATAAGGTTACGTCTTCTCCGAACCATTCTGGGGGGACGTAAGCGTTAGCGGCTTCTTCTGACGGAAATTCCACTTCTGCCAGAAGAAGCCCTTTATATTCATTGTGAAAAACATCAAGCTCAATGGTAAGACCGTCTTTTTCTGGGATCAGATATCTCGTTTTGGAGATTACAAGTCCGTCTGCCTTGGGCTTTAGATGCAGATATGCTTCTTTTGTAAGAGGAAGATTATATTCTTCCCTGGAAAGAAGGCCTTTTGATTTGTAGGTCAGATAATATTGGTCATCCTGTCTGCGGATTCGTACCACAGGTTCTGTGCAGAGATATCCCTGTTCGATCTGGTGAAAAGGAAAATCCTGCAGATTTTTTGGAAGGCGCTGGCTTTGGATCAGGAATTTACGTTCTATTTCCATATAAAAGTCTCCGTTTCTCCGCAAGTGCGGTATTATGAAAATATTATATCATTTAAAAACTTGTATGGAAAGCCTGGGAAGTGGTATAATTACAGGCAAAAGAACATTGCGTTACACAGCCCTTAAAAGGCGGGAAAACAGGAGGGATTTTTTATGAGCAGAGTTTATATTTTTCTGGCAGACGGATTTGAAGATATTGAAGGACTGACAGTTGTGGATCTGATGAGAAGAGCAGGAATCCAGATAGATACGGTTTCAATTACTGATACGAAAACAGTTACAACCTCTCATGGCATTGAGATGAAAACAGACTGTATTTTTTCGGAGACAGTTTTTTCAGATGCAGATATGCTGGTGCTTCCGGGGGGAATGCCAGGCACAAAGTATCTGGGAGAATACCAGCCTCTGAAAGATCTTCTGAAAGAGTTTTATGAAAAAGGCGGGAAGGTAGCCGCAATCTGCGCTGCCCCCAGCGTGTTTGCAGATCTTGGTTTCCTGAAAGGCAGAAAAGCTACCTCCTATCCTTCTTTTATGGAACGTCTTACAGGAGCGGAAACAGTGGAGCTTCCTGTAGTTACAGACGGAAATGTGACTACCAGCAGAGGGCTTGGAACAGCAGTTCCCTTTGCATTGAATCTGATTGCGCAGCTTATGGGACAGGCCAAAGCAGACGAGGTTGCGGACTCTATTGTATATCAGGGATAAAACTAAAAAAAACTCTGGTTTTTTTGTGCCAGTTGTGCTATACTTCGATAATGACTGTAATTGTATCTTTTTATAAGAAGATACAAATGCCTGAAACCCAGAAATACAGGCAAAAATAGAGAAAATTCATAAAAAATAGAATTAGAACCTGACAATTTAAGGAGGAACAGGAAACATGAGTTTACAGGTAGAAAAAATGGAAAAAAACATGGCGAAGCTTACAATCGAGGTTTCTGCTGAGGATTTAGACAAGGCAATGCAGAACGCATACCTGAAAGCAAGAGGAAAAATCTCTATCCCGGGATTCCGTAAAGGAAAAGCTCCTCGTAAAATGATCGAGCAGATGTATGGCAAGGGTATTTTCCTTGAGGACGCTGCAAACGCTCTGATTCCAGAGCACTATGGCAAAGCTCTTGAGGAGTGCGATCTTGAGATCGTTTCCCAGCCGGAGATCGACGTTGTTCAGGCTGAGCCTGGCAAAGCATTTATCTTCACAGCAGAAGTTGCAGTGAAACCGGAAGTAACTCTTGGAGATTACAAGGGTCTTGAGGTTCCGAAGTCTGACGTAGAAGTAACAGACGAGGACGTTGACGCTGAGATCAAGAAAGAGCAGGAGAAAAACTCCAGAACTGTAACTGTTGAGGACAGAGGAGCAGAGAACGGAGATATCACAACAATCGACTTCGAGGGATTTGTAGACGGCGTTGCATTTGAAGGCGGCAAAGGTACAGACTATCCGCTGACACTTGGTTCCGGTTCCTTTATTCCGGGATTTGAAGATCAGCTTGTAGGCGCTAAAGCAGGGGATCACGTAGAAGTAAACGTTACTTTCCCAGAGGAATACCAGGCAGCAGAGCTTGCTGGCAAAGCAGCTGTATTCCAGTGCGATGTGAAGAAGGTAGAAGCTAAGGAGCTTCCAGAGCTTGATGATGATTTCGCTCAGGACGTTTCCGAGTTTGACACTCTTGCAGAGTACAAAGAAGACGTTAAGAAAAACCTTACAGAGAAGAAAGAAAAAGAAGCTCGTACTGCTAAAGAGAACGCAGCTGTAGATAAAGCTATTGAGAACGCTCAGATGGATATCCCGGACGCTATGGTGGACACACAGGTTCGTCAGATGCTCAATGACTTTGCATCCAGAATGCAGTCCCAGGGTCTTACTATGGAGCAGTACTTCCAGTTTACAGGTATGACTGTAGAGAAGATGCAGGAAGAGATGAAGCCGCAGGCTCTTAAGAGAATCCAGACAAGACTGGTTCTTGAGAAGATCGCTGAGACAGAGAACATCCAGCCTACAGAGGAAGAAGTAAACGAAGAGATCAGCAAGATGGCTGAGATGTACAAGATGGAAGCTGACAAATTAAAAGAGCTTCTGGGCGACCGTGAATTAGAGCAGATGAAGAAAGACATGGCTGTACAGAAAGTAGTAACACTTGTAGCAGACGAGGCAAAGGAAGCGTAAGCGGACATCTTTTATATCCACTGTGACGCGACGAATGGAGGCATATATATGAGTTTAGTACCTTATGTCATTGAGCAGACAAGCAGGGGAGAGAGAAGCTACGACATTTATTCCAGACTTCTGAAAGACAGAATTATTTTTCTGGGCGAGGAGGTCAATGATGTGAGCGCCAGCATTATTGTGGCACAGCTTCTGTTCCTGGAGGCTGAAGATCCTGGAAAGGATATCCAGCTTTATATCAACAGTCCGGGAGGATCCGTTACCGCAGGCATGGCGATTTACGACACTATGAAATATATTAAATGCGACGTATCCACGATCTGTCTTGGAATGGCAGCCAGCATGGGCGCATTCCTTCTGGCAGGAGGAACAAAGGGCAAAAGATTTGCCCTTCCGCATTCCACAATTATGATTCATCAGCCGTCTGGCGGCGCACAGGGTCAGGCTACGGAGATCCAGATCGTAGCGGACCACATTGCGCAGACAAAGCGGACTTTAAACGAGATGCTGGCGGAAAATACCGGACAGCCTCTTGAAGTGGTTGAAAAGGATACCGACCGCGACAATTATATGACTGCAGAAGAAGCAAAGGCATATGGACTGATCGACGGTGTTGTTGAACATAAATAAAAAGACGAAAGAAAAGACTCCTCTAACAGGGAGTCTTATCTTGCTTTTATCTCTGTCTGATTTTGCGACAGAGACAGACAGCCTTTGCGTCAGGGACGCAGCATATCAATATAGTAGAAAGGAAACAAGAAATATCCATGGCAGATAAGATAAGAGACGGAAAAGTCAGATGCTCTTTTTGTAATAAATCCGAGGATCAGGTACGCAAGCTGATCGCAGGTCCGGAGGGTGTGTTTATCTGTGATGAATGCATTGGAATCTGTGCGGAGATCATGGAGGAAGAGCTGGCTCCTTATGGCCAGCCGGAAGCTTTTGACAGCGAGATCAATCTGCTGAAACCAGAAGAGATCCATAAAATACTGGACGATTATGTGATCGGACAGGATGATGCAAAAAAGGCTCTTTCTGTAGCAGTTTATAACCATTATAAAAGAATTACAGCAGCCAGAAACCTGGATGTAGAGCTTCAGAAGAGCAATATTCTGATGCTGGGACCTACCGGATCAGGAAAAACCCTTCTGGCTCAGACCCTTGCGCGCCTTTTAAACGTTCCCTTTGCCATTGCAGACGCCACTACGCTGACAGAAGCCGGGTATGTAGGCGAGGATGTGGAGAATATTCTTCTTAAGATCATTCAGGCGGCAGATTATGATATTGAACGGGCCCAGTACGGCATTATTTATATCGACGAGATCGACAAGATCACAAGAAAATCCGAAAATGCCTCTATTACCAGAGACGTATCAGGAGAGGGCGTACAGCAGGCGCTTTTGAAGATCCTTGAGGGAACAGTTGCAAGCGTTCCGCCTCAGGGAGGAAGAAAACATCCCCACCAGGAATTTATCCAGATTGATACTACCAACATCCTGTTTATCTGCGGCGGTGCTTTTGATGGAATCGAAAAGATCATCGAGGCCAGACAGGACACCAAGTCTATTGGATTTGGAGCAGAGGTTTCTGCTAAAGAAGAGAGAAATGTAGGCGAGGTACTGAAACAGGTAATGCCAGAGGATTTTGTAAAGTTTGGTCTTATTCCTGAGTTTATCGGACGAGTTCCTATTGTGGTGACACTGGATGGACTGGATGAAGAGGCATTGATCCGTATTTTAAGAGAGCCTAAGAATTCTCTTACCAAACAGTACCATAAGCTCTTTGAGCTGGACGGCGTAGAACTTGATTTCCAGGAGGAGGCCCTGGAGGTGGTAGCCAAGAAATCACTGGAGCGAAAAACAGGAGCCAGAGGACTTCGCGCCATCATGGAAAATTCTCTGATGGATCTGATGTACAAAGCGCCTTCGGATCAGACTATTCGCAAGGCTATTATTACGAAAGAGGCAGTGGAGGGAACCGGCGAACCGGAAATTATCCGCGAGGAAGTTTCGGAACCTGCGCCGTCTTCCGGCAGAAGAACAGCGCGGCCAAGAAAAAAAGGCCAGCCTGAAACAGCCTGAGGAAGGAAATGATAATATATGACGCAGCCAATTAACATTCTTCCGGCGCTTGCCCTTAGGGGAACTACTATACTGCCGGACATGATCGTTCATTTTGACGTGAGCAGGAAGAAATCCATCAAGGCAGTGGAAGCGGCAATGCTTCATGAGCAGGAGATTTTTCTGATCACACAGAAGGACCCAGAGATACAGGATCCGGGAGCGTCCAATCTGTATAAAATGGGAACCGTGGCATATATCAAACAGGTGGTAAAACTTCCACATGATCTTTTAAGAGTTTTGGTGGAAGGCAGAGAGAGAGCAGCGCTTCTGTCCTTTGTTCAGGAGGAACCTTATCTAAAAGCAGAAATAACCCAGTTTGAGGAAGATGACAGCCAGTATGCAGATGCGGTAAAGGAAGCCATGTACCGAAGCATCCGAAATCTGTTTCAGGAATACTGTATGGAAAGCGGTAAGATTAGCAGAGAGCTGGCGGCTCAGATTTTGAATATCGAAAATCTGAAAGAGCTGATTACGCAGATTTCAGTTAATGTACCTTTGACATATCAGAACAAACAGAAAATCCTGGAAGCTGTTACCTTGGAGAATCGTTATGAGGTTCTGGGAGCAATTCTCCAGAATGAGATTGAAGTTCTGAAGGTAGGCCAGGATCTGCAGCAGAAGCTGAAAAAAAGAATTGATAAGAACCAGAGAGAATATATTCTCCGCGAGCAGCTGAAGCTGATTCGTGAGGAGCTGGGAGACGAAAACACATCAGATACTGCAGAGGAATACAAAAAGCGGCTGGAGGAGCTGGATGCTTCGGAAGAAGTAAAAGAAAAGATTTCCAAGGAGATTAGCCGTTATCGTTCTATGAACAGCAGCGCAGCTGAAAGTGCTGTTCTTGGAACCTATATAGAAACCATGCTCAGTTTGCCCTGGAATAAGAAATCTGAGGACTCCGAAGATTTGAAGGAAGCCTGGAATATTCTGGAGGAGGGTCATTACGGCCTGAAAGAAGTAAAAGAGAGGATTATGGAATTCCTTTCTGTCCGTAAGCTGACAAAGGGCGGCAAAAGCCCTATCCTCTGTCTTGTGGGACCTCCGGGAACCGGTAAGACTTCTATTGCCAGATCAGTGGCAGAGGCTCTTCACAAAAAATATATCCGCATCTGTTTGGGCGGCGTCCGGGATGAGGCGGAAATCCGCGGACACAGAAAAACATATGTAGGGGCAATGCCGGGAAGGATCACCACAGCTTTGCAGCAGGCAGGAGTAAGCAATCCACTGGTGCTTCTGGACGAGATCGACAAGACCAGCAGTGATTATAAAGGAGACACATCATCAGCTCTTTTGGAGGTTCTTGATCCTGAGCAGAATAACCGATTTAACGATCATTATGTGGAAGTTCCCCAGGATTTATCCGAAGTTCTTTTTATTGCAACGGCCAATGATATTCAGGAAATCCCGCGGCCTCTTCTGGACCGTATGGAGGTTCTGGAGATTTCCGGCTACACAGAAAATGAAAAAGAACATATTGCCAAGGATCATCTGATCCCCAAACAGATGGAGATCAACGGCCTTCCAAAAGGCAGTCTGTCCATTCAGGCTCCTGCTCTTAAAAAGATCATCAATCTGTATACAAAAGAGGCCGGAGTACGTTCTCTGGAGAGAAAAATAGGTCAGATCTGCCGCAAGGCAGCTCGTGAAATCATGGAAAACGGAAAAGATAAGGTAAAGATTACCACAAAGAATCTGGAGGACTTCCTTGGAAAGAGCCGTTATTCCTATATGATGGCAAACAAAAAAGACGAGATCGGCATTGCCAGAGGACTTGCCTGGACACAGGCAGGAGGAGACACCCTTCAGATCGAAGTAAACGTAATGCCTGGAAAAGGCGAGCTTGTTCTTACAGGACAGCTTGGAGATGTGATGAAGGAATCAGCCCAGGCGGGAATTTCCTATATTCGTTCTGTGGCTGATAAATATGATATCAAACCTGAGTTTTTCCAGGAAAATGATATCCATGTACATATACCGGAGGGCGCTGTTCCAAAGGACGGACCTTCCGCAGGAATTACTATGGCTACTGCTATGCTGTCAGCGATCATTCAGAAATCAGTGCGGGCAGATGTGGCCATGACAGGAGAGATCACTTTGCGGGGAAGAGTGCTTCCTATCGGCGGTCTGAAAGAAAAACTGCTTGCCGCCAAATATGCAAAGATCCAGGAGGTTCTTGTTCCGTCAGAAAACAAAGCGGATATTGAAGAAATGGACGACGAGATCCTGAAGGGATTAAAAATCTCTTTTGTAGAAAACATGAGGGAAGTGCTCCATAGGGCGCTGACACCAGCATAATGGAACAGAGAGGGAACCAATGGTTATAAAACAGGCTGAATTAGATATTGTATGCGGCGTCACCAGCAAGCTTCCTGATACAGGAATGCCGGAGGTGGCTTTTGCAGGAAAATCAAATGTGGGGAAATCCTCCCTGATCAATGGACTGATGAACCGTAAAACCCTGGCGCGTACCAGTGGACAGCCGGGCAAAACCCAGACCATTAATTTTTATAAGGTCAACCGGGAAATGTATCTTGTGGATCTTCCGGGCTATGGTTATGCCCGTGTGTCCCAGGCAGAAAAAGAAAAATGGGGAAAAATGATTGAGAAGTATCTTCATACTTCTAAGAATCTGAAAGCTGTTTTTTTGCTGATCGATATTCGCCACGAGCCTTCTGCCAATGACCGTCAGATGTATGAGTGGATCCTTCATAACGGCTATGATCCGATCATTATAGCCACAAAGCTGGATAAACTCAAAAAAAGCCAGGTACAGAAACACCTGAAAATGGTAAGAGACGGTCTTCAGGTAAAAAAGGGTACGGAAGTGATCGCCTATTCTGCGCAGACAAAGCAGGGAAGAGACGAGATATGGCAGCTGATCAATACTCTGACAGGAAAGGAAGAGCCCCAGGAGGAAGTCTGAAAGGATAAAAATATGGGAATCATCAAAGCTTTAAAAGTTGGGTTTGATTATTTTAAATATGATGATGACGGCAATATACAGGACACACACAGAGCTGTGGATAATGTCAGCGTGGATATTAAGGAGGGCGAGTTTGTGGCTGTTTTAGGCCATAACGGCTCTGGTAAATCTACGTTTGCCAAACACATAAACGCGCTTCTTCTTCCAACAGAGGGAACGGTCTGGATTGACAATATGGACACTCTGAAGGAGCCGGATCTCTGGAAGATCCGCCAGAAGGCGGGGATGGTATTTCAGAATCCAGATAATCAGATCATTGGAACAATTGTAGAAGAAGACGTAGGATTTGGCCCGGAGAATATGGGAGTACCTACAGAAGATATCTGGAAAAGAGTAGAAGAAAGCCTCAGGAAAACGGGGATGACCGCTTACCGCCATCATTCCCCAAATAAACTTTCCGGGGGACAGAAGCAGAGAGTAGCCATTGCCGGAGTTATGGCAATGCGTCCACGGTGTATTGTGCTGGATGAGCCTACTGCCATGCTGGATCCAAACGGAAGAAAAGAAGTTCTGGAAGCAGTCCACCAGCTTAACCGTCAGGAAAAAGTAACGGTGGTATTGATTACCCATTATATGGAAGAAGTGATCGACGCGGATCACGTATATGTAATGGATGAGGGACATGTTGTTATGGAAGGAACGCCCAGGGAGATCTTTTCCCAGGTGGAAACCCTGAAAAAATACAGGCTGGACGTACCCCAGGTAACGCTTCTTGCCCACGAATTAAAAAAATCAGGAGTAGATCTTCCAGATGGGATTCTTACTACGGAAGAGCTGGTGAATGCCTTATGTCAATAGAGTTAAAAAACGTAACCTACACCTACAGCCCAGGGACTGCATATGAGATCCATGCGCTGAAGGATATTAATCTGAATATTCCAGACGGACAGTTTATTGGCGTGATCGGCCATACTGGAAGCGGGAAATCTACCTTGATCCAGCATTTAAACGCTTTGATCCAGCCAACCTCCGGTCAGGTTTTGTATAATGGTGAAGATGTCTGGGCAGAAAAATATGACAGAAAAAACCTGAGAAGCCAGGTGGGACTTGTGTTCCAGTACCCGGAACATCAGCTTTTTGAAAGCGATGTACTTTCAGACGTATGCTTTGGTCCTATGAATCAGGGTATGAGTCGTGAGGAAGCGGAGGCGGAAGCCAGAAAAGCGCTTTTTCAGGTAGGATTTAAAGAAAAGAATTTCAGTAAATCTCCCTTTGAGCTTTCTGGAGGCCAGAAAAAAAGAGTAGCCATAGCAGGGGTTCTTGCAATGAATCCCAAGATCCTGATCCTTGACGAGCCTACGGCAGGGCTGGATCCAAAAGGGCGTGACGAGATTCTTGATCAGATTGCCGGACTTCATAAGGAACGTGGAATCACTATCATTCTTGTGTCCCACAGTATGGAAGACGTTGCCAGATATGCAGAGAGAATGATCGTTGTCAATCATGGCAGCATTGCCTTTGACGATACGCCCAGAAAAGTATTTACTCATTATCAGGAGCTGGAAAAAATGGGGCTTGCCGCACCTCAGATCACTTATATCATGCATGCTTTAAAGGAAAAGGGACTTCATGTAGATCCTGATGCAACAACTGTGGAGGAGGCTGCAGAGGATATTCTAAAAGCCCTTGAAAAAAGCAATTCTCCTCTTTTGAAGGGAGGGCGGAACAATGATTAGAGATATTACCATTGGTCAGTATTATCCTGCGGATTCTCCTCTTCATAAGCTGGATCCCAGGACAAAGCTTATGGGAACTCTGGTATTCATTATATCTGTGTTCCTGTTTCACACAATTCCGGGGTATGCGGTAGCCACAGTGTTCCTTGCCGCTTTGATCAAAATATCAAAGGTTCCGGTAAAGTTTATTTTTAAAGGTCTTAAGGCGATCTTTGTGATCCTTTTGATCACCATGGCCTTTAATGTGTTTCTGACTCCTGGAGAAGTGATCTGGAAGCTGGGATTCCTTAAAATGACAAAAGAAGGAATTTCCCTTGCAGTAAGAATGGCAATCCGGCTGATCTACCTGGTGATCGGCTCTTCTCTCATGACCTTAACAACCACGCCCAATCAGCTTACTGACGGACTGGAAAAGGGACTTCGCCCATTAAACAGGCTTCATGTTCCTGTTCATGAGATCGCTATGATCATGTCCATTGCCCTTCGTTTTATTCCTATCCTTTTGGAGGAGACGGATAAGATCATGAAGGCGCAGATTGCCAGAGGCGCAGATTTCGAAAATGGAAATTTGATCCAAAAGGTAAAAAATATGGTTCCTCTTCTTGTTCCTCTGTTTATTTCTGCTTTCCGCCGGGCAAATGATCTTGCTATGGCAATGGAGGCAAGATGCTATCATGGAGGAGAGGAGAGAACTCAGATGAAACCTCTTCACTATGAAAAACAGGATTATGTAACATATGGTATTCTGGCAGCTTACCTGGCAGTTGCCATAGCTTTTCGGGTGATAGGAATATGAAAAGAATAGGACTTGTAGTTGCCTACGACGGCACAAATTACTGCGGCTGGCAGATCCAGCCTAACGGAATTACCATTCAGGGAGTTCTTAATGACACGCTTTCGGAGCTTCTGGGAGAAAAGATCGAGACCATCGGCGCAAGCCGGACAGACGCAGGGGTTCATGCCCTGGGAAATGTAGCGGTTTTTGATACGGAAACAAGGATTCCCGGAGAAAAGATTTCCTATGCTTTGAACCAGAGGCTTCCTGAGGACATTCGCATCCAGCTTTCAGAGGAAGTGGAACCGGATTTTCATCCTAGATACTGCGACAGTGAAAAAACCTATGAGTACAGGATTCTGAACAGGAAATTTCCTGTTCCTACAGAACGTTTATATTCTTATTTTTATCATTATAAACTGGATGTGGAAAAAATGAAAGAAGCCACTTCCTATCTGATCGGGCGCCATGATTTTGCAAGTTTCTGCGGTACAGGAGCCCAGGTAAAATCAACAGTGCGCACAGTGACAGGAATCGATGTGTACAGAGACGGGGATATGGTAACCATCCGTGTTTCTGGAGAAGGCTTTTTGTACAACATGGTCAGGATCATTGCAGGAACACTGATCCAGGTGGGAAACGGTCAGTATCCGCCGGAACGGGTAAAAGAGATCCTGAAAGCTTGCGACAGAGCAGCTTCCGGCCCTACGGCTCCGGCTCATGGACTAACACTGATGGGAATTGAATTTTTTGACTGAAATAATTGATATATTTACAAAATGTGCAATGAAGCAGGATTCCATCAGGGGCTTTATTGCATATTTTTTACTGTAGAGTTAAGAGGAGATGTTGGTTTATTATGATTAAATTGCTGGCTTCATTGTTTATTAAAGACAGGGAAAATTATACTTCGCCTGCTGTCCGCCAGTCCTATGGAACTCTTTGCGGAGCGGTAGGGATCGGCTTGAATATCCTTCTTTTTCTTGGAAAATGGATCGCCGGTTTTTTAAGCGGATCTATTGCCATTACGGCAGACGCATTTAATAACCTGTCGGATGCAGGATCTTCTATTATCACTTTGATCGGATTTCAGATTTCAGGGCAAAGACCGGATTCAGAACATCCCTTTGGACATGGAAGAATGGAATATATTTCCGGCTTTCTTGTTTCAGTGGCAATACTGATCATGGGATTTGAATTGGTAAAATCCTCAATAAATAAGCTGATCCATCCAGAGCCGGTGGAAAGCAGTCCGGTAATCATCGCTATTCTGGCAGCGTCCATTCTGGTAAAGGTCTATATGTTTTATTATAACCGTTCTGTGGGAAAGAAGATCGGAAGCGCAGCCATGAACGCTACGGCAATGGACAGCTTAAGCGATACAGTATCTACAGCTCTTGTACTGGGCGCAACCTTGATCAGTCAGTTTACCGGACTTCTTCTGGACGGCTGGTTTGGAATTTTGGTGGGACTGTTTATTCTTTATACAGGAGCCACAACCATAAAAGAAACTATGGATCTCCTTCTTGGACAGCCGCCAAAGCAGGAATTTATTGATGAAATAAGGGAGATTGTAACTTCTCATAAACTGGTTTATGGAATCCATGATCTGATCGTTCACGATTATGGTCCAGGCAGAGTGATGATCTCTCTTCATGCGGAGGTAGATGCAGACGGAGATATCCAGACAATCCATGAGCAGATCGACCATATTGAAAATGAGCTTCAGGAAAAGCTGCACTGCTCCGCAACGATTCATATGGATCCTATTGTCACAGACGACAAAGAAGTTTTGGAAATGAAAGAAAAAGTTAAAGCCCTTGTGCTGGAAACGGATGATACCTTCAGTATGCATGACTTCCGTATGGTAAAAGGACCTACAAGCACCAATCTGATCTTTGACGTATCTGTGCCAAGCGGATGCCAAAAGACAGATAACGAGATTTTGAATAGTCTGAAAGAAAAAATCCGGGAGCTGCCTGGAAGCATATATTTTCCTGTGATCCAGATCGATCACGAATATTACTGATCCATAACAACAGCTTCCCGGAAAAAGAAACAGCTCAGAATTGTTTTATTAGCCTTTCCAAAAGGTCGTTCTGGAGATAATAGGTGGTTTCAAAATGGAGAAATCTCATGGAATTTTCATCCCAGAGAAACATGAGCTTTGGAGGAAATTCTTCATCCCCTTCCCAGAACTGGAGAAGAACCGGGAAAAAAGGCGTTGCCGGAACCTGACAGGTGACGTCGGCGCCTGCCAGAGATTTTTTCAGGATGCCTCCAAGGTTTTTGCAGGCAATTTTCAGCTTTTCTGGCTGATCCTGAAAAAGGTCTGTATATTTTTTTGAAAATATGGAGGCGTCAGGCCCTCCAACAACTGCAAATTTACTAACAGGACACCAGCTTCCGGATAATCCGGGAGCTGTTTTTTCTTTTGGGTAGCATAAAAGGTCGTAAATTGTCATTACTGTATTGAAGGAACGACATTCGCTCCAGATATTTTCTGTAAGAGCTTCTTCAATACGCCCTGTTTTTCGGCAGATCCGGCAGGGTGTATTCATGTAAGTAAGATAAATCCAGGCTTCATCAGCAGCAAGTCCAAAACGTCGGATCAGCATTTCCTGGTCGTAGTCCAGAAATATTTTTTTGCCGATATCTACCTGAAGATCATAATTTGAAATGATTTTTTTATGCTCCAAGATAAGCCTCCTTTGTCTGTATGGATATTTGAATCTATTATAACGGTGGAAAAAGAACAGGTCAATGAAGGGCAGAAGCAAAAAAATATGAAAAAAATGATTTCCTTATAAATTCCTTAGAATTGCCTCTTATTCTGTAAATGTAAAAGGAAAACAATCACCGGAATACTTTTTCATAAGTCTTATGAGAAAAGACAGCCGGAATTTTCAGAGGAGGCAAAAATGAGCCAGAATATTATTGAGATCAAAAATCTTGAAAAATCTTTTAAACATCACAAAGTAATCCGCAACATATCCATGTCTGTGCCTGAGGGCAGCGTATACGGCCTTCTGGGACCAAACGGCGCAGGGAAATCCACGATCTTAAAAATGCTTACAGGGCTTCTTCGTCCTGACAGCGGCAGGATTCTTTTTTGCGGAACGCCCTGGACCAGAAAGAATCTGGAAGAAACAGGAAGTCTGATAGAAACCCCTCCTGTTTATGAGAACCTTTCTGCCTGGGAAAATCTGAAAGTAAGGGCGCTGATCCTGGGAGAAACAGAAGAAAGGATAAAGGAAGTTCTGGAAATGGTAAATCTTACAGATACAGGAAAGAAGCCTGCAGGAAAGTTTTCTCTGGGAATGAAGCAGAGACTTGGGATCGCCATTGCCCTTTTGGGACACCCCAGGCTTCTGATCCTGGATGAACCTGTCAACGGGCTGGATCCTCTGGGAATACAGGAGATCCGCGGCCTGATCCGCAGCTTTGCAGACCAGGGAATGACCGTGATGATATCCAGTCATATTTTAAGCGAGATCCAGCAGACGGCAGATCATATCGGAATCCTGGTAAATGGAAAAATGGGATATGAGGGGCCTGTAACAGAGGATATGAATCTGGAAAGCCTTTTTATGAAAATTGCAGCAGCAGAAAGAGAGGTGGGATAAATGGGGGCTTACTTTCAGGCAGAAAAACTAAAAAACAGACATACTTTTTTATGGGGACTTACCATATTGATGCCTTTGGTCTGCAGCTTTTTATCAGCTCAGCTTACTCATCGCTATTTTGCCATGGACGGCTATAACTGGTGGTATATGATGATAATGCCCGGTTTTCTCACCATCACCTGCGGTCTGGTTGGAGGAAAAGACCTGAAAAAACAGAACAGGACCATAGGCTCTCTTCCTGCTGACATGGGAAAAATATGGGATGCAAAGGTACTTTTGTGCGCAGTGGCAAGCGGTATGGCAACTCTTGCTCTTACAGCATTTGTGTTCTTTGGAACCCTGCTTCTGAAAGATGGTCTTCACATGGTTTTTATTAATCCTCCCTCTTTTGGAAACCAGATCCTGGCTGCAGTTCTGATCTGGATCACGTCTCTCTGGCAGCTTCCTTTCTGCCTTTTTCTGACCCAGAAAACAGGAGTTTTGCCAGCCGCAGTCCTGAATCTGGCTGCAGGTCAGATTGTGGGCCCGCTTGCTTCGCTGAAAGTCTGGTTTTTTTTGATCCCTTATGGGATTACTCCAAGAGTGATGTGTCCGGTTATAAAAACCCTTCCTAACGGACTTGTGGCAGAACCGGGACAGCTGACTTATACAGACGCTCTTATGAATCCTTTTATGGCAGTGGCAGGAGCGGCAGTCTCTCTTTTGTGGTTTGTTTTGATCTGGTATTTGGGAAGAAAATGGTATAGAAAGAAGGTAGAATTGGGATGAAAAAATTAAAGGCGGAATTTATAAAGATACGTCATAGTTTTTTGTTTCCTGTACATTTACTGGTTCCGGTTATATCCTGCGGTGTTTTTCTGGCCTGGACAAGGATCAGCGCCCAGCTTCAGTTTTCTGCTTATGTGCAGGCTATTGGCGCCGCATTTCCGGTTCTTGCGTCTGTGATCTGTGCCGGCAGTGTGGATCTGGAGCTTCCAGGACATTTTCAGGGAATGCTTATGATTCCGGGTAAAAGAGAGGGAACCCTATTAGCGAAGCTGGGGGCGTTGGAGCTTATGGCTTTTCTGGCTGTGATGGGCGCCATGCTCCTTTATGGAGGGGGAAACTGGATCTTTCTTAAGAACAGAGAAATTCCCTTTTCTGTTTTTATTCAGACAGGGGGTTTGTTGTGGTTGGGCAGTATTCCTCTGTATCTGGAACATTTATTTTTAAACCTTTGTTTTTCAAAGGCTGTGTCTCTGGCATTTTCCATAGGGCAGACATTGCTCAGCGCACTTTTTCTTACAGGACTTGGGGATGGAAGATGGCAGTACGTTCCCGGAAGCTGGTCGGCAAGAGGAGCGTCTTTGTATCTGGCGGAAAAATTTCAAAGAAGGGCAGATCTTGGAAGACCCTTGGTATCCTCTGGGGAGATTTTAACCTGCGTCTTGCTGGGAATGATACTTTGTGCCATAATCTTTTTATGGTTTCATTTTTATGAGGGAAGAGCGCAGAACGATTAGGAGGAAACGGAATGGACAGGATTCTGGCTGTTGATGATGATAAGGGTATTCTTGAAGTAATACGAAGGGCGCTGGAAAAGGAGGGATATCTGGTAGATACTTTGACAGACCCCAAGGAGCTGAATGAAGAAATGCTGAGCTGTTATCAGCTGATTCTTTTGGATATTATGATGCCTGGAACAGACGGATTCAGCCTGTGCAGGAAAATCCGGGATCAGGTGGACTGCCCGATTCTGTTTGTAACAGCAAAAACAGAGGAGGCGGATCTGATCACAGGCCTTGGGATCGGGGCAGACGATTACATCAAAAAACCCTTTGGGATAGGGGAACTGAGAGCAAGAGTAGCGGCTCACCTTCGCAGAGAAGGAAGAGAAAAGAAGCACAGGGTCACTTTGGGAGAACTGGAATTTTCCCTGGAGTCCCGGCAGGTTTATCATCAGGGAGAAGAAATTCCCCTGACAAAAAGTGAGTATGGGATCTGTGAATATCTTGCGCTGAACCGGGGACAGGTGTTTTCAAAAGAAAGAATCTATGAGCATGTTTTCGGATATGACGGAGAGAGTGACAGCTCTGCAATTACAGAACATATCAAAAATATCAGAGCAAAGCTTTTAAAAGCAGGAGTTTCGCCTGTGGAAACAGTTTGGGGGATTGGATATAAATGGAAATAAAAAATAAAAAAAAGAAGACGCTGACAGGAATATTTGCCGGATATATTTTAAGCTTTGTTATGCTGACGATTGTCTGGGCGTTTTTTTGTTTTATTTTAATGTTTGCTGTGATCCTTACATCGGGGCTGGGGCTTCTTCCTGCAAATTATGGAGAACTGGTATTAGAAAAAAACAATGAGGCGATCAAGGAATCAGAAAAGGTGGGAGAAGAATTAATTCCCTCTGGAAGTCAGTTTGGCATATTTGACCAGGATGGTACATTTTTGTATGGCAGCTTTGATAAGAAAGACCAGGAAACTGCATGGCAGAACTATCAGAAAGATAACCAGTATGCAAGAGGAAAAGGATATTATCATTTTTTTCAGAGAAAGAATGGAGAAATCTGTATTGTTAAGTACTACATTGAAGTACGCTATGCTAATGAAAAGTTAAATGATATTCTTCCTCCTGCGGAAAAGCTGACCAGCTGGTTAATGGCAGGCCTTTTTACAATACTGACTGTTTTAAGTGGCCTTATCCTTTCCAGACATTTTGCCAAAAGAATGAAAAAAGAGCTTGCAGGGCTTGCTCAGGTAACAGAAAAAATTGCCTGTAATGATCTTGACTTTGAAGTTCAGTCTTCCAATATCAGGGAAATGGAAGACAGCATGCGTTCTTTGGAAAAAATGAAGGATGCACTGAAAATATCCCTTCAGCAGCAGTGGGAGGCAGAGCAGTCAAGAAATCGTCAATTATCAGCCCTTGCCCATGATATTAAGACTCCTCTCACTGTGATAAGAGGAAATGCAGAGCTCCTGACAGAGGGAGAGCTTTGTTCGGAGGATCTTTTCTGTGTGCAGGAGATTTTAAAAAACGCCCGGGATATAGAACAATATCTGGATTCTATGCGCCAGGTCTTAAAGGGACAGAAGAACAGGACAGAACAGGAAAGGGTTTCCTGCTCTGATCTTGCCTGGGAGTTTAAGGAGGCTGCCTGCCGTCTGGGCGAAGTTAAACGGATTCCTGTATTTCTGGAAACAGAAGAAGGAGAACATGAGGGAGAGATCCTCTGCAGCAGGACAGAGCTTCTTCGAGCCTGGAAAAATATTGTAAGCAACGGGCTGGAGCATACCAGTCCAGGGAAAGGAATCCGAATAGAAATCTGCGAAAAGGTTTTGGAGGATCCTTATCTTGTAGTTTCTGTAAGAGATTATGGCCAGGGTTTTTCAAAAGAGGCGCTGATTCATGGAGCAGAGGCTTTTTTCAGCGGGGATGAAAGCCGTCATGATCGGAAACATCAGGGGCTGGGTCTTTCTATTGCAGAGAATTTTATGAAGAACCAGGGTGGATTTTTGGAGTATAAAAATGTGGAGAAAGAATGTGGGGCTCTGGTATCTTTGTGGATAAAAAAGTACACAAAACAATAATTCGAATATAATATACAATTGAGATAAATATGAAATATTGTACAAGATGTTTGTGCGAAGATATATAAATTTGGTTAATCTTTTTTGGGAGACAGGACTATAATAGAACATGTAAAAAGTAAATATTACTTAACAAAACCTGCTTTTTTATAAAGTTGAAGGCTGCTAAGCAATCAGATTTTTGGAGGAAAAGATAAATGAATACTTTAAAAGCTGAAAAGCGAAGCATGGATGTCAAAGCCAAAAGATTAAGAAGAGAAGGATATGTAACAGGAAATCTGTTCGGACGTGAGATTCATGGTTCCATTCCTGTAAAAATGCAGAGAGTGGATGTAGAACGTCTTTTGAAAACAGATAACAAGGGAAGTCAGATCCTGATGGATGTAGAAGGGCAGAAGTTTGATGTTCTGATTAAGGAGGTTGATTTTAATCCTCTTGCAGGCAGAGTAGATGAAATAGATTTTCAGGCCCTTGTAAGTAATGAAAAAGTACATTCTGTAGCGGAAGTTGTGATTGTAAATCATGATAAGCTCCAGGCAGGCGTGCTGCAGGAAAATCTGACTGAAATTTCATATACCGCATATCCGTCTGCATTAGTAGATAAGGTTAAGGTCGATGTAGGACAGATGAAGATCGGAGATACTATTTGTGTAAAGGATCTGCCGATTGCAGCCGATAAGGATATTGATCTAAAAACAGATCCAGACGCAGTTGTGGTTATGCTGACCGCTGTTCACAGTAAAGGAGTACCTGAGCCAGAGATAGAAGCAACAACTGCTGAAGAATAATAAAACTCATTATAGAATGATCCATAAAAAAGGAGCTCTTCGGAGCTTCTTTTTTATGTAATAGAAAACACTGGGTTTTTGTTCGGTTTTAAAAATGAAACAAATGAAAAAATTTCAGAAAATATATGCGTAAAATAGTTATAACTGTCAAAAATAGACAGTTATAATATTGCAAAACATAGAATATAGGCACAGAGTGCACAAATATATTGACTGCAAAAATGAAAAATGATATGTTTTATTTGAAAAATGAAAGGAAAAGTGAAAAATAATTAAAAAGAAAGGATGGGTGATAATGGTAAAGGTTGGAATTATCGGATGCGGAAAAATTGCACAGGTTCGGCATATTCCGGAATATCTGTCCAATGCGGATGCAGAAATAGCAGGATTTTATGATTTGAATTTTCAGAGGGCACAGGAGCTTGCGGAAAAATATCATTGTACTGCATATAAAAGTATAGAAGAACTTCTGGATAATAAAGAAATCGGGGCTGTCAGTGTCTGTGCAGCAAACAATGCTCATGCAGAAATAACTTTGAAAGCTTTAAAAGCTGGAAAACATGTACTTTGCGAAAAGCCAATGGCAACAACGCTGAAGGATTGCCAGGCAATGGTAGAGGAGTCTGAGAATACAGGAAGAATTCTTATGATTGGTCAGAACCAGCGCTTTGCAAAAGCCCATATGGAAGCCAGAACACTTATCAAAAGAGGGGATATCGGAAAACCTATAACTTTTCAGACTACTTTTGGACATGGGGGACCAGAAAGCTGGAGTATTGATGCAGGAGCCAATACATGGTTTTTTGATAGGAAAAAGGCTGCCATGGGAGCTATGGCAGATTTGGGAGTACATAAGACAGATCTGATTCAGTATATTCTGGATGACGTTGTAGAAGAAACTACTGCAAAAGTGATAACCCTCGATAAAAGAGACAGGCATGGAAATCTTATAGGGGTAGATGATAACGCTGTTTGTATTTATAAAATGAAAAGTGGAGTTCTTGGTACTATGACCGCAAGCTGGACCTATTATGGAGAAGAAGATAATTCTACTGTAATTTATGGTACAGAAGGAATATTAAAAATATATGAAAATCCGGATTACTGCCTGGAGCTTATCAGAAAGGACGGAGGTAAAGTGTTTTATGATATTGACCAGATCCAGACCAATGATAATCAGACAAAATCAGGAATTATAGACGCTTTCGTGGAATCCATAGAACAAGGAAAGGAGCCGGAAGTTTCCGGACGTAGCGTATTAAGTGCAATGAAAGCAGTGTTTGCCAGCCTAAAATCAAGTGAAACAGGACGGACAGTCCGAACGGATGAGGAGGGATTACAGTGAAACTGGGTTTGGTAAGTTCTATTCTGGAAGACTGCAATTTTGAAGAAATGATTGATATTGCTTCACAAATGGGGTTGGAATGTGTGGAAGTGGCCTGTTGGCCAAATGCAAAAGCAGAAAGAAGATATGCAGGCGTAAGCCATATTGATGTGTGCAACATGGACGAAGCCAGGGCTGAAAAAATTATTTCTTACTGCAGGGAGAAAAAGGTGGAAATTTCATCACTGGCTTTTTATCCCAACACTATGGATGGAAATTTAGAGAAAAGAAAGGCCAATATAGAACACCTTTATAAAGTAATCGACGCAAGCAGCCTTTTAGGCGTGAATATGGTAACTACCTTTATTGGGAGAGACCAGTCAAAGAATATAGAAGAGAATCTGGAGCTTGTAAAAGAAATTTGGCCGCCGGTGATTCGGTATGCAGAGTCGAAAAAAGTAAAGATTGCTATTGAAAACTGCCCTATGCTTTTTGACAGTAGTCAGTGGCCGGGTGGACAGAACCTGATGACTACTCCTGTAATCTGGAAAAAAGTTTTTGAAATTCTTGATAGTGAGTACATTGGAATTAATTATGATCCCTCTCATTTTGTATGGCAGATGATGGATTATATAGAACCGATTTATGAATTTAAGGATAAGATTTTTCATGTACATTACAAAGATATAAAACTGTACCCTGAGAAATTGAAAAAATGTGGGACAATGGCTTATCCTTTGGAATACATGAACCCTAAATTGCCAGGACTTGGAGATGTGGACTGGGGAAAATATGTATCAGCCCTGACCGACATAGGATATGACGGTTATACCTGCATAGAAGTGGAAGACAGATCCTTTGAAGGGTCAAAAGAGAAGATTCTTGACAGTATTCGGATTTCTCAAAAATATCTCCGCCAGTTTGTAATTTGATAATAATCTGAAAATAATGCGGAAAACCGCTTATTAAAATTTTTAAGGAGGAATTGAAACATGAAAAAAACATTGGTTTGTATGCTTATTGCGGCTATGACACTGGGAAGTGTAGCCCCTGTATTTGCAGCTGAAGGTGATTCTACCCATATTTATGTGCTTACAGCTCCGGAAGATCATGGCTGGACAGGTTCCGTAGCAACTTTTGCAAAGGAAAAAATCGAAGAAGTAAATGACGAAGGAACTTATACGGCAGAACTGATCACATCAGCAGATGCGGCTGAGCAGATTGTAAACATTGAAGATATTATTGCAGCAGGAGAAGAAAATATTGCAGTTGTTATTCAGCCTATCGATGATACTGTACAGTCTGCAATTCAGCAGCTTGTTGATGCAGAAATTCCATATGTCGCTTTTGACCGTATCATTGAAGGAGTTGCTGACAGCGCAGTATCTAATGTAAAGGGTGATAATGAAGGAATTGGTGCGGCAAGTGCGGCTTATTTTGTAGAAGAGGGACTTCAGCCGGGAGATTCTGTATATGTGTATGAGGGAGACACCTCCTCTGTTACCTCTCTGCGAAACGATGGATTTACAAAGTACCTTACAGGCGAGCTGGAATATGATGGAAAAACAATTGAAGAAGACGCAAAATGGACAGAAGAAGATCTGAAGTCCATTACATATTCCGGTGCGATGAATTGGAGCCGTTCCGATACAAAGACTTCTTTTGAATCTCTTCTTGGAGATTCTTCCAATGCGGAAATTAAATGGTTCTATGCAGAGGATGATGAGCTTGCAATGGGAATTCTTGAAGCGCTTCAGGGTGGAGGCATTGATGACGCTACAAAAGAGGCGTTTCTTGGAAATGCACCATATCTGACAGGCTGTGGCGGACTTGATGAGCTGTATGCAGTTCTCAGAGGTGAAAGCTATGAGGATATTTCCGGACAGTTTGGCGGTATTGTATCTGTAACTTACAGCCCGGCTATGATTCAGACGGCAATTCAGGATATGGTTGATTATCTGGACGGCAATGAGGTTGAACAAGATCATGTGATCGCATGTGAAATCGTAAATAAAGATAATGTAAAAGATTATCCTTCTTTCTAAAACATGATAATAAAATTAAAGGGGACTTTTGCCAGGTCCCCTTTAAGCATAAGGAGGAGATATTATGAATTTGTTGCAAATGAAAGGCATTTGCAAAGCCTTCAGTGGAATTCCTGTATTGAAAGATGTGGAATTGACAGTGGAAAAAGGAGAAGTTCATGCGCTTTTGGGTGAAAATGGAGCGGGAAAATCTACGTTGATGAATGTACTTACAGGAGTGTATCCATGTGAGAAAGGCGAGATAGAATTTGATGGAAAGCAACTAAAAAATATTACAATTAAGCAGTCAGAAAATCTTGGAATTGCGTTTGTCCACCAGGAACTGAATCTATTTAATGATCTGAAGGTTTATGAAAATATTTTTCTCCATAAGGAATATACTACCAGATATGGATGTCTTGATAAGAAAAAGATGATCCAAGAATCAGAAAAGCTTTTTCAGGAGCTGGGAGTAGATATTGATCCTACAGAACTGGTTGCCAAGCTAAAGACTAGCCAGAAACAGCTTCTGGAGATTTCAAAGGCTTTATTTTTTCAGGCCAAACTGCTGATATTGGATGAGCCTACTACTTCTCTTAATAATGAGGAGGTTGCTCATTTATTTGAAATTGTAAATAATTTGAAGAAAAAAGGAACTTCCTTTATCTTCATTTCCCATAAAATGCCGGAGATTTTCAAATTAGCAGACCGATATACAGTTTTTCGGAACGGAGAGTTCATTGGAACGGGAAAAATCCGAGAGACAACGCCGGAAGCTGTTACACGAATGATGGTGGGAGATCGTTATTCTGATCGAGATGTGTATGAAGAGAGAAGACTTGGAGATGTGATCCTGGAACTGAAGGATTTTAGTGGACAGGGTTTTCATAATATTAATCTGAAAGTTAAAAAAGGAAGCATCGTAGGTTTGACCGGACTTCAGGGAGCCGGGAGCAGTGAACTGATGCAATGCATGTTTGGTGTGACAAGAGCTTACTCCGGAGAAATGCGGGTAAATGGAAAAGTCATGCATGACCATGGAATTCATACGGCAATGAAGAATAGAATTGGAATGCTTGCTGCCAATAGAAAAGAAAATTCAGTGATCCCTGATATGAGTCTTCTGGAAAATATGTATTTATCAGAACACACTCTTTCTGCATGGAAACCAATAATTTCTAAAAAACAAGAAAAAGAACGGTTTGAAAAGTACAAAACTATGCTGAATATTAAAGCGAACAATGCAGAAGATCCTGTGGTGTCCTTAAGCGGGGGAAATCAGCAAAAAATTTTTCTTGCCCGCTGGCTGAATACAGATGCAGAGATTCTGCTTCTGGATAATCCTACACAGGGAATCGATGTAGGTGCAAAAGCTGAAATATATAGACTGATACTGGAACTTGCCAATCAGGGAAAAACAATTCTGATCAATACTCTTGAAATTCCTGAAATACAGAAGGTGGCAGATTACTGTGCAGTATTTTATAATGGTAAAATCTCCAGGATTTTGAAACATGGAGAGATAGATGAGGTAACAGTGATGATGTATTCGACAAATGCAGTACAGGCAGAGGAGGGTAAAAAAAATGATCAGTAAGAACAAGTCTGCTACAGAGCGGATTATGAGCTTTTGTGGAGAATATAGCTTTATTCTTGTATTTGTGGCAATTTTTATTGTGTATGCAATTACAACAAACGGACTGACGTGGAGTGGTATGATGAATGTTTTCCGTCACTCTGCTGTAATTGGAATCATTGGACTTGGAATGGGACTTATTTGTATTACAGGAGAAATCGATTTGTCTGTAGGCTCTATGCTTGCTCTGGATGGCGGCTTTTCTGTCATGGTGTTTAATCTTACAGATAGTATTTTTCTGACATTTGTTTTTGCAATTCTTTTTGGGGCATTCTGTGGATTGGTTAACGGCGTAATGGTGGGGTGGATACAGATGCCTGCGTTTATTGTAACACTGGCAACTATGCTGATATATCGCTCTTTTGCACAATATATATGCCAGCATGTGGATAAGTTTCTGATTGGGGGAGGCAGCTCTGTGTATAAGATGGCAAACAGCCAGTCTTCGTATCAGACACTTTATAATTTTGGAAATGGAAAAATTTCTTCTGTTCCCATTGTCGGCGTGATATTGATTCTTATGACGTTTGTATTTGTATATATTACAACCAGTACGAAATATGGAAAAAAAGTTTATGCCGTTGGAAGTAATCTTAAGGGAGCGCATATGGCGGGTATTAATACGGCAGCAGTAAAAATTTCTGTGTTTGTGATTGCCGGCGGTCTTGTAGGTCTGGCTGCATTTCTCTGGATCGCAATGAATGCGTCAGCGGACCCGGCTACTACGGGAAACAGCTATGAAATGTATGCCATTGCAGCGGCGGTTCTGGGCGGAATCAGTATGTCCGGAGGAAAGGGAAAATGTCTGGGGATTCTTTTTGGAGCAATGTCTTATACAATTATAGATAAGATTATCATTTCACTGAAAATGGATTCACTGATCAACAATGCGATAAAGGGAATTATCCTTCTGCTTGTGATCATGGTTCAGATTGTTGGGCCACAGATTAAGCAGAGACTGAAAAAAGCTGATTAAAAACATCTGTTAAACAGGATGCAAATAGGATATAATAGAAGAAATCACTAAGCAGAAGAAGAGAAATACATATGAAAAAAATTACGGTTTCACAAATCGCAAAAAAAGCTGAAGTATCTTCCGCAACTGTATCCAGAGTCCTGAATCACAGAGAACTGGTAAAAGAATCTACAATCCTGCGGGTAGAATCAGCTATGCGGGAATTGGGATGTAAAATCGAAAAAACAGTTACTGTTGCAAGAGAGACACAACCATTGATCGTTATGAACATTCCGGGAATTGAGAATGTATTTTACCAAGAAGTAATACGTGGCGCAAGAGTTTCCGCAAAAGCTCATGGATGTCACTTGATCATCCATGAATCACATTTAAACAAGGGAAATATGGTGGATTTCTGTAATCTTTTACGTCGTGTGAATGCGGCAGGGGTAATCCTTTTAAACCGTCTGTCAGTGGAGAATCTGGAGTTAATAAGAAATATTGCTCCTTTGGTACAATGCTGTGAGTATAATGAAGATGCAGAATATCCTTATGTAAGCATAGACGATGTCAGGGCAGCGGAGATTGCTACAGAGTATCTTCTTGCTAATGGAGGCCATAAGACTGCAATGATCAATGGTCCGTTAAGCTTTAAATATGCCCGGAAACGCCAGGAGGGTTTTATGAATGCACTGGCAAAAGCCCAGATTACGATTCCGAGGCAGTGGGTTGTTCAGATACCGGAGGTAAATTATGATATGGCGTATGCGGCTGTGTGCAGGCTTTTGAATGCCGATACACATCCCAATGCTTTTTTTACCATATCAGATGTATTTGCTGCGGCTGTTATCCGGGCGGCAAAGAGGTTTCATCTTCACGTACCCAGAGATATTATTGTTGTAGGGTTTGATAACATTGAATTTTCTGCAATGACTACTCCGTCGATAACGACAGTAAACCAGCCGAAATTTCAGATGGGCTATACGGCATGCGAAATGCTTCTGGAGCTGATGGAAGATCCCTATGCGGAAATGAGATCTCTGCTTTTAGATACAGAATTGGTGATACGAGAATCTACATGCTGAAGCGGTAAAAAAGAGGTGTCGAAAAATTATCAAATCAGATAATTTTTCGACACCTCTTTTGTTTACATTCCGTCTTTTAATACGTCATAGTCTCGCAGGACTTTTTCTATTACAGTTCCTTTTATAAAATGAAGCAGAGGTTTTTTCAGTGCATTCAGAGGTCCGGGTAGCTGAATTTCCAGAGGAGATTTTCCATCCATCAGTTTTACAGTGCTTCCAAGAAGCTCGCGGATATCGTAAACGCTGCCCCATACTTCAGGAACGCCTCTGTCAACGCCAAGAAGTCCATAAACCGCTTCCATGGCAGTTCTTACAGAATATTCCGTGGTAAAGACCGTATCTCTGGGAGTATCGGCAAATTGTCCGAGAAAAGCGAAGTTTACGCATCCGTCAGGGATTACATCTGGACGGTCGCCCTTGGCTCGGGGCATAAAGAAAGCTGTAATGTAAGGCATCATAGTTGGAACACAAACTGCGCTGTTTTCGGCAAGCTCAGGAATTTTTTCTGTGGGAACTCCCAGATGATAAAGCCATTCCTCTGTGATTTCTTTTCCCGTACATTCTTTCATAGGTTTCTTTACATAATCGCCGGGAACATCGGTGAAAAGTCCGTATACCCATACGCATACTTTATCTTTATCCTGATCTTTAAACTGTCCCTGACGGTTAATGGTCCAGCTAAGAAGCCATTTGGAATCCTGACAGCTTACTATACCGCCTGTAACCACTTTTCCGGTTCGGGGATCACGTTTACAGATATTTGTGATATAGGGGATGATCTTATCGTCCAAAGTGGTGATGGTTGCAGATTCCCAGTTGGTTTTGCTGATGTCTGAACAGAATTTTTCCGGGTGTCCGAAACTTGCATCCTGCTTTGCAATATTTTTCCAGAGATTCCAGCATCCGCTGGTACGTACTTCTGCATCGCCGTTGGGGGCGTGGTTCTGGTCGCCGTAAATGGTTCCTTCTGTACAGCTTCCGTTTGTGACAAAAACCAGATCGTTTTCTGTAAGTACAATGCCCTTTTCTACGCCTTTTACCCGGCATTCAATAGCTGAGGCTGTTTTCTTTCCGTCCTTAAAGTCAAAAAGAACATTGGTGACTTCTGTATTGAACTGAAAATCAACTCCGGCTGCTTCCAGGTACTTCTGCATAGGAAGGATCAGAGATTCATACTGATTGTACTTGGTGAATTTCAGCGCGCTGAAATCAGGAAGTCCTGCAATATGGTGAATGAATCTCTGAAAATAGAGCTTCATTTCCAGTGCGCTGTGCCAGTTTTCAAAGGCGAACATGGTGCGCCAGTACAGCCAGAAAGTGGAATGAAATACTTCATCGTCAAAAACATCTTCGATTTTTTTGTCATAGAGATCCTCGTCCTTTGTCATAAACAGCTTCATGATCTCCATACAGCCTTTTTGGCTGAGATTAAATTTACCGTCAGTGTGAGCGTCCTGACCACGATTAACAGTGGAGCGGCAAAGAGAATAGTTAGGGTCGTGCTTATTCAGCCAGTAATATTCGTCAAGGACGGAAACTCCCGGCGTTTCAATAGATGGAATACTGCGGAATAAATCCCAAAGACATTCAAAATGATTTTCCATTTCACGTCCGCCACGCATAACGTAGCCTCGGCTGGGATCAAAAATTCCGTCACAGGCGCCTCCGGCAATGTCCATGGCTTCAAGAATATGGATATGATCTCCGGGCATTTGACCGTCACGGACAAGAAAACATGCTGCAGCCAGGGAAGCAAGACCGCTGCCTACGATATAAGCGTGTTTCTTATCTACACCTTCAGGTTTTTCCGGTCGGGCGAAGGCTTCATAGTTTCCGTTGCTGTAATAGATACCCTTACTGTTTTTTTCGTATTTGCCTCGCTCTGTATTACGATAATCATTGTTTGCTGCAGGAGCTTTTTTTGCCCCGCCGCTTTCTTTGGAGGCTGTTTTGGCTAGAACAGCGGCAGCGCCGGCTCCGGCTGCAAACGCAAGTCCGATCTTCATGGCTTTTTTTGCCATATTAAAACCACCTTTCTGTGAAATAGTCTGTAAATAATATGTGGTTATAGTATTGCCATTTTGCCTGAAACTCAATTTACAAAAAAAGAGAAATGATAAAAAATTCATCATTTCTCAGGATTTGTATAATTATGAATGGATTTCAGGATACATCCATGAAGAGTAGTGCAGATGTTATCTGCGATGGACTGGTAATCGGCTTTCATTCCCTGACTGATCCAGTCAAGAAGGATTCCAACAAAGCTGTATTTGTAAAAATCAGCGATAAAAGCCTTGTGTTCGGCAGAGATAGGCAGCCCTTTTGACTGTTCTTCTACTACCTCCATGATTACGCCGTGGGTTAGGGTGAAAAGATAATTTTCAATCTGTTCTCTGCTGATGGAGCGATAGGCATTCTGAACCAGAGATTTGTTTTCGTAAACGGCTTCAAAAATCTGAAGCAGCCCTTCCTGCCATGTGACATAAGATTTTTTGCCCTGGAGAGCCTTGCGGGATTCTTCCAGACAGACCCATTCAAGCAGGTCGTAGATATCTTTAAAATGATAATAAAAAGTCATACGGCTGATGCCGCAGTCAGAAGTCAGGTCATTGATGGTTATTTTATCCAGGGGCTTTTGGGCCAGAAGTTTTTTTAGAGAGGCTTTAAGGGCATATTTGGTCATATTCTGCAAGAAAAGTACCTCCTTTTCCGGAACAAGCAAATTTCTGTAAAAATTTAGAAACTGCAATTATAATGCTATTATATAAGTGGAAAAAAGAAAAAGCAATAGAAGGAAAAAGAATATTGTTGAATTTTGATAAAAGATGATGAGCATAATAAAAGAAATTATAAAAAATCTAAAAAAATTATAAAGTAATCATAAAAAAACATATGGACTTCATGAATCTTATCTGGTAAAGTAAATATGAAAAAGGTTTTGAGAAAAGAGCATATGATTCACAAAACCAAAAAAGAAGGAGGATTTTTACAATGATGAAATGGCTTCAAAAATTGGGTAAAGCGTTAATGCTTCCAGTTGCATGTCTGCCGATCTGCGGTATCCTTATGGGTATTGGATATCTGATGTGTCCGGCAACCATGCAGGGCGGCGAGATCACTGGTCTTGTTCCCACAATCGGCCTGTTCCTCGTAAAGGCAGGCGGCGCCCTGATCGACAATATGGCGCTTCTGTTTGCAATCGGCGTTGGTGTTGGAATGTCTGACGACCACGACGGTACTGCTGGTCTTGCAGCTCTTGCTTCTTGGCTGATGATCACAACTCTTCTCAGCGAAGGCGTTGTAACTGTTATCAGACCTGGCGTTGCTGAGAACCAGACACAGCTTCTGGCTTTCCAGAAAATCGCTAACCCGTTCATCGGTATCCTTGCCGGTGTAATCGGTGCTACATGCTACAACAAATTCAAAAACACAAAACTTCCGAACTGGCTGGCATTCTTCAGCGGAAAGCGCAGCGTGGCTATGGTTGCAGGTGTGGTTTCCATCGTTGTTTCCGCAGTTCTGCTGTTCGTATGGCCTCTGATCTTCGGTGCTCTTGTAGCAGTTGGTAAAGGAATTGCAGGCATGGGCGCTCTTGGTGCAGGTATCTACGCATTCCTGAACCGTCTGCTTATCCCGACAGGTCTTCACCACGCGCTGAACAACGTATTCTGGTTTGATACTATCGGTCTTGGCGATCTTACCCACTTCTGGGCAGGTGAGACTTCCGCAGACGTTACATGGAGCCTTGGTATGTATATGTCAGGATTCTTCCCATGTATGATGTTCGGTATCCCAGGTGCAGCTCTTGCTATGATCCATACAGCTAAGAGCAACAAGAAAAAAGTTGCTATCGGTCTTGTAGCTTCCGCAGCAGTTTGTGCATTTATCTGCGGTGTTACTGAGCCGTTCGAGTTCGGATTCATGTTCCTTGCTCCTGTACTGTATGTAATCTACGCTCTGCTTTATGGTATCTTTACATTTATTACAGTAGCTCTTGGCTTCCGTGCAGGTTTCTCATTCTCTGCTGGTGCAACAGACCTTCTGTTCTCCGCATCTCTGCCGGCTGCAGCTAAGACATGGCTGATCCTTCCACTTGGAATCGCAGCTTTCATCGTATTCTATGTTGTATTCCGTTTCGCGATCACTAAGTTTGATCTGAAGACTCCGGGACGTGAGGATGACGACGATGATGAAACAAAAGTAACTCTTGCAAACAACGACTTTACAGAAGTTGCAAGAATTATTCTTGAAGGTGTTGGTGGCGCGCAGAACGTTGCAACTATCGACAACTGCATCACAAGACTTCGTCTTGAGATCAAAGACTACACACAGGTTGATGACAAAAAGATCAAATCTGCAGGTGTGGCAGGCGTAATCCGTCCAAGCAAAACAAACGTACAGGTTATCATCGGAACACAGGTACAGTTTGTTGCAGACGAATTTAAAAAATTATGTAAATAAATAATTGTACATAACAGGAGAGGAGGGTGCGCGGGCATCCTCCTTTTCCGTACATGCAGAGAAGAGCTTGAAATATTTCAGTAAAATGTGATAGGATAAGAAAAAAGAAAGAGAGGATATTCTCATGTTTAAAGGATTATTCGGAAAAAAAGAAAAAAACAATAAACTTTATGCGCCTCTGAAAGGAGAAGCTGTTCTTCTGGAGAATATTGAAGATCCTATGTTTTCACAAAAGATCCTGGGCGATGGAATTGCTATTGAGCCATCAGAGGGTAAGGTATATAGCCCTGCAGACGGAACAGTTTCCATGATCGCTGACACTCTTCATGCCATTGGCATCAGCACACCGGACGGCCTGGAGCTTCTGATCCATATTGGAATGGATACAGTTGCCCTGAAAGGCGAAGGATACACACCAAAGGTAAAAGCAGGAGATTCCGTAAAGAAGGGCGATCTTCTTATGGAGTTTGATATGGACTTCATTAAAGGAAAAGGCTATAGCTGCGTAACTCCTATGATCGTTACCAACATGGATGACATCAAAGGCGTGACTCCTCACGCAGGAGCTGCAGTTCCAGGAGAAACTGTTGTTGTAGAATACGAAAAATAAGTCTGCAGAACTGTAGGCAGAATAAGAAAAATCCCAGAAAGCTACAAAAAACTTTCAGGGATTTTTTGTTTTAGGAGAGATTTTTGGCTGTCAGACAAATTACAATATTTTTGGTGGTAAAACAAAAATGTTGTGAATACACGTAAGAACAAGTTGTATTTCCAGAATAATTATGTTAAAATACACATAAAGTTTTGGCAGAAGCAAGCAGATCAAAAGTATTTTTCAGGAGAATCAGAGATGAAAAACTGGATGGATGTCATAAAAAATTTAACCATGCTGACGCAGTTTGGACTGTCTTTTATAACGCCTATATTTCTCTGCCTTGCAGCCTGCTGGTGGCTGAACGTCCATGGAGGACTTGGAGCGTGGATCTATATTCCGGGATTCTTTTTTGGACTGGGAGGTTCTTTTATGGTAGCCTATAAGCTGTATCTTAAGGTTATGGAAGACCAGAAGAGGAGCCAGCGCAAAAATCCCCAAAAATCATCCTTTAACAGGCATATTTAAACGCCAAAACGGTACTTTATAACAGAAGGGAAGAAATGATATGTTTGGTGAAATTCAGCCGGCAGTAAAAAAAGAAACAAAAAAGGTAATACTTTATACTGTGGCAGGCGTCGTACTTATGTGGATCGTTTTTGCTGTGCTTCATGGAATCATGCCGGATAAAATACCTTTTGACTATACGGTGATCCTTGGAGGGATCGGCGGCGGCATCATAGCTGTTCTTAATTTTTTTCTTATGGGACTGACTGTGCAGAAAGCGGCGGCAGCCCAGGATGAAGCTATGGCGCGGGCCAGGCTTAAGGCAAGCTATTCTCAGAGGATGCTGCTTCAGATGCTGTGGGCGGTGGCTACCATTGTGGCTCCCTGTTTTCAGTTTGCGGCAGGATTGATCCCGCTTTTATTCCCATCAACAGGAATTAAGCTGTATGCGTTATTTCAGAAAAAGTAAGATAAGGTGTGAACAGCAACTAAAATTAAGATGAATTACTGATTGTGACTGCAGAGACGCGCAGAGGGAGACGCAGCGCGCATTTCCCGGCAAGAGCGTTGAAGCGTTTTTGAAGCACAGCAGTTTTCTATAGAAAATATAAAAAGCCAGGAGGTGGAAATGTAGATGGAACTGGATATATCCGGTGCAAAGGTCTATTTTACGATCCCAACAGATATTCCTATTTTGGGTGATATCCAGATCAGCGAAACCATGGTGGTAAGCTGGATCGTGATGCTCCTTATAACCGGTCTTTGTATCTGGCTGACCCATGATCTTAAGGTGGAGAATATTTCCAAGAGACAGGCTCTTGCAGAAATGCTTGTGGAACAGGCGAATAAGTTTGTAATTGGAAATATGGGTGAAAAATTCTGCCACCTTATACCTTTTGTGGCAGCTTTGTTTGTTACCAGTGTGGTATCGAACCTGATCAGTCTGGTGGGTCTTCGAAGTCCTACGGCAGACCTTTCCACAGAGGCGGCCTGGGCGGTGGTAGTATTTATCATGATCACTGCGCAAAAGATCAAAACAGGAGGCTTTGGCGGATATCTGAAGGGATTTACAACGCCCATTGCCATTATGACTCCTTTTAATGTGCTTTCAGAACTGGCCACGCCTATCAGTATGGCATGCCGTCATTTTGGAAACATACTTTCCGGCGTAGTTATCAATGGACTGATCTACGGCGCTTTGGCAGTAGCCAGCTCCGCGCTTCTGGGACTTCTTCCCGGTGTTCTGGGAAACGTCCTTTCACAGATCCCCATTCTTGATGTGGGTGTTCCTGCGATTCTGTCTGTCTATTTTGACTGGTTCTCAGGGTTTATGCAGGCGTTTATTTTCTGTATGCTGACAGTTATGTATATTGCAAACGCAGCAGAAGAATAAGAAATCAAAATCTAAGAATAAAAACAACAGGAGGATTGTATTATGGATTTTACAGTTTTGGCAAAAGGTATTGCACTTGCAGGCTGCGCAATAGGAGCAGGATGTGCCCTGATCGCAGGTATTGGACCTGGTATTGGTGAAGGTAACGCAGTAGCAAAAGCTCTTGAAGCTATCGGACGTCAGCCGGAATGCAAAGGCGACGTAACTTCTACTATGCTTCTTGGATGTGCCATTGCAGAGACGACAGGTATCTACGGTTTTGTTACAGGTCTTCTTCTGATCTTCGTAGCTCCTGGTATGTTCATGAAATTCCTGGGATAATTACAGTATATGAAAACAGCCGGGTATAAGAACAGGAGGTTGAACTTATGCAGGTACAGGAATTAGTCGGTATTGTACCCTGGACCTTTATTGCAACAATCTGCAACCTTTTTCTTCAGGTATATCTGATCAAACGGTTTTTATTCAAGCCTATTAATAATATTCTGGAAAAGCGCAAGGAGATGGCAGACGCCCAGATCCGCGACGCTCAGAAAGCAAAAGAAGAGGCTGAGGCAATGAAGACCCAGTATGAGCAGGACATGCTTGAAGCTAAGGGCAGAGCCAATGAGATCGTGGCTTCCGCTCAGAAAACAGCGTCTGTACAGAGTGAGGAACTTCTTTTGGAGGCTTCCCGCCAGGCTGCGGCCATCAAAGCCAAAGCAGAAGCTGATATTGAGCAGGAGAAACGCAAAGCAGTGAATGAGATCAAGGATGAAATTGGCGGTATGGCAATGGAGATCGCAGGTAAGGTGATCGAGAGAGAGATATCAGAGGAAGATCACGCGAAACTTATTGATGATTTTATTGCGAATGTGGGTGAGACATCATGACACAGACTGCCAGAGTCTATGGCGGCAGCCTGTATGAGCTTGCCGTCGAAGAACAGCTTGTGGAATCCATAGGAAGCCAGATGGAGGAGATCCGGCAGATCTTCTGGGAAAATCCAGATTATATGAAGCTTCTTTGCGAACCGTCTATTCCGTGGAAGGAAAGAATCCTTCTTGTGGATCAGGCTTTTGGAGAGCAGGCTGAAAAATATTTGGTGAATTTTATAAAGATCCTTTGTGAGCGGAATATACTCCGGGAGTACGGAGGCTGCTGCGAGGAGTTCAGACGGCGTTATAACGCCGATCATGGAATTGCCGAAGCTGTGGTGACAGGGGCTGTTCCCCTGAATGACGCACAGATGGAGGCGCTGAAACAAAAGCTGGAAAAGATCAGCGGCAGGAAGATTTCCCTGAGCCAGAAAACGGATCCATCCGTTGTGGCAGGGCTTCGTGTAGAACTGGAAGGCAAACTTCTGGACGGTACTGTCCAGGGACGTCTATCTGCTCTTTCCAGAAAACTTGACGAAATAATTGTTTAAAGGATGGTATGGAAACATGCAATTAAAACCTGAAGAAATATCCAGGGTCATCCGCAGTCAGATCAAATATTACGAAAACACGATCCAGCAGAATGAAACAGGAACAGTTTTACTGGTAGGCGACGGTATTGCCAGAGCCAGCGGACTTGTAAACTGTATGGCAGGCGAGCTTCTGGAATTTGAGGACGGAAGCTACGGCATGGCTCAGAACCTGGAAGAAAACAGTGTATCCATCGTATTATTTGGTTCCGATGAAAATATCGGCGAGGGCCAGACAGTGAAGCGCACCGGAAAGGTAGTTTCCGTTCCGGTAGGCGAAGCCATGATCGGCCGAGTTGTCAATGCTTTGGGACAGCCCATCGACGGTGCGGGACCTATTGTAACAGAAGAATTTAGGGCTATCGAAAGCCCGGCTCCGGGAATCTGTGAGAGACGCTCGGTGCATGAACCTCTTCAGACAGGAATCAAGGCCATTGACTCTATGATCCCTATTGGAAGAGGACAGCGAGAACTGATCATCGGAGACCGTCAGACAGGAAAAACGACCCTGGCAGTAGATACGATCATTAACCAGAAGGGTAAGGATATGATCTGTATTTACGTAGCCATTGGACAGAAACGTTCCACAGTTGCCAACCTTGTAGAAACCCTGACAAAAAACGGCGCTATGGATTACACTATGGTTGTGGCGGCAACAGCATCTGAAGCCAGCCCGCTGCAGTATATTGCCCCATATTCTGGATGCGCTATGGGCGAATATTTTATGAATAAAGGAAAGCATGTGCTGATTATTTATGACGATCTCAGTAAACATGCGGTTGCCTATCGTGCGCTTTCTCTTCTGATCCGCCGTCCGCCAGGACGTGAGGCTTATCCGGGAGATGTATTTTATCTTCATTCCAGACTTCTGGAGCGCGCGGCAAAATTGGACGACGCCCATGGAGGCGGTTCTTTGACTGCCCTTCCGATTATTGAAACACAGGCGGGAGACGTTTCCGCATATATTCCTACAAATGTTATCTCTATTACAGACGGACAGATCTTTCTGGAGACAGAGCTTTTCCACTCCGGCGTTATGCCTGCGGTAAACCCGGGTATTTCTGTGTCACGAGTTGGTGGAAACGCTCAGATCAAGGCAATGAAAAAGGTTGCCGGTACTTTGAAGTTGATCTATTCTCAGTACAGAGAGCTTCAGAGTTTCGCACAGTTTGGTTCTGATCTGGATGCAGATACAAAAGCCCGTCTGGAGCAGGGCGCACGTATTGTAGAGGTACTGAAACAGAACCAGAATGAACCGGTACCTGTAGAAAAACAGGTTGCAATTCTCTATGCAGTAGTTCATGGCGTTCTGTCAGAAATTGAAGTTGAGGACGTACGCCAGTACGAAAAAGAACTGTTTCTTTTCCTGGATACAGATGCGGACGGTATGTCTGCTATGCAGGCGATCCGTAATACCGGAAAGCTGGAGGAGGATACAGAAGCCAGCTTAAAGAAGGCTCTGGAAACCTTTACCAGAAACTTTCTTGACACAAGACCTGTGAAATAATGTGATGAGGAGGAAATAAAATGGCTGCAAACATGAAAGCGGTAAAACTGCGTATCAAAAGTGTGCAGAGCACTATGCAGATTACCAAGGCAATGGAACTTGTAGCATCCTCCAAGCTGCGTAAGGCAAAGGAACGGGCTGAGGTCTGCAGACCTTATTTTAGAACCCTTCACAATACCCTTACGGAGATTGCTGTCAATAATACAGATTTCAGTTCTATATATGCGGCAGAAGCAAAAAAAGACAGACATTGTTATGTGGTAATTGCCGGAGACCGGGGACTGGCAGGCGGTTATAATACAAATCTGTTTAAATGTATGGAAGAGGTCAGCGCCGGAAAGGACTATGTGGTCCTTCCCGTGGGAAAAAAGGCAGTAGAATATTATAGCCGGAAAAAGATAGAAATCCTTACCGATGCATTCGGGGAAACTGCTGAAGTTTCTGTAGGAGACTGCTTTGAAATGGCAGATCTTCTCTGCCGGGCATTCAGGGAAGGCCAGTTTGGACATATCGAACTTTGTTATACCAATTTTGTGTCCATGCTTTCTCAGCAGCCAAAAGCGTTTTCTGTGCTGCCTCTTACTGATCTGAAAAAAGAGGCGGGCAAAGATAAGGATTCAGCAGTAAGGAACCTGACTCTTTATGAACCTGGCAGTACAGAGGTCTTTGACGCTATTGTGCCGGAATATGTGGCGGGTCTGATCTACGGCGGCGTATGCGAAAGTCTGGCAAGCGAACTGGCAGCCAGACGTACAGCCATGGACGCGGCTACGAAAAATGCCGGCGAAATGATCGACCAGCTGAATCTGTATTACAACCGCGCCCGTCAGGCCAGCATTACGCAGGAAATCACGGAGATTGTTGCAGGCGCCGAGGGCATCTAAGCGTTTACTGAAAAGTGACATTTTAAGCCCCCGACCCATAATGAAAATTAGAGGAGATTCATAGATGAGCGAGAAACACATTGGCGAAGTAGTGCAGGTCATCGGTCCGGTACTGGACATCCGCTTTGCGCACGATGAACTGCCGGCACTTCTCAATGCCATTGAAATTGAGAATCAAGGCGCAAAGCTGATCGTGGAAGTGGCTCAGCAGATTGGAGACAACACTGTCCGCTGTATTGCCATGAGTTCCACAGACGGTCTGGTGCGCGGTACAAAGGCATTAGATACAGGAGGTCCTATCAAGGTTCCGGTAGGTGAAGAATGTCTGGGCCGTGTATTTAATCTTCTTGGAGAGCCGGTAGATAATCTTCCGGCGCCGGAGACAAAGGAGCAGTGGGCAATTCACCGCCCGGCGCCTTCCTATGAAGAGCAGACTCCGGCAACAGAGATCCTGGAAACAGGAATCAAGGTTGTGGATCTGATCTGTCCTTATGCAAAGGGCGGTAAGATCGGTCTGTTCGGAGGAGCCGGCGTAGGAAAAACAGTTCTGATCATGGAACTGATCCATAACGTAGCCACAGCCCATGGTGGACTTTCTGTATTTACCGGAGTTGGAGAGCGTACCAGAGAGGGAAACGACCTTTATAATGAAATGAAAGAAAGCGGCGTTATTGATAAAACTGCCCTGGTGTACGGACAGATGAACGAGCCGCCGGGAGCGCGTATGCGAGTAGGCCTTTCAGGACTTACTATGGCAGAGTATTTCCGAGATGAAAAAAATCAGGACGTGCTTCTTTTTATTGATAATATTTTCCGTTTTACTCAGGCGGGATCTGAGGTTTCCGCCCTGCTTGGACGTATGCCTTCCGCAGTAGGCTATCAGCCAACTCTTGCAACGGAAATGGGAGCGCTGCAGGAGCGTATTACTTCCACCAGAAAAGGTTCCATCACTTCCGTTCAGGCGGTTTACGTGCCTGCGGACGACCTGACTGACCCGGCTCCGGCCACCACTTTCTCACACCTTGACGCAACCACGGTACTTTCCCGTGATATTGCCAGCCAGGGTATTTATCCGGCAGTAGATCCGCTGGAATCAACCAGCCGTATTCTTTCCCCGGAGGTAGTGGGAACGGAACATTATGAAATTGCGCGTCGTGTGCAGCAGGTGCTTCAGCGTTATAAGGAACTGCAGGATATTATTGCGATCATGGGTATGGATGAGCTTTCCGAGGAGGATAAGCTTTCTGTAAACAGAGCCCGTAAGATCCAGAGATTTTTGTCTCAGAGTTTTTCAGTAGCGGAGCAGTTTACCGGTATGCCGGGACAGTATGTTCCTCTTAAAGAAACTCTGCGCGGATTCCGTATGATCCTTGACGGAGAATGCGACGACGTTCCAGAGAGTTGTTTCCTTTTCTCCGGCACTATTGACGAAGTATTTGAAAAAGCAAAGAAACAGTAAAGGAGGCTGCTTATGAGCACCTTTCCATTACAGATCGGAACACCGGACGGTCTTCTTTTTGAGGGAGACGTAACAAGAGTTGTATGCAGAAGTATTACAGGCGACCTGGCTATTTTGGCAGGTCACTGTAATTTCTGTACGGCTCTTGGTATGGGCGAGGCTCATGTTGTTATGGAGGACGGAACCCGTCGGGACGCGGCATGTATCGGCGGAATGCTTTCCGTCATGGACGGAAAATGCAGTCTTCTTGCAACTACCTGGGAATGGGCAGAAGATATTGATATCAAAAGAGCAGAATTAGCCCGGACAAGAGCAGAAGAAAAGCTGCACCGTACCGGACTGACAGACCAGGATTACAAGATGGCAAAAGCCAAGCTCCAGAGAGCGCTTGTACGTTTGAGTGTGAAGCAGTAAGGCCAGCGGAATAACTGGACAGCAACAATAACTTGGGTATTTTTGTAAAAACCCGTAAAAAACAGTTGACAGAACCAAAGGTGTATAGTACAATTACTCAATGTGACGTAGTGCGATGACTCCTGAGCCAAAGCCCCGGCAAAGGTGTTTTTATCAGCGGTTTCGGACATTTCCGCGGTTATTTTTTTGCACTGATCACCAGGAATTATTCAGTATCGCGGAACACCGCGGTGATACAAATTATTTAATCGTTGATAAATAACAGGAGGTAAAACCATGCAGACTTATATGGCTAATCCAGATAAAATCGAAAGAAAATGGTATGTAGTTGACGCAGAAGGCTGTACACTGGGCCGTCTGGCATCTGGTGTTGCAAGTGTATTAAGAGGTAAGAACAAACCTCAGTTTACACCGCATGTAGATACAGGCGACTATGTGATCATCGTAAACGCTGACAAGATTAAAGTTACAGGAAAGAAAATGGATCAGAAGATCTATTATCATCACTCCGATTATGTGGGCGGCATGAAAGAGACCACATTAAAAGAAATGATGGCTAAGAAACCGGAAAAGGTTGTTGAGCTGGCTGTTAAAGGCATGCTTCCGAAGGGACCTCTGGGAAGAACCATGTACAAGAAACTTTTCGTTTATGCCGGACCGGAGCACAAGCATGAGGCTCAGAAACCGGAAGTCTTAACATTTTAATGAGGAGGTAGGAAACATTGGCTAGCGCAAAATTCTACGGAACAGGAAGAAGAAAGAAATCAATCGCAAGAGTTTACCTTACACCTGGTACAGGCAAAATCACAATCAATAAAAGAGATATCGACGAGTACTTCGGTCTTGAGACTCTGAAAGTAATCGTTCGTCAGCCGCTTGTTGCTACAGAGACAGAGGGCAAATTTGACGTTCTCGTTAACGTAAAGGGCGGCGGATACACAGGACAGGCTGGTGCTATCAGACACGGCGTTGCAAGAGCGCTTCTTCAGGCAGACGCTGAGTACAGACCAGTTCTTAAGGCTGCTGGATTCCTTACACGTGATCCACGTATGAAAGAGCGTAAGAAATACGGTCTCAAAGCAGCTCGTCGCGCTCCGCAGTTCAGCAAGAGATAATCTGCTGTTCAAACCGTATCAAAATGGTTCAAAAAGCCCGGAAAATAAGGGCACTGAAAAACTTCCATTTTTTCTTAAGTGGAAGTTTTTCTTTTATATTT
>NZ_CALFLA010000086.1 GCF_937880195.1 uncultured Blautia sp.
CTTAGGAGGCGCTTGTTATATCCATTTAACTAAGGAAACTCATTTTATCTTATAAATGAAATTGTACTATATCCGCCTCAAAAATACAAGGGCAGATTTAATTTTTTACAAAATTAAAAAAATTTGTTTTATTTTTAATCTTCTTTATTCAACTCGTTCTCAGTCAACTGCAAAAGTGCTTCTGCAGCAATCATAATTTCTCTCTGCTTTTCTTTTACAGACGGATTGCCAGTCTCCTCTTCGCAGAGAGCTGCATATAGATGAATTGTATTTCCATAGTCCCAGATCCGGTTTTGGATTTCTTCCAGTTTATTTTTCTTTGCATCTGACCTTTTTATGATATCCTGGGTTTCACCTAACTGCTGTTTCAGCCCTTTTAGCTGATTCTCTTTTTGCCTCAGGAGAATAATTAAACTTACAACAGCCAATATCAGTATCGCAAAAATAAAATATTGCATGTCATCCTCCTCACCGCAGACAGGCATTCACTGCATTCCTCAAATCCTCTGGCATCACAGGGAGCTTAAGCATTCTTAATTTCCCCTTGTTTTCTTCTGTCAAGCTGATTTTAAAAGTATGTTTTGACAGCAAGATTACAGGTCTGTTTCCGCTTTCTTTCCAGGATGAAGCTTTCTTTTTTACTGTCTCATCCGCTACAATCCATATTACAGGTTTACGTTTTCCAAGAGTTTTTCTGGCTTCCTCTGGAGTATTAAACACCAGAACCTGTTCAGAAATCTGTTTCAAGGACAAACGAATGCCATTTGCATATGTCTGATTTTTACACAAAACCGCAATCAGGGGATTCGTTCTTGTGCCCTGCCTAGCCTGTATAAAATCAAGCACAGGCGTATTATAAAGGCTAAAATCCTTTATTCTGATGAAGATATTCACACCGAAGTTGCCAGCACCTTTCACCGCAGATATAAGGAGCGGCATCTTCTGGTGATATTTTAAAAAAATCTCCTGCATATTCATCAAACCAGCGGATATACTGAGCGCCAACATCACGGGTTGGATTTTTGTCGGTCAAGCATAATACGCCCGTCCCTGTAGCGCTTCACAATATCTGGAAAAGCAATTCCTCCGCAGATATCTGGAAGAGTCAGCGCCAAAGCCAGCGCCGACTGCCATCTTCCGTCTTCTATGTTCAATTCCACTTCCTCTACTCGATCCAAAAAAGTAAAACTGACATTTCCTCTGTTCATGACTGCTCCTCCAAATATCAGATATCGCAGATTTCTAAAAATGAAGCTGTCCCTGAAGCCAGATAGTTGCTTTTAGTCTACGCCCGGCCTCCGGCTCTCCCAGCAGATCTTTCCGGTTGATACAAACGTCAAACTGCAGATTATTGCTCTCAACAGTCATCTGTACAATTTCTTCTCCTGTAAAGATATTTTTGAATGAATGCACCTCCAAGATTTCTCCCAGAATACTGTACTGATCGCACTGGATTCCGTACGGCATAAAATAAGTGTCAACAATGGAAAAAATATCTTCTTTTCCAACTCTTTGGGTAATCATGGAATACGTATCCATATCTTCCATGGTCAAATTCTCCATTGCTTCCTCATCGCCGTCTCTGGCCGCAGTCATCAGATGATTTCTGTTTTTGGCAGTTTCTTTTTCTACCTTAACAGCTTCCTTATCTTTCAGAGCGGGAAGAAGAATACTTCCTTCTCGTGCAAGACCAGTCAGGGTCAGCGGCTGGCCGCCCAGGGTTCCCTTATAGTTTTCCTGCATATACTCTGCAGCATTCTGGAGATAAAAAATCATAGTAATGCCAATTCTTAGATCATCACAGGCTCCTGCATAGGCTTCTTTATCCAGATGTCTTTCCACAGTTACCTGTTCCTGAGTCGTAATTCCTGTTCCTCTGAAAAAGGGAAAATAATATTCCACATGGAAGCGGTGATATTCATCATACTGACCACAAACAGTAATTCCACAGTCGCATCCATAATTTTTAGAGTATTCCACAAAAATACCGTCAGGATGGTTTTCTACAGCCACTTTTTCATCGTAATTACGGACCGTATCTCCAATTATTTCTTTCATTTCTTCCCGATTTTTAATCGCTGAAAAACCAACAGCCCTCAGATAACTGTGCACAAAAACACCTCCACGCCCGTTTTATGCACGGGTTTTCTTTTCAATTTTCTTCATACCACCCATATATGGCTGAAGTGCCTCTGGAATATTTACTGATCCGTCTGCATTCAGATTGTTCTCAAGGAATGCGATCAGCATTCTGGGCGGTGCAACTACTGTATTGTTTAATGTATGAGCAAGATATTTCTTTCCATCCTCACCGTTTACACGGATTTTCAGGCGGCGTGCCTGTGCGTCTCCAAGGTTAGAGCAGCTTCCTACTTCAAAATATTTTTTCTGTCTTGGGGACCATGCTTCAACGTCCACAGACTTCACCTTAAGATCTGCCAGATCGCCGGAGCAGCACTCCAGGGTACGAACCGGAATATCAAGAGAACGGAACAGATCTACTGTATTCTGCCATAATTTATCAAACCACATTTTGCTTTCTTCCGGCTTACAGACAACAACCATTTCCTGTTTCTCAAACTGGTGAATACGGTAAACGCCTCTCTCTTCAAGACCATGAGCTCCTTTTTCTTTACGGAAGCAAGGAGAATAGCTGGTCAGAGTTTTTGGAAGCTCCTGCTCAGGAATAATTTGATCAATAAATTTACCAATCATGGAATGCTCGCTTGTACCAATGAGGTAAAGATCCTCTCCCTCGATTTTATACATCATTGCTTCCATTTCAGCAAAGCTCATAACGCCTGTTACCACATTGCTGCGGATCATAAACGGCGGCACACAGTAAGTAAAGCCTCTGTTGATCATAAAATCACGCGCATAAGAGATTACTGCAGAATGAAGGCGCGCGATATCTCCCATCAGATAATAGAAACCATTTCCAGCAACTCTTCTGGCGCTGTCCAGATCAATGCCGTCAAAATTTTCCATAATTTCTGTATGATAAGGAATCTCAAAATCAGGCACAACCGGCTCTCCAAACTTCTCAACCTCAACATTTTCGCTGTCATCCTTTCCAATGGGTACAGATGGGTCGATAATGTTCGGAATCACCATCATATTTTTCAAAAGTTCTTCTTCTACTTCTTTTTCTCTTGCAGAAAGCTCATCAATACGTGCGCCGGAAGCTGCTACCTGTTTCTTTACCTCTTCTGCCTCTTCACGCTTGCCCTGGCCCATGAGCGCTCCGATCTGCTTGGAAGTTTTGTTTCGCTCAGCACGCAGAGCTTCTACTTCCTGTTTGATCTCTCTGTTTTCTTTATCCAGTTCCAGTACTTTATCTACCAGCTCCAGCTTCTGATCCTGAAATTTATTTCTGATATTCTGTTTTACTACCTCTGGATTTTCTCTCACAAATTTAATATCTAACATGGTTATTCCTCTCTATTCTTTTTAGTGCATGTTCAACAAAAAGCCTTGATTTTACTCACT
>NZ_CALFLA010000087.1 GCF_937880195.1 uncultured Blautia sp.
TCATCCTGTACATGGCCAAGAACAATAACATTTCTGTACGGAGCCTTGTTAAACAGCAGAGTAGATTCTGCCAGAAGAGAATAGAACCATCCTCTTGTCTGGTCAACTGCCTCGGAGATAAAATCTGCCGGGAACTGCTGCTCAAACAGATCCTGATTTTCAAAAGGATAGTGATGCTGTGCGAAAGGCATTGCTCCTGAATCAAACCAGCAGTCAATTACCTCCGGTACACGGTGCATGGTTCCGCCGCACTCCGGACACTTCATAGTAATCTCATCAATGTATGGACGGTGAAGTTCTACGGTTTTGGCTTTCTCGTCGCCGCTCATTTCATAAAGCTCCTGACGACTTCCAATGGAGTGCATATGTCCGCACTCACACTGCCAGATGTTCAATGGTGTTCCCCAGTAACGGTTTCTGGAAATACCCCAGTCCTGAACGTTCTCCAGCCAGTCTCCAAAACGTCCCTTACCGATATTTTCCGGGATCCAGTTGATCGTATTATTATTTCGGATCAGATCATCCTTTACAGCTGTCATTTTGATGAACCAGGACTCACGGGCATAGTAGATCAGCGGTGTGTCGCAGCGCCAGCAATGAGGATAATCATGTTCAAATTTCGGAGCGTCAAAAAGTTTGCCCTCTTTATCAAGGTCAACAAGCACAAGAGGATCTGCTTTCTTTACGAATACGCCTGCATATGGAGTTTCTTTTGCCATATTTCCCTGTCCGTCTACAAACTGTACAAAGGGAAGGTTGTACTCACGTCCAACACGGTTATCGTCTTCACCAAATGCCGGAGCAATATGAACGATACCAGTACCGTCGCTCATAGTAACGTAATTGTCGCAGACTACAAAGTGTGCTTTTTTCTTCTGCTTTGCAGCGGCTTCTTTTGTACATTCCCAGAGAGGCTCATACTCTTTATATTCCAGATCTGTTCCTTTATATGTTTCCAGAACCTCGTATGCCTTCTCATCCTCTTTTGCAAGCTTGCCAAGAACCTTGTCAAGAAGAGCTTCTGCCATATAATAGGTGTAGCCGTCTGCAGCCTTTACTTTACAGTAAGCTTCATCCGGGTTTACGCAAAGGGCCAGGTTGGAAGGAAGTGTCCAGGGAGTAGTTGTCCATGCCAGGAAATAAGCGTCCTCTCCTACCACCTTAAAGCGAACGATAGCAGAACGCTCCTTCACTGTCTTATATCCCTGGGAAACCTCCTGTGCAGAAAGGGGAGTTCCGCAGCGCGGGCAGTAAGGCACGATCTTAAATCCTTTGTAAAGAAGATCTTTATTCCAGATTTCTTTAAGAGCCCACCATTCAGACTCAATATAGTTGTCGTCATATGTTACATAAGGATGATCCATGTCAGCCCAGAAACCAACAGTAGAGGAAAAATCCTCCCACATTCCTTTGTATTTCCAGACGCTTTCTTTACACTGCTGGATAAACGGCTCCATACCGTAAGCCTCGATCTGCTCCTTGCCGTCAAGTCCAAGTTTCTTCTCAACCTCCAGCTCTACTGGAAGTCCGTGAGTGTCCCATCCTGCTTTACGGGGAACCATGTTTCCCTTCATGGTACGGTATCTGGGAATCATATCCTTGATAACGCGGGTCAGCACATGTCCGATATGGGGCTTGCCGTTAGCTGTAGGCGGTCCGTCATAAAAGGTATAGGTTTCCCCTTCCTTACGGCTGTCCATACTTTTTTCAAAAATATGGTTTTCTTTCCAGAACTGCTCAACTTTTTTTTCACGGTCAACAAAGTTCAGATTCGTATCTACTTTCTGATACACGATAAATTCCTCCTGTCTTATAACTAGTAAAGGTCGCATCCTCGCGGAGCGTTTTTTGTTTATTAGGAAAACTTTCCTAATAAATAAAAAACTCCCGTCCTGTAAAAGGACGAGAGTATACTTAACTTCGCACCACCTCATACACTGTACGGGCAGAATCCTGCCGATACATGCCCCCCTCTAACGGCGGGAAACCGTCCGGCCCTATTCCCTGTCAGTTTCAGGCTGGAAACTCCGGAGTGATGTTCAGCCGTTTCTACTTGCACCGGGCTTCCACCTGCTCCCGGCTCTCTGAAGCGTTCGATATCTTCTCAGTCTGCATTAAATGTCTGCGGCTTACTGTCTCCATCACAGTTTTTACGTGATTGTATATACAGGTTATATTATAAAGTGTACAAATTCCTTCTGTCAAGCCTTTTTCAGGAATCGCTTCTGAAACTTCTCGATTCCTTCTTCTGTCTCTGTGGCAGTTCTGATACTAACAGTCAGACTTCAATTTCCTGATTTCTTCCGGCAAGGGTTCTCGTTTTTCTTTTCTGCTCCAAAGGATCACCTGCCGAATCCTTTCTTCCGTATCTTCTAAGCCGCTTTCCCTGATTGCTTTTGCTGTGTGCTCTTTCAGTTCCTGTCCTTGTTTCAGCGCATCCTAAACAATGCGATAAAGATATTCCGGTTTTCTTAAATCCCCCAGATCATCAAAAATTGCATTTGCCGCTACCAATGCATTTCTCATATAGGCAGCATTGTCTTTGAATAGATCACTTTCTATATAAAGTCCCTGCGCCTCTATAAACATTGAACAAAACATGACTACTGTCCGTGTGTTCCCTTCCCGGAAAGGATGCACTTTCCACAATTCCGCCATAAAGCTACTGAATGTTTCAATTATATCTTCAAAAGAAGCCATTCCCCAGTCATAGTTATTTGCTCTCTCCAATATCTTTTCTGCATCTTTTGCAATATCAAAACAGTCTGAATACTCAACGGAAACATCACCAAGTACCGCTTCTGCTTTTTCAATATTAATCACCCTTGGCTTTCCTGCCCAATCATATACATCCTGAAAGATACGGTAATGAAGTTCACAAAGAGTTTGAAAGTTAAACTTCTCCGGCGACTCATCTTCTGCAACTTCTGAAAGACGAAACAGAGTATAATCCGCCTCCAGATTATTTAATTCTTCTGAATCCCGGACATTGGCCAGATTCTTCAGTACATCAGAATTCGGATATAAATAGGGATCTTTCATCATACTATTCCTTCATTTTGTATTTTCGATCCAGGGCTTTTCGTACATCTTCCATGGAAATTTCACCCTTTTTCTCTTTTTCAATGAGCTTCTTCATATCATCTGTAGGTTCCAGTCCATCTACTTTTATCATTCCGATCGCATAATCCCATTTTTTATCTGCTCTTACTAACATATAGCATCACTCCTGCTTTCATTTCTGCTAACTCCATCGCTTCGTTTACTATATAGTATATCACACAACCGCCTGCTTATCTATCGAAAAGAATATTCTGTTCATGACAAGAATAATAGAAACCGTAATTATCCTCTTTTTCAGGAATCGCTTCTGGAAAATCCATTTCTCATAAGACTGCTTGAGGTAAATAATACCTTATCAAGAACCTCTGTTGTTTTTTCTTCTGTAAAATCAGAAATTTCCTGATTTGCAGCCTCAAAAAACGCTTTTTCATTTTCCGGCTTTTTCTCCATAAATGCCCTGTCAAATTTATTGATAAGCGCATAAACCTTACGGTCTACAGCTGCCTGATACCGTTCGATATTAGACTGATTCTCATAATAATGAGCGTCTGCCAGAGCGCCAATGATCCGGTTCGCCCAGTAAAAACTTTCTGTGGTGGGCTTTACATATGCCTTGGAAAGATATTCCGGCATTTTGTCCACATGAGGATATACAGGGATCATAGCGTTAAACACATTGGAACCTACTGCAAGCCACTGAAGCGCCTTTAAGGGATTTGGCATATAAGGTCTGATCTGCACCAGTCCCAGAGCATTGTTTCGGTTTACTCCGATTGCCCGGTACATGCCAGCCTCTTTATTTCTCTTTCCGTATACATCATAAGGCGTTCCCTGATAATGATTGGAAAGAACCCATTTGACCTCTTCTACAGTGATCTTTTTTTCTGGCACAAGAGACCATGGAAGATCATCAGCTTCCGGGCCATATTCTGCATCCGGCCCGTCCCAAGTATAAGTACGGGGATTAAAATAGCGAAGCATCGCCCAGGCCCGGGGGGTATTGTAAACATGATCCGAATCGTCGTGAGAACCAAAAGCGTCTCTTGGATTAAACTCCTCTTCCAGGTCCATGCGAAGATCCAGATGGTTTTCTTCTATCAACCTTCTTAAGGTTTCAGAACACATATGATTCTGTTTTTCTCCATAAGCGTCCTCAATATCAAAGCTGTCGATTCCAAGCTGGTTCGGCATTACCACATATTCGTTATCCAGCACTCTTTTGGCAATCCAGTTATGACCTCCGATTGTTTCCAGCCACCAGATTTCATTTTCATCCTGAAAAGCAATTCCATTCATTTCATAGGTCCCGTAAGTTTCCAAAAGGCTTCCAAGTCTCTTTACTCCTTCTCTTGCTGAAGAAATATAAGGAAGGACGATAGTCACCAGATCTTCTTCTCCAATTCCGCCTTTCACTTCAGGCTGATCTCCCTCTGCTTTTCTGTAAACTACAAGAGGATCTCCTCCTGCCACTCTCGCATTGGTAGTTAAGGTTTCTGTTGCTGTCATGGATACGTTTTTTTCATTTACGCCGTAAGCGCCCCAGATGCCTTCCACTGTATCGCTGTTTGGAAGATATGTATACTGCATGGGATCTTCTGGAAGGGGAATTTCCACATGAGATAAAACAGATTTATATACCCGGGGCTGATCTTCCGGTTTCATTACCTCCAGCCTTTTGGCACAAAATTCTCCTGATGGTGAATCTTCGTTTCTGGCAACAATGGTTGAGCCGTCATAAGACGCTTTTTTTCCGATTAAGATGGTTGTGCATGGCATAACTTTTTCCTCCTTGGTATCTTATAATTCTTTATATAATTAAATTTATCATATCTCATTTTTCTGTATTTTAAAAGATAATCTATACATTTTAGTTTTCCTGATAAACTTATTAGGAAATCTAGTACAGAATGTACTACTTTCCTAATAAACAAAAAAACATCCCCGGACTATCAGCCACTATGTCCGGGGATATGATTCTTATAATTTTCTTTTTATTTTACAATGAAGGATTTTCTCTTGCTGACTACGTCAAAGATAACGGCTGCCAGAAGTACAAGACCCTTAACCACCTTCTGCATGTTCTGGTCAACGCCCATAATACTCATACCAAGGTTCAGAACGCCCATCAGAAGAGCGCCGATGATAACGCCGGGAACTGTTCCTGTTCCGCCGTATGCAGACGCGCCGCCGATAAAGCACGCGCCGATAGCGTCCATCTCAAAGTTTGTTCCTGCTGTTGGGTTTGCTGAATTCAGACGGGCAGTTGTGATCATTCCTGCAACTGCTGCCAGAAATCCCATATTCAAATAAGCAAGGAAATATACTCTGTTGGTGTTAATACCAGAAAGCTTTGTAGCTTTCTCATTGCCGCCTACTGCGTAGAAGTAACGTCCTATTGTTGTTTTGGAAGCAATATAAGTATAAATTGCAATAACAATTGCGATCCATACAAGAGAGTTCGGAATACCTTTGTACTGTGCCAGACGGAACATAAATGCCAGAACTGCCGCACAGATCACGATCATTTTGATCAGGACACCGCCAAAAGGCTCTACACGGTAGCCTTTTTTAGCTCTTGCCATACGTCCTTTGATCACAAGGAACACATACAGCACACAGACGATCACACCTGCAAGGAAGCAGGTCATGTTAAAGCCTTCGATTCCAAAAAAGTCCGGCACATAATTGTTAAAAAGCGCCAGGAAATTATCCGGCATCGGAGCCAGGGTCATACCTTCCAGAACTACGTTGGAAAGACCTCGGAACACCAGCATACCTGCAAGAGTTACAATAAACGGAGGAATACGCACATAAGCGATCCAGAATCCCTGCCATGCTCCGATAAGAAGACCTACCAGAAGCATAACGATCATTGTAAGATACGGATTCATTCCGTTTGTTACCATCATTTTTCCGCCTACAGCGCCGATAAAGCACACAACGGAACCAACAGAAAGGTCAATATTTCCTCCTGTCAGAATACAGAACAGCATACCTGTTGCAAGAATAAATACATATGCGTTCTGTGCGATCAGGTTATTGACATTCTGGGGAAGAAGCATTTTTCCTCCGGTATTCACTGTAAACAGGATGATTACAAGTGCCAGCACAATAACCATCGTATATTTTTTCAATACTTCAGAAACTCTGATCTTGTTTTCCATGTCTTATTCTCCTTTGCTTGATTTCAAAATACGCGACATGATGGTTTCCTGGGTCGCTTCCTTACCGCTGACCTCACCTACGATCTTTCCTTCATTCATAATGTATATCCTGTCAGACATACCAAGAACCTCAGGAAGCTCCGAGGAGATCATGATCACGGATTTGCCCGCTGCCACCAGATCATTGATAATACAGTAGATCTCATATTTTGCACCTACGTCAATGCCTCGCGTAGGTTCATCAAGAATCAGGATATCCGGTTCTGTGAACATCCATTTTGCCAGAAGCACCTTCTGCTGATTGCCTCCGCTTAAGTTTCCAACATTCTGTTCTACCGTAGGACATTTTGTTTTCAGCTTTTCACGGTATTCATCTGCCACCGCATATTCTCTGTCTGCGTCAAGTACGCCGTGGCTGCTGACGTTTCCAAGGTTGGCAAGGGTTGTATTTGTCTTGATGGAATTGCTTAAGATCAGACCGTTGCCTTTTCGGTCCTCAGTCACATATGCAAGCCTGTGTCTGATCGCGTCAGAAACCGTATTCATAGTGACTTCTTTTCCATTAATAAACACCTGTCCTGTGATTCCTGTTCCATAGCTTTTTCCAAAAATACTCATGGCAAGCTCTGTACGTCCCGCTCCCATCAGACCGGAAATACCCACTACCTCTCCCTTATGTACCTTAAAGGAAGCGTTGTCTACCACCTTACGTTCTGAGTAAAGAGGGTGATGGACTGTCCAGTTTTTAACCTCCATGGATACGTCGCCGATCTTTACATGAGGGCGTTTCGGGAATCGGTCAGTAAGCTCACGTCCTACCATTCCCTGGATGATACGTCCCTCGGAAATATCGTCTGTCTTTTTATCCAGTGTTTCAATGGTAGAACCGTCACGGATCACTGTGATCTTGTCTGCCACATAAGAAATCTCATTCAACTTATGAGAAATAATAATAGAAGTCATGCCCTCTTTTTTGAATTTCAGAAGCAGCTCCAGAAGCGCCTTGGAGTCGTCCTCATTCAAAGATGCCGTGGGCTCGTCCAGGATCAGAAGTTTTGCATGTTTGGCAAGGGCTTTTGCGATCTCTACAAGCTGCTGTTTTCCAACTCCTATATCTTTGATCAAAGTACGGGAAGATTCTTCCAGTCCTACAGTTTTCAAATATTCGTCAGCTTCTCCGTAGGTTTCATTCCAGTTAATGGAGAATGCTTTGCCTTTTTCGTTTCCAAGATACATATTTTCCCCAATAGTCATATAGGGGATCAGAGCAAGTTCCTGATGGATGATAACAATTCCTTTTTCTTCACTGTCTTTAATTTTCGTAAATCTGCAGACCTCACCATTATAGACAATATCTCCTTCATAGGAGCCATAGGGATAAATTCCGCTGAGTACGTTCATAAGAGTAGATTTTCCTGCTCCGTTTTCACCTACCAGTGCGTGGATCTCGCCCTCTTCTACCTTCAGATTTACATTGTCCAGTGCCTTCACACCAGGGAAAGTCTTGGTAATATTTTTCATTTCCAGAAGTATTTTAGCCAATGATATCCCTCCCTAAATCCATTGAAATGAGAAGGGGCGGAAACCGCCCCTTTCTTAATCTTTAGTTTTTATTTAAGCTGGTCAGCTGTGTAGTAACCGGAGTCAATAAGAATTTCCTCATAGTTGTCTGCTGTTACAACTGTAGGCTCGCAAAGGTATGTCGGGATAACGCCTGTGCCGTTGTCATAGCTTTCTGTATCGTTTACTTCTGCTTCTTCGCCGTTCAGAACGGATTCAACCATCTTAACAACCTGGTCTGCAAGTGTACGTGTATCTTTGAAGATATCCATAGCCTGTTTTCCTGCTGCAAGATTCTTAACGTTTGCAATGTCGCAGTCCTGACCTGTGATAACCGGATAATCTCCTGTGTAGGAAGCTGCCAGAGAGTTTGCTACACCAAGGGATGTGGAGTCGTTGGAGCAGAGAACAGCGTCAAGTTTTGTGCCGTCAGAATAGTTTCCTGCAATAATGGTATCCATTCTGTCCTGTGCCTTAGCTGTATCCCATGCCTGAGTTGCACATTTCTCAAATTCTGTCTGTCCGGATTTCACTACAAGAACGCCCTCGTCGATGTACGGCTGAAGCACGTCCATAGCGCCGCCAAAGAAGAATTTTGCATTGTTGTCGTCTGGTGCGCCTGCAACAAGTTCGATATTGAAAGGTCCTTTTTCCTCTTTCAGGTTCAGCGCCTCTTCAATGTACTCGCCCTGTTTCTGGCCTACCATGTAGTTATCAAATGTTGCATAGTAGGAAACCGCGTCAGATTCCATCAGAAGACGGTCATATGCGATAACCGGGATTCCTGCTTCTTTTGCCTGTTTCAGCGGCTCGCCCAGAGAGCTTCCGTCAATAGATGCGATAACAAGAATATCGCATGCGTTGGAGATCATGTTCTCAACCTGAGATACCTGTGTTGCAACGTCATTGGACGCATACTGAAGATCTACCTCAAATCCAGCCTCTTCCAGAGATTTCTTCATGTTTTCGCCGTCCTGGTTCCATCTCTGGAGATCCTTTGTAGGCATTGCCACACCTACCAGTTTTTTGTCGTCAGCCTTAACCTCTGTCTGCATTGCCGGAGCTGCCACAAAGCCTGCTGCCATAGCGACTGTTAAAAGACCTGCAAGAACTTTTCTCTTCATATTAGATTCCTCCGTTTTCTTTTTTAGGTTTTCGTTCCTTTTGATGTTATTACTATAGCACAGGTCTGTCTGGAGTTAGTTGGCAAACTCCTGTAAATTTTTTGGAAAACAAAAAATGTCCTGTAAAATACAAGACATTTTTGCAACAAAAATATGCTATTGACAATTTTTATTGTGCAGCATGCACTAATTCTGTACATTCAGGTACACATCATCCCTGCTGTGTACTCCTCCGTCAATGATCACTTCATCCATGTTTTCTCTGGTGACAGCCACCGGCTCCAGAAAACAGCAGGGAATGTCATACTTTCCGTCATTCATGGTTGTTCCATCCAGCTGCGGCTTCTCCCCCTCTGCCAGCTTCACTGCCTGTTCCGCAGCAAGTTCCGCAAGGCTCTCTACAGATTTATAAGCCGTCATGGTCTGGGTTCCTTCCACAATCCTTTGACAGGCTGCAAGATCTCCATCCTGGCCTACCACTGCAAGGCTTCCCGCCCGTCTTGTTTCTGCAAGGGTATTGACCACCTGGCTTGCAATATCGTCATTGCCGCACATAACTCCCTTTACATCCGAAAACTCCTTCAGCCCCTCATTCAAAGCGTCCACCGCCTGTTCTGCCAGCCAGCCCTGACAGTTTGTCTTATAGACCACTTCTATTTTGCTGCCTTCTAATCCTTCTTCAAACCCTTTTCTTACCAGCTTTACGTTGTTATCCTCTTCAGGTCCCTGTATCATAAATATTTTTCCGCCTTCAGGAATATTTTCAACAAGAACCTCTGCCATATACTGTCCTACTTTTTCATTGTCAAAGGAGATATAAAGATCTGTGTCTGCATTTTGGATCAGACGGTCGTATGATATAGTAGGAATCCCCGCTGCTTTTGCCTCCAGCATGACTTCCGAAATTTCCATACAGTCTGCCGCCACCACAACCAGCACGTCCACCTTTTTCTTTATAAGATAGCGGATCTGTTCAATCTGCTCTTCTACATCTCCATTTGCGTTCTGTACGTTTACCTCTGCACCCAGATTATCTGCGGCAGCCACAAACGCGTCTCTGTCCCGCAGCCATCTTTCTATAACAAAAGAATCAAAACTTAAACCTATGGTAGTTTTATTTTCTTCTTCGCTGCTGACTGCTTTTTTTTCTATTTCCTGCCCCTGCTCCCTTTGACCGCAGCCTGCCAGAACTGTAAGAGCAAGAATCCCGATGATCCAGACGCCTGTTATCTTTTTCATATATTTATCCCAGCCTTTCTCTGTATTCGCTTGGCGTAACTCCCTCATACTTCTTAAAAATCCTGCTGAAATAATTGGGATCACCGTAGCCTGACGCTGCGCAGATTTCCTTAATAGAATAGCTGGAATCCTTCAGAAGCTCTTCCGCATTTTTCATTCTTACTTTTGTAAGATACTCAATAAAGTTTTCTCCTGTTTCCTGTTTAAAAAGTTTGCTGAAATAATAGGGACTGATATCCACCACTTTCGATACCTCGTCCAGAGTAAGATCCTTCTGGAAATTCTCTCTTATATATTCTTTTGCCTTTTCCATAACAGATTCCGACTGCTTCTCTCTTGCGCTTCCCACATTTCTGCTGATTTCCCTGGTCTGTTCCCAGAGCCATCTTCCGATCTCCTCTCTGCTTTTCAGCTCCTGAAGCTTCTGTACGCTGTTTTCCTTCTGATTGAATTTTCTTCCTGCGCCTCCCGTTGCCACAACCTTCTGTTCCAGCCTAACGGTCAGTTCCAGAGCTTTTATTTTCATTGCTCCCATATTTCCATTATAATGATCCTCCATCCAGTCCAGCAGCTCCTCCGCGCCCTGTGAGCTTCCCGGCATGTCTCTCTTTAACACCTTCTGGATATACCTTGTTTCCAGTTCTTCCGGGCAATCCTCCCCGGTCTTTTCATTTGTGGGAATATCATTAATATGAACTACGTGACTGTCTGTTTCTCTCAACGCCTGAACTGCTTCCGAATATGATTCCCGAAGATTCTGCTCCTCCCTGATCCTTCCTATTCCGGCGCGGAACCGGCTGTCTATCCTTGTTTCCAGCTTATACACCATATTTCTTGTTTTTGTAAGGATGTGAACACGTTCATCATAATCAATAGTTTCATTCTCATATGGCACAAGGATCACCACCCGGTTTCCCATTACAGGACCTACAAGACAGTGAAAAAACTCTCTGGCGGTTTCCCGAAGCTCCGGATAAAACTTTTCCGCACGTACCCCTGCGCCTACTGCATTTGTCAGCTCACCATTTTCCTGGCTGTCTCCAAATTCCACCACGATCATAAATCCATACTTCTCCCGGATTCCAAGAAGCTGCCTGTAATTATCATTATAATTATGAAAGCTGTCCATCAGAAGGATATTATATAAGTACCCGCTTTCCAGAATAGGAATTACGGTTTCCAGCTTTTCCCTGATCTCCAGGTCGTCGCTTCTTTTCTGTCTGTCCTCGTCCACCTTTTTCATGGCCTTCATACAGACGTCGATCACTACTCTTTTATTTACAGGCTTTGTCAGGTATTCCAAAACCCCAAGGTTGATAGCTTCTTTTGCATAACTGAATTTATCATAAGCAGAAATTACAATAAAAATAATATTCTTATTTGTCTTTTGGATTTCTTTCATAGCCTGGATCCCGTTCAGACCCGGCATCTGGATATCCATAAAGGCAATATCCGGCCGGAAGCTTTCCGCCAGTTCCACTACCGCCCTGCCTGTTTTTGCCGTAACGATTTCACACTCTCCGCCAAAATTAGACGTTATAATATTTTTGAGGGCTTCCAGCATAATTCCCTCGTCGTCAGCCAACATGATCCTGTACATCTATTTCTCTCCTCCTGTTCTTGGAAGGGTCAGTATGATTTCCGTTCCCATATTCTCTCCCGGACTTTTTATCTCCACCAGATTCTTTTTATCATAATAGAGCTCCAGGCGGCTGATCACATTATTCATTCCCACGCCTGTAGAATCAGACTGTTCTCCCGTATCTTCCATACATCCGTCCAGAACTTCCCTGATTCTTTCCTCACTCATTCCTTTTCCATTATCCTTCACCCGTATCAGGATATTATCTTCAAATCCGGTAATTTCCAGAAGAATTTTTCCTTCCCAGTCAATATTGCGGATTCCGTGATTAACTGCGTTTTCTACAAGGGGCTGAAGGATCATGCTTGGAACCCGACACTCCATAATACTCTCGTCCACCTTTTTTGTAAAATGGATATCTCCTGCAAACCGTACGTTTAAAATATAAATATAATTTTCTACAGCTGTAAGCTCTTCTCCAAGACTGGTGTCTTCCAGTCCCTTTTTTACATTATACCGGAAAAAGTCCGCCATCTTTTCCACAAAGATACAGGTTTTTTCCGCATCCTCCATCATGGCCAGCTGGGCTCCCGCATTCAGGGAATTAAAGAGAAAATGAGGATTGATCTGTGACTGCAGATATTTTAACTGCGCCTCCTTCAGATGATTTTTCATCAGAAGCTCTTTTTCCATCATCTGCTGTTCTTTTTCCATGCTTTCTTTTGTTCTTACCACATATTCTCCCAGACTTTCTACCATGGTATTAAAAGCCCTTGTTACAACTCCCACCTCGTCCAGAGAATCTGTTTTTGTCATTTTTACGTCAAAATTCCCCTGTCCTACCAGGTGTGCGGTTTCCGCCAGATTTGCCAAAGGCTCGATCATTCCTTTTGTAATGGCAAAAAGCACCAGCGCGCCGATCCCCATCATTACCGCCATAAGCACAAGGCTTGATATTTCCAGATAGCGAAGGGCTTCCCGAAGGGTTTGATAGCTGGATGAGTTATTTCGAAACTGCTGGCTGTTCAGTTCATAAATATAGGTATTAATGTAACCGTAAATCTTCTGAGACTGGTCGTAGATTTCTTTGTACTTCTCTACGTTACGTCCTCTTTTGGCCGCAACTCCTTCCCCGGTAAGAGACAGATAGGTTTCTGACATCTGCCTGATATTCCGTTCCAGAAGTTTTGAGGGATTGGAAGAGATCTGACTGCTTAGGTTTTCCAGAAGATATCTGTATTCCTGTTCACATCTGTAATAATTTTCCAGCGAATCTGAGGTTTTTACACTCAAATAGGAATAAAGAGCCTGCTGCACGTTCTCCAGAGAAGCTGACAGATCTGTAAGATCCACGTTACTGGAATACACAGTGTCCATCCGCCTAATCGTCTTATTTACCTGCTCGTAAAGTATCATATTGATCACAAGCATCATAACCATAATACTTCCCACCGCCAGGATCATTTTGGTGGCAAGGGGAATATCTCTCCATCGTCTTCTTTTTTTCTTTTCTGCTTCCACTCCTTATTCCTCCACAGCGTTTGTCCGCATTCTATCCCGGATATCCTCTTTTTTAAGAAACTGAAGCTCTGCGTTATAATAGGAATTTACCCGTCCCTCCTGTTCAAATTCCCACAGGGCTTCTATACAGTTTCTTCCCATTTTTACCGTATCAAGGGTACAGGTGACAGGGATCAGCCCTTTTTCTACAGCCTTCTGGATCGTATCGGAAACATAATATCCAATGATCTTTATCTCGCCAACCATATTAAAATCAATCATTGCCTGGTATGCGCATTCGGTTGTAATCTCATCCATACATACAAGGATCTGGGGCGGTCCCTCCGGCGCCTGAAAAATCGACCGTATCACTTCTTCAATATCAAACTTGTTATCCGAAGTCATGCTTTCTGCTTTGATATCTATCTTCTGTCCATGATCCTCTGCCATAACCGCTGTACTGATCTGACTGTAGATCTGGCTTTTTTCAAAATTTCCATTTTCGCTGTCCATAAGAACAAGAACAGATTTTGTTTTTTCATCAAGAAGACCTGCAATCTGTTTCCCATATGCCTGTCCCATCTGATAATCATTTGGGCCTACAAAGCTCTGTCGGCTGCTGTCAGGCGCGTCGCTCATAATGGTGATCACAGGAATCCCTGCCTCTACCGCCTTATTTATCTCCGCTTTCAGGCTTTCTTCTCCGTTAAATTCCAGAATGATCCCGTCTGCTCCTGCAGCAATACTAATCTCCATATAGTCGATTTCATCATAGCCGTCTCCCATATCCCTTGCATGGAACTGTACATAAGCGTCATGCTCCTGGGCAGCCTCCAAAGCGCTCTCGTACACTGCCTGCCAGAACTCATTTTTGCCGCTTCCCACGATCATTTCATACTGTTTGTCATAAGTCCTTGTTTCCTCAGCTTCCTCCAGACCGCTTTTTTTCCATACGCCCTGATAAAAATTATTTGTAAAAAAGAGAAAAAATCCCACTATAAAAACCCCCAGCAGGATCAGTCCTATTTCTTTGCTTCCTGGTCTTTTCATCTATGTCACCGTCCCGGTCGTTTATTCATACAGTATATTATATCCTACCCATGAAACAATGGCAATGCTGTCAAAATGTTCCTAATAGAAACAAAATATTCCTAATAAACAAAACAGACTACAGTCTCTCTTAAAGAAACCATAGTCTGCTTTTTATTTTGAATCAACTGTAAAATAAGATTCTCTACAATTTTGTATTCCGACCTGCCTGGATCATTCGGAACATTCTTCTTGCAGCATTAAGATAAAGCTCTTCCGCTCGTTCCAACGCTTCACTTAATTCCATAGGCGCGTTTACTGTTGTTATAATAGAATCTATGCCGCAGTCATAAATCTTTTCAAAACCCTCTCCCAGGGAACCAACAATGGCAACTGCCGGGATGTTTTGTTTTTTACTGTGCATTCCAACTCCATGGAGAACTTTTCCAAATGCCGACTGCCAGTCTGTACGTCCCTCTCCGGTGACAACAAGGGACACGTCCTGAAGTTTCCTGTCAAAATCCACCAGATCCAACACGGTTTCGATTCCTGACTGCAAAGTTGCCTTTAAAAAGATCAAAAGTGCGATTCCAAGCCCGCCTGCAGCGCCTGCTCCCTTTACCTCATTGGCGTCGATTCCAAACTGCTCCAAAAGAATCTGACGATAGTGAAGCATTCCTTTTTCCAGCTCTTCCAGAATTTCCGGGGTACCTCCTTTTTGTTTTCCAAAGGTAAAGGTGGCCCCGTTTTCTCCGCAAAGAGGGTTTGTGACATCACACATAACAGTGAATTTCGCATCTTCTATACGGGCGTCCATCTGAGAAATATCAATCCTGTGAATGCGGATTAAATTCTCGCCGCATCCCTCCAGCTCCTGTCCTTTCTCGTCCAGAAACTTGACCCCCAGGGCGCACATACATCCCATTCCTCCGTCGTTTGTAGCAGACCCTCCAATAGCAATGGAAATATCCCTAAAACCACGGTCCAACGCATCGCGGATCATCTGTCCTGTGCCAAATGTAGTTGTCTTCCGGGGATCACGTTCTTCTTCTTTCAGAAGAGGCAGTCCAGATGCAGAGGCCATTTCCATAATTGCCCGATGTTCATCTAATTGTCCATAATAACAATGTGCCTCTTTCCAAAGCGGTCCTTTTACGGTCATGGAAATCTGTTTTCCCTGAACTGCTGCAAGAACTGCATCCGTTGTTCCCTCGCCTCCGTCGGCAATTTCAATACTGGAACATTCACAGTCAGGAAAGGTTTCTTTTGCTGCAGTGGTAAGCAGCTCAGAAATTCTCAGGGATGATAAACTGCCCTTAAAAGAATCTGACGCAAATAAAAATTTCATGTCCATTCCTCCCCTGCAGATATTTTTTAATGAAGGAACAGGGAAAGGATGAAGATCTCAACCATACCTGCAATACCCAGGATCAGTGTTGCCATGGTCTGGGTTTTATATCCTTTTTCAGGCGTCATAGCGCCAAAGTTTGTAACAACCCAGAAATAGGAATCGTTTGCATGAGAAACTGTCATTGCGCCTGCACCGATAGCCATAACTGCCAGAGCCGCCCTTACAGGAGAGCCAAGTCCCAGAACAGGAAGGATCGGGGCTACAATACCTGCTGTTGTAGTGATCGCAACTGTGGAAGAGCCCTGAGCGCTCTTAAGTATTGCAGCAAGGATGAATGGGAAGAAAATTCCAATCGTCTCAAGAAGCGCCGCATTCTGAGTAATGTAGTCGATCATGCTTGTAGATGCGATCACCTTGCCAAGAACGCCGCCTGCAGCAGTTACAAAAAGGATCGGTCCTACTGTTTTCAGAGTTTCATTTGTAATGTTGTAAAAGCTGCCCATTTTTCCTGCGCCGGAAAGCTGGATCACGCCAAAAATCGTACCAACTGCCAAAGCGATGATCGGTGTTCCAAGGAAGGTGAGGATATCGCTTCCGATTCCGGTCCATCCTGCCATAGAACCAACGGAACTCAGAGCCATCAGGATAATAGGAACAACGATAGGTGCAAGAGCCATAAATCCATTAGGAAGTTTTCCGTATTCAGCAACAAGCTCTTCGTATGTTTTTTTCACATCGTTGCTGTTTGCCTCATCATCAGCCTTGATTTTTTTGCCGATATAACGAGCATAAAAATATCCTGCGATCAACGGGAAAATAGAGCATAATACGCCCAGTCCCATAACCAGAAGCAGATTATTTCCAATACCTAAAGTAGAAGCCGCTGCAATAGGTCCCGGTGTAGGCGGAATAAATACGTGAGAAATATACAATCCCACTGACAAAGATACGGACATTGCAACAGAAGAAACTCCGGTACGGTTTACAAGCGCTTTTCTGATAGGGTTCAGAATAACAAAACCGGAATCACAGAATACCGGAATAGAAACAACCCATCCCATTAACTCCATTGCAAGCTCTGGATGATTTTTTCCAACCAGATGAATCACCATGTCTGCGAGTTTCAGAGCAGCGCCTGTTTCTTCCAGAATGGTTCCGATCAAAGCGCCAAGGATAATTACAATACCGATACTTGTAAATGTTCCTGAAAATCCGGCTCCGATCACAGACGCCAGACCGCTGATCTTTGTTCCGTCTTCAGCAACCCGGTCAACCAGCGGAATCCCTGCGATCAGTCCCAGAATCAGGGAGACACCCATAATTGATAAAAATGGATGAATCTTAAATTTTGAGATAGCTACGATCATAACAATGATCGCGATGATAAAAGCGATAATAAGTGGAAATCCTGTCATAAATAAAGCCCCCCTTTTTTATTTTTATTGCTTTTATTTGACAAGGCTTATTTTAACAGAATTATTTTCAGAAAATCAGAACAAAAAAACCAAAACTATAAAGATAATTTGTGTGCCAAACACAAAACGTATGTTCCCATTTCTCATCAAAACGTTTATTTTCCTTAAAATAGATTTTAATTATTCAAATACAAGTAAAGGAAAATCAACATCCATTTTTCTTCCATTGAATTTTGATGATCTATATTCAGCTTATCGCGAATTTTGTTGTAGCGGTAAGTAAAAGTATTTTTGTGCATAAAAAGCTGCTGGGCGGCATTTTGAATGTTAAAATTACATTTAATCAGGCTTCCTATGATTTCTGTGTAATTCTTCTGAAAATCCCTGGACAGCTCTGAGGAAAAAACATTAAAAATCTGGTGCAGTTCTTTTCGTGGAATTTGAGCTGTAAGATATTCTCCTATATAATCATAAAAATAATATGCTCTGTGTCTGGTTTTTTCTGCCGAATAAGTTTCCAGCCATTTGCAATGTCTGTAAGCATAATAATACTGGGAAAAATTTGTCTGGAACGTTCCAATATAAAAGCTGCATTTGATATCGTTTTCCAAGATCCACTTTAACGCTGATTTTAAATAATCTGCAAGAACAAATTTATAATCAGAAAATATTGTTGTGTTTTCTGCTCCCAGGGTTTTAAACACAAGAACATAACGGTCTTCCATCAGAAAGCTGATATCTTCTGATAAATGAGACTGGCTACTTTTGATTAAATCCAACAGCATATGCTGGTCAGATCGTGATTCCAGACTGCATAAAACTGGAATGCGAACAAGCTCTTCTTTATAATTCAATTCCGCAGCAAGGTTTCGGATATCCTGGGGCGATTTATAATTTTCCTGTGTCAGCATTTCCAAAAAACGATCTTTACGGGACTGGCGGCGTAAAGCCTGCATTTTTTGATATTCATATTTGATCAATGTTTCAATAGCTAATTTGATAATAAAGGCAATGGGACGGATTTCTTCTGGATTACCGGTAACGCCAACAACTCCTTCTCTTTTGCCTTCAATTTCAATCACCATATTGATTCCGCTTAGAACTCCAGGATAATCATTGTCATTTTCAATGATGATCGTATCTTCTGTTCCCTGTACGATCTGCCATGCAACCTCATGGAAATTTCCAATTCTGTCCTGATTTCGGCTGGCGATGATCACTCCATGGCTGTCCATAATGTTTACGTTGTAGCTGGTATATTTCGTAACCTGCTCGATCAGTTTTTTTGCCAGAAAAATATCTAGCATAACCAAACACCTCCTATGTAAAAATCATCATATGTACTGAACTGAAATCATATCTCTTTAAAAATTGCTCTTTATTTTATCACATAACTCTTTATTTTTCACTCTCCAGTTCCTTCCCTAGCCACCCTTTTTATTTTCCCTCCGGTATGATATAATGATTTATCAGCAGAAAATTTAATAATCACGGTATTTCCGTTTCGCATCAAACAGAAAGGTTATCTATATGAGAAATAAATACTTAAAAAAAATCCTGTGCAGCGTCCTGAGCACCCTCATGATCCTGCTTCCGGTTTCCACTGCTTACGCATATGACGAAACCGGCGCCCCCATTGTTACCGCAACTCCAACCCCTGTTCCCCACACAGAATATTACGACCAGTCGGCCGACACAGACAACATTCAGGGCTGGCCTCAGGGACCAAAGATCGAAGGAGAATCCGCTGTCCTTATGGATATGGCCACAGGTACGATCCTCTATGCCAAAAATGCCGACAAGGTTCAATACCCTGCCAGCATTACAAAAATCATGACCTCTCTCCTTGCCGCAGAACACCTGGATATGAAAGGAAAAATTGTCATGTCCCAGTCTGCCGCATACGGAATCGGTATCAGCGACAGCTCCAGCATTTATGCAGATACCGGAGAAGAATTAACCATGGAGCAGTCTATGATGGCAGTCATGCTTCAGTCTGCCAACGAAATGACGCTGGCTCTTGCAGAACAGACCTCCGGCTCTGTCAAAAAATTTGTAGAACTTATGAACCTCCGCGCAAGGCAGATCGGCTGCACCGGAACACATTTTAACAACCCTCACGGTCTTCCTGATGAGATGCACTACACAACAGCCAAAGATATGGCAAAAATAGCCCGAACCGCCTGGTATAATCCTGTTTTCCGCAAATATGCTACCACAGTCTATTATGAGATTCCGCCAACTAATAAATTTGCAGAAACCCGTTATCTTCTCAACCATCACAAAATGATGAAGGGAAACACCTATGCCTATGAGGGCGTACTTGGAGGCAAAACAGGCTACACAGAAGCAGCCGGAAATACTCTTGTTACCTACGCCAGAAAAAACAATCTGGGTCTTGTCTGCGTAGTGATGAAATCCATCAACGGCGCTTATTCTGACACTGCCAGTCTCCTTGACTACGGATTCCAGAATTTTACCAGAACCGCAGTCCGTTCAGACCCTGATGAGATTTCCATTTCTCATCTTCCGGCCGAAAAATACATCCTGAAGGATTACAAAAAAACAGTTCTTTTTAAGCGTACACAAACGCCTTCCGTAGTCCTTCCCAATGGAATTGATGTAAGCCAGATCACTGAAAGCCGTTCCATGCAGAAGAATTCCTCAGGACTTCCTCTTCTGGAGATCACCTACTCCTATAACGGCCAGAAGACCGGATCCGCAAGATATTACCAAAAAATCCTGCCGTCCGATCTTCTATCCTGACTGCTGCTTCATTTTACGTTTTTTGCGGAGAGAATCCCGCTTCTGGCGGAGTTCCTCCGCTTTTTCTTCGCTTACCAGCTTAAGCGTTTTCACCCCATAGTATGTGTCTTCTTCTGTTTTGCGGATCCGCACTTTTCCTTTTACAGGCCCATGTTCCTGACAAAGAGAAATACTTTCGTACATTCTGGAATTATTAATAAACCAGCGGATCTTTCTCTTTGCAGGAAGACTGCAGATAGGACACCGGGTACTGGAAACCTCCCTGTCCTTCATCACCTTTTCCCTGTCCTTGAACTCTCTGGAAATATACTTGTCATAAGTAGGATAGGACACATGGATCTCCTGTTTCTTGGTTTTCGGCGGCTGAAAAGCGTCAATAGAATAATAGGGAAGGATTTTTGCAAGATCCATTCTCTGAAATACCTCAGCCGTATACTGTGCGTCCTCCAAAGCTCTGTGAAATTCCTTTTCCTTACGGATTTCAAGACAGTCAATGGCATACTCCAGGCTTCTCCGCATCTTGATCCCTTCATGAAACCAACTGAAAAGCTTCTGAATATCGTAATAATACACTGGACCTGGAATCTGTTCAAGAAGGTCGTAATATTTCATATTCCGCTGCAGCTCCATAAGATCCTGCATTCCCCAGGTACAAAATATATAGTCCCTGCCGCACCATTCCAAAAACTCTCTCACAGCCTGAGGAAAAAGGACTCCATTCATCAGGTCCTTGTAATCTACATGGATCACCTCATGAATACTGTCATGGATCCAGTTATAAACCTGAGGCTTCACAAGGGTCTGAAATTGGCTGATCCTTTCCCTGTCCTCATTGAGCTTTACCGCGCCGATCTCTATGATCTCAAAGGGAATCCGCTCATTAGATCTGCTCTTGCCTAAGGGGCTTTGATTCCACTCCAGATCAAATACAATATAGTTCATACAAATGCTTCCTTTTCTTTTTTCTATGCCAATTCATAGAGAGAAGTAATCAAATACTCCTGGAATTTCTCCCGGTCCGCCTCTGTCAGTACATAAACATTTGTTTCTTCTTCCTCGTTCTTCCACCAGCGGAAGCCGCCCAGAACAGCGCCTCTGGAGGGACCGTCAGAGCAGTCCACATCCAAAATCTTAAATCCTCCCTCAAAAATTTCCGGATGAAGAAGGTACATTACAGGCACAACGTCATGAACGCTGATCTCTCCACGAAATTTTTCAGGAGAGTTTTCAAGACAGAATCCAAGCATGTCCCCGCAAAGTCTGGCTGCTGATTTGCCGGACTGACAAAGCTTCAATAACTGCTTGCGGGTAAGAGTACATTTTTCTGTTACGTCCAGACCGCACATCACCAGAGGTATATTTTCATGGAATACCATTTCCGCCGCTTCGGGATCTTTATAAAAATTGAATTCCGCCGCCTCTGTATAATTACCTCCTGAAAGAGAACCGCCCATAAACACCACCTGTTCAATCTGGTCCTTTACCTCAGGAAAAATACGAAGCAGAAACGCAATATTTGTCAGCGGCCCTGTTGCCACGATGGTAACCTTCTCTCCCGGGGGAAGCTCCTCCAATACTCTGCTCATATAAAGGATCCCATTTTCTACATCTTCTTTTTTCTTGGATCTGGGAAGGCTGCATCCTCCTACCTTCTCGTCTTCCGGCGTTATTTCCCGCCATTCTGCATCTCGAAGAACAGGAGCCATCATTCCTCTTACTACAGGAACGTCCAGTCCAAATAATTCTGTCAGATCCAACGCATTTCTTGTTACTATATAAACGTCCTGGTTTCCGCTGACAGTGGTTACGCCCAGAATTTCCAGCTTGTCCTGATTTGCTGCTGCAAAAGCCAGCATTACTCCATCATCTGCGCCTGGATCGCAGTCAATGATCACTTTTCTTTTTTTCATATTTTATCACCGTTTTCCACATATATTCGCCAGAAGAAAAATCTTTTCCACATAATCCTCTGTCTCTCTGTGACTAAGTATATCAGACCTTTTATTCTGTTTCAACAAAAAGAGGCTGTCTCAGCTCATCCTGCTTCCCTCGGAATCTTCTCTCCCGAAAAAAGCAGAATGTCTGAAACAGCCTTTTCTATTATTTACAGGAATCTCCTGTATTGCTCAGATCTGATACCTCTTACCAGATATCTCCGAAGAATTCTTCATATGTGGCATCATCCTCAGTGCCTTCTCCAAACTGCTCCAGAATACTTTCTTCCTGGCCTTCGCCCTGGGCATCCTGGACAGCCTCTTTGGAATCCTCTGTTTCTTCTTTATTTTCGTTCTTATCCAAAGTTACTGTTACTTTCTTTTCCTCGTAACCGCCGTTTCCAAGTACCTGAAGCGTAACCTCAACCTCTTCTCCCGGCTCATAATACTGAAGCATATCTACCAGGGCTTCGATCGTGCGGACTCTCTTACCGTCAAATTCTGTGATGATATTGTTTTCCTTCATTCCTGCTTTATCTGCGGCGCCGTCCTTTGTGATTTCTACAATATGAACGCCTTCTGGAATACCGTAAACTTCTGAAGCCTCTTCGCTTACAGAATTTCCTGTGATTCCAAGTACGCCGTGATCCTCCGTCTTATCTCTGGGAGTCTCATTCATCAGATTTTCAAGAATGTCTGATACGTCTGTAATAGCGATGGAGTAGCCCATTCCCTCGATCTCTGTAGAAGCCAGCTTGGCTGAATTGATACCTACGACCTCGCCGTTCATATTCAGAAGAGCGCCACCGCTGTTTCCAGGATTAATAGCCGCATCTGTCTGGATCAGGTTTACTCCGTCAGAATCCTCATCTGCCTGACCGCTGTCATCCAGCTTACGGTTTTTGGCGCTGACAATACCTGTTGTTACAGACTGTCCGTAGCCAAGAGCATTGCCGATAGCGATTACCTGTTCGCCCACTCTCAGATCGTCAGAGCTTCCAATAGTAGCAACTTCGATCTGATCCATAGTATCGTCAGAAATATCGGCAACCTCAACAGAAACAACAGCAAGATCTTTATCTGCGTCATATCCCTTTACTTTAGCCTCATAAACCTCTCCGTCGATACATGTGACAGTTACTGTATTTGCGCCTTCGATCACATGGTAATTAGTTGCGATCAAAAGCTCTTCATCATTTTTTCCTACAATAATACCGGAACCGCTGCCTTCCACTTCCTGAGGCGTTGTAGTAAAGCCGCCGAATCCAAAATCGCCGATGTAGGTCTGTACTTCCTGAACAGTCTTTGTTGTAATGGCAACTACTGACTTCATTCCCTCTGCCGCAATATCAGAAACGTCAAGGCTTCCTTTTACTCTGGAAGCGTCCGCTTCTTCTTTTTTGTCTGTTTTTGTTTTTTCCTCAGAGGTTTCTTCCTCTGCATCCTCAGATTTTTTATCTTTCTCTTTTGATTCTTTTTCTTTTGCAGTTTTAAGAAGCTCTGTTCTGTCTTCCTCTTCATTATTGCCGGACGCCTTCACGATATTCTGAAAATTGAATCCGTCTATAGCGCTGATTCCTTCAAAAACCAGGCCTCCTGCAAGCACTGCGCAAAGGGCGATTCCCGCTCCCTTTTTAAAGGTGATTTTTTTCTTGTTTTTTTTGTTTTCTTTATCCTCATTATTATTGTTATCTATAGGATTCATGTCGTTTTTGTTCCAGTTCTCCATGATAAATTTCCTCCTTGATTTTCTCTGTTTCTTTTGATGCTTTGAGTATATGGAAAATTTGTGTTCTCTTTGTGGGAAAAATGTGAGAAAACTGTTAAATCTATTTCCCCAATTCATCATCATACACCTTTTTCTCCTATAAAACCAGTGAAATTTTTGATTCCATTGCCTCAGGCAATTTGGAATGAATTTTGGTTCGCTGCTGTGAACAATAACCCTTTCTGAAATAAATCACAAAATAAATTGTAGATAAAGCTGAAAAATGATATAATGAAACAAGCTGAACACAGCAGACGAGTATAAAAGAACAAAGCGGAGGTATACCAATGAAAAAACTGGCTGTAAAAAAAGGCTCTACCTGTATGGCATGTCTGGCATGTGTAGATGCCTGCTCAAGCGCATACTATAAGGAATCAAACGTTCTGAAATCCTGTATCCAGATCGTAGAGCGCAAGGGAGAACCAAAACCTATCGCCTGCCCTCAGTGCGGCAAGTGCGCAGAGGTCTGTGAGGCTGGCGCTATCACCCAAAATGCAAAAGGCGTTTACATGATCAACAAAAAACTTTGCACCGGCTGCGGCAAATGCGTAGAGGTCTGTCCTTTCGGCGTTATGGTAAAGGCAGAAGACAAACCCACAGCATCCAAATGTACTGCCTGCGGAATCTGTGTCAAAGCATGTCCTATGGATATTCTGGAAATCGTAGAAAAATAACTTCTCATCATAAAAAGGGGTACAGAAGTCTCAAACGGATTTCTGTACCTCTTTTTTATTCAGGCAACTCCATGTGCTTCCAGCCAGTCCAGAAGAACTATTTTACCTTTTTTCTTTGCATGTGCCATATGGTTAAACTGCATAATTGTAAGAACAGTGAACACAACTGCCAGCACGACCAGTACGATCACTGAAGTTCTGATACTTTCTCCCCCTGCGATTGTACTTCGGAATGCATTTACCGTGTAGGTGAACGGAAGATATGCATGAATTTTGGATACAAACTCCGGAGAAATCTCCACCGGATATGTTCCCGCCGAACCTGCCAGCTGCACTACCATAAAGGCCAGCATCAGGAAACTTCCTACCTTGCCAAAGGTTATATTGAAGAAATACATAATTGATGTAAATGCTACGGCAGACAGGCAGGAAAACAATACCGTCTTCATCATTTCTGCCGGAGTAAAGCCATCTATCAAATGAAGAAGTACAATCAGAAGCACACCCTGGAGAATTGCCACCGGATAAAGCACAGAGGCCTTACTTGCCCACCATGCAAATCCTGATTTCAGTTTTCCCTTATATTCTGTCAAAGGATACATAAGACAGAAGGCAAGGCAGCCTACCCAAAGACCTACTGACATCATATAGGGCGCCATTGCATGACCGTTATTTTCAACAGTAGTCATCTGTATTCCATCGTCCTTAACCGGAGCTGCAAACATGCTTATCGTATCATCGCTGGCTGTTGTTTCCTTTACTTTATCTGCACCGTCGCTAAGACTTGTTTTCAAAGTTTCCGATCCATCATCCAGCTTCGTCATTCCTTCTCCAAGTTCCTTTGAACCGTCATAAAGCTTTGAAGATCCATCCTGAATCTGACCTGCGCCATCTGCAAGCTGTTCCGCGCCGCTGTTTAATTTACTATTGTTGGAAACAAGCGTTTCTGTTCCTGTTTTTAGTTTTTCCGTACCTTCTGCAAGCTGAACTGCACCATCTGCAAGTGTTCCTGCGCCTTCTGCGAGCTGTCTCGTTCCACTTGTAAGGGCTTCATTATTACCTGCCAGGGTGCTTACTCCTCCCGTATATGTTTTCAGTCCGTTCCCCAGGGTCTTTATACCGGCTGAAAGTTTTTTTCCTCCGGCTGTAAGCTGGCTTACTCCTCCGGTCACCGTGCTTCCAGCTGCTTTCAGGCTTTCTGCACCTGATACCAGAGCGTCGTCATTTGCCGTAAGCTGGCTGAAGCCTTCATTTAAAGCCTTCACTCCTGCTGCTGCCTTTGGAAAATCCTTTGTTCCTGTTTCCAGCGTGCCAAGAGCCTCTGAAACCGAGTCTACACCGGCATCTACCTTCTGCGCACCTGTATAAAGCTGGCCAACTGCTGATGTTACCTGGCGGATAGGATCTGCGGAGATTTCCGGGATATTCTGGATTCCTGCTTCCATACTCTGTGCACCTTCTGTCATTTTGGCTGCACCGGCCTTCATATCTCCTGACTTCGCACTTAAAGTGTCTGCGCCTGTCTTTAATCCGTTTGCTGCCGCACTTAATGTTCCGGCTGTTTCATTTAACCGGGTCTGCATACCGGAAATTTGCTGTGACGCTGCGTCTGCAATCTGCTGTGCCTGTGTTGTATACGCTGCGGCATCTATATTTTCTACATTATTAGAAATGCCATCCACACCGGACACTGGACCGACTGAATTTCCCAGTGCTCCGATCACATCGTTTAATGCTGCTGCAGATATCATTCCGTTTTCATCTGCAGAAGCCTGAATACTCTGAAGCGCTGCCTGGGCATTTGACATAGAAGCCTGCAGGGATGCAGTCTGCTGATTTGCTGCATTAATCTGTCCGTTTGCTGCCTCAATCTGAGCGTTTGCCGCATCAACCTGGCCTCTGGCTGCTTCCAGTTTCGAGTTTGCATCCTGGGCACACTGGCTGATAATACCGGAAGCTGCATTTACCGCATCCGAAATCGGCTGAGATGCACTCTGAAGCTGGGTCGCCACTGTCTGAATTCCTGCACCTGCCTGACTGATTACCCCCGAGGCCTGGGTCATTCCTTCTGCTGCCTGATTCATTCCGGCTGCTGCCTGAGTCATTCCAGCTCCCGCACTTTGCATTCCGCTTTTCGCACTGTTTAATCCGGCAACAAGTTTTTTAATATTTTCCGCTGCCATACTGTCTCCAAGAGACTGAAGCTGTCCATACAACTGTCCAAGACCTGCACTGAGTGTTTTTGTTCCTGTTTTCAGAGTTCCTGAAACTGAACTGTTCAACTGGGAAATTCCGGCAGAAACCTGGCCGATATTCTGAAGAGCAGAAAGCTGATCTGCTCCTGCCGCTAACTGATCTGCTCCCTTGACATACTGAGTCACACCGTCTGCAAGGGAATTGGCCCCGCTTACATACTGTGTGGTTCCGTTTTTCAGGGAATCCAGGCCTTCCTTTAAAGTATCTGCCCCATCCTGAAGATCAGAAACACCGGCCGTAAGCTGTGCTGAATTTGCATCCAGCTTTGCCACTCCCTCTGTATACTCCTGCACACCCTGATTCAGGGTATTTACACCTTGCGTAAGCTCCGGAACTTTTGCTGTCAAGGTAGAAACTCCCTCATTCAGCTGTCCGGCTCCGCTGTCTGCCTGAACAACGCCGTCTGTGTATTCCTTCAATCCTTCTGTGAGAGTATTCGCGCCATCCTTAAAAGTCAATGTACTGTCAGCCAGCTTTTTCAGATTGTCTGTGATGGTCTGATTTCCTTTAGATGCTTCTTTAATTCCATCGTTTAGCTCTCCTGAACCCTCTGCCGCCTCCTGCATACCGTCCCCGACTTCTGTAATCTGGTCAAAAACGGTCTTTGTATAAGTTTCCGTTACCTGAGAAGCAACCTCGTCACGAATTTTTACAATAGCGCTTTCGCTCATTTTGGAAGCAATGTAGTTTGTTCCCGGATTTGTCTCATATTTCAGCTCCATTTTTTTCGGCTCATCATCCATAAGTGTAGACGCATTAGCTGAAAAATCCTCCGGAATGGTAATTACCATATAATATGTACCATTTTTCAGTCCCTGGCTGGCATCCTCACTGTCTACAAAATGAAAATCCAGAGAATCATTTTCTTTCAGGGCATCCACCATATCGCTGCCCACACTTAATGTTTTTCCTTCATAGTCTACTGACTTGTCCTTGTTTACCACTGCTACCGGCAGATTATCCAGGCTCCCATAGGGATCCCACATAGATTTCAGAAACAAACCTGCATAAATAACCGGAATCACTATAATGGCTAAGACAACCACCACAAGCATCTTATTTTTCAGAAGACTCTTCCATTCACTTTTGATCATAGCGCATCCCTTTCCTGTGAAACTGAAACTTCTTGTTCTTTATGTAAACGAATCTGATAGTTTTCCTATCAGACTCTGTTAAACATATCTGTTTCTATTAAACCATGTTATTTCTATTAATCATATTTTATTCTAATAATAAACATTGTATTGCTTTTCTTTACAAATCGTATTATACTAAAAATGACTTAAATTACAAGCGACAATAAGAGATCGTATCATCTATTAATCGACATATTTATTTTATTTTGTCTATTAATAGTAAATTTTGACATTTTAAACAAAATTCACTTTATTTCATTGCAAAGATTGGAGGTTTTTATGGCTGAAAAAGTTGATCGAAGAATCAGAAAAACAAAAATGCAGCTGAGACATGGGCTTGCAAGACTTATGCAGAAAAAAAGCATAAAAGAAATCACTGTAAAAGAACTGGTAGATGAAGTAGACATTAATCGCTCCACCTTTTATCTGCATTATACAGATATCTGCCAGATGCTTGAAAAAATTGAAGAAGAGGCAATGGTAGATATTCGGGAAGCCATGGAAGGATGTCCTGACGACACTTCCCAAAGAGATCAGATCAAACCATTTCTGGCCAGGTTTTTTTCTATTCTGGACAGCAACCGGGATCTTTCTATTGCTCTTTTAGGTCCCAACGGGGATATGGCTTTTGTAGAAAGGATTGAGCATCTGATCGCAAACAAGTTCCTTGTAAGAAAAAATTTTTCACAGGACAGATATGAGGTCCGCTACGCCTATGCCTTCTGTCTAAACGGATGCATAGGAATGATCAAGGCATGGCTTCTGAAAGCAGAGCATGAGTCTCCGGAAGCCATGGCAGAGCTGACCTATCATCTGATAGATAATACCACTCAGGAATACCTGAAGGATTTTTCACTGTAAGATCATTTCCTTCTTTATAGACCAAAAGCTCCGGTATCAAAACCAGAGCTTTTCCTTTTATAGATTACTTATTTCACAGGTTGTAACAGATTGGGGCAGCAGCGTAAACTCTGCTGTTTTTTTATTGATCCTGAGATGGACCGGAAGCTGCTTTTCTGTTCTGTTCAGGCAGACCATTGCAATACTTCCGTCTTCTCTTTTGTAAGCTGTTGTTTCTATTTTATCTGTATATACAGAATGAGCAATACGGACGCTTCCAGGCCGGATAAAATGCGACACATGATAAAAGCAGTCAAGGGTAGGCTGTGGAAGAAGTCTCTTCTTTTCTCTGTGGAAAAGATAAGACGCGTGGCAGAAGTTTCCCACATAGTTAGGGCCTCCTGTCTCGCCCAGACAGAGATTCCAGTCATGGAACATAGTCATTCCGTGGTTCAGATCTCCGATCAACTCATGAACAAGGAAAAATATTCCCTCCGTCACATCATCAGAACGAAACTTACAGTATTCCAGACAGCTTTCTGAAAGGATCAGTTTAAGATTTGGATATTTTTTCCTTACAAGATCCATTTCCTCAAAATGATCTCCGCTGTACCAGTGAAAAGCCATTCCTGTTACCATTTCTTCTGTCTCACTGTCAATGATTTCTGCCGCTCTCTCATAAAGACGCTCTTTATTGTGATCCCAGAGATAAATTTCCACATTGGTCAGACCATGCTTCAAAAGCGCTGGGTACAAAGCGTTTTTCAGGAATTTCTTTTCCTCCTTATACGTATATCTTGTTTTTTATTTTATATTTGTACGTATATCTTATGATTATATATTAATTTATACGTTCATATCTGCCAATGATTTTTACCTTGTATTTTTTAATAAAATTCTCTCTTTGTTTTTGTGTAATTTGTCCAATAAAGAAAAAAGGAATGCGCTTTTGCACATTCCCCATATAGCTTATAATTTTCTCTTTGCCAGATCCACAAAACGAAACTTATCCGGCCTATGTCTGGATTCCGTATACTGAAACAACGTATTATTTTCCAGGTAGGTGTGGCACCTGACCACCACTACCATATCATAATCCTCCATGTCCAACAGCTCGTAATCCTCAGGAGTTGCTTTCTGTACTGTGATCTCCTTTACCGCATAGCTGATCTTCAGTCCCAGTTCTTCCTCCAGATATCGGTATACGGATTCCTTACATTCATTCAGAGGAAGACGAGAAACAACATCCCTTACAAAATAATCCTTGTCAAGGATCACTGCTTCTCCTTTTATCCTCCTTACCCGGATCAGCTTATATGCCTCGCCTTTCATATCCTGCTGAAAAATTTTGCGGATCATGTGGCTGTCCTGCAGGATATCCAGATCTACCACTTCTGTTTCAGCATGGGCGTCAGCCAGACGGTTGACCTCCTGAAAACTGGCAATCTCTGAAAGAGGAAAAGTATATCTCTGTTTTGGCATAACCAGGGAAGCTCTTCCCCGTCCTCTCTGGATATATCCGTTCTGCTCCAAAAGATTCAATGATTTTCTTACTGTATCACGAGATACCTGATACATCTCCATCATGGCGCTTTCTGTGGGAAGCCTGCCTCCTTCGGAAAATTCTCCCTTTTCGATTTTTTCCTTCCATTCTTTATATATGGCAACGTATTTGCTTTCTTTCATATGTACTCCAACTTTTTAAATCTGACAGCCTGATTTTCTGCCTGTGGGCTGTTTTTATAATTATAATCTCTGGTACTCTGTTTTTCAAC
>NZ_CALFLA010000088.1 GCF_937880195.1 uncultured Blautia sp.
ATTACAGAACAAAGCGGACAAGTCCGCTTCAAACTCCCTAAATCCCTCAATCCTTGAGGGGTGCTGGACATCTTGCAGATGTCCGTTTAGCACCGACCGAAATGGAATGTAGAGCTTGTTCCGCTTTGCGCGCCAGATGCAGACTGCCATGGGCAGTCATATTCCGCATGCATCTGGTCGCATCCTCGCGGAGCGTTTTTATTTATTAGGAAAGTTAGTACAGAATGTACTACTTTCCTAATAAATAAAAAACAAAACAGAGAACTCCGGGCTTCATACAATTGCGTATGTTACCACAAAATTACCTGTTTTGTCAAATTTTATTACAAAATTATTACATTTTCAATTTTCTATGTCAATGGATACTCTCCATAGTCTTCAATATCATAACTTATAAACTGTCCCAAAGGTTCCTCTGCTGATGCATTCTGAAAAAACAGACCGATTCCCAGAAGTATTCCTGTCATACTGCATATACTCCACTTTTTCATAATCCTTCTCCTTAAAGCTGCCGCAGAAATGCGTGATATCTTTGTTTTACCTCTCTTTGCCTGGCTTCGCTGACAGGAAGAACCTCTCCGCCTTCCAGTTCTATTCTGTCAGGATAATATCTGGATATATGGTACAGATTCACCAGATAAGACTGATGAATCCTGATAAAAGGCACTACCGCCTCTTCCAGGCTTTTTTCTATACTGTCCAGCCTTTGATAAAAAACAGCTTCCCCTTTAAAGGTATGAAGGCAGATCTGTCTTCTTCGGCTTTCAAAATACAAAATATCCCGAAGAGGAACCCGGCACGTACAATGTCTGCTTGTATAAGAAAAGTAGGTAAGTTTTTGTCTGATCCGCTCTATAGCCTGACAAAGATACTCCCGAAAATCCATTTCCTCCACTGGTTTTTTCAAATAACGGAAAGGTTCTGTTTCAAACATTTCCCGAAAGTACGTTTCATAGGAAGTGATATAGATCACCAAAATATCAGGAAGAAATTTTTTCAGTTCCCGTACGGCGCTGATTCCGTCCTTTTTTTCCATTTCAATGTCCATATATACAATATCATACTGCCCGCCGTTTTCCACTTCCCGGATAAAACTCTCCCCATTAGAAAACACTTCTGTTTCCAGCTCTATGTTTTTTTCTTTTCCATAAGACAGAATACGCTCTTCCAGGCTTAATCCAAAAGAAAGGTCGTCGTCGCATACTGCAATGCTTATCATGTTTCTCTTATTATCCACAGGTGGCAGATAAAATACCTTACTTTTCCACCGGAAGGATCACAGATGCGCAGAAAATCCCTTTTTCTGCGTGAACCTCCAGACTTCCATGTAATTCCTCTGCCGCCTGTTCCACCGAAGACAGGCCAATCCCATGGTTTCCTCCTTTTTTTGTTGTAAGAAAGGAATCTCCCCAAAACCGCAGTTCTTCCTCTCTGCATGTATTCTCTATCAGGATCAGGAGATTGCCGCGCTTATACATGATCTCCATACATATCCTGCGCTGAGATTCTGTCACCTTTTCTGTTCCCTCCACTGCATTGTCCAGAAGATTCCCAAGAATGATACAGAGATTTTCTTCCTGAATTTCAATGTCTGCCGGAATACGGATCTCAGCCGAAAAGTCAATATGAAGGGCTCTGATATAAGAAGCCTTGTAATTTACAAGTCCGTCAATCATCATATTTCCACTGCTGACCAGTCCATAAGAGCTTCTTCCTGTCTCAGAAAGAAGTCTCCTGATATAAGAGACAGCTTCCTCCAGCCTGTTTTCTAATACAAAAGTCTCTATCCTGTCCAGAGATTCTTCCATGCTTTTGCCAAGCCTCTGAAATTCTCTCAGCGTATATTCCCTTTCCAGCGTATGCTGGCGGCATGCCTCCATTTCTTTTTCGTACAGAATCACCTTTGTTTTCAAAGCAGCATGACGGATAAGAAAATCATAGCTTTTTAAGGCAGTAACAGGAAGGATCATCATAAGCATCATTGCCGTCATATCAAAATACGGAACCAAAACACCATAGCTGCAGCTGAGCAGTATATTCAGAAAAAACAGAAGCAGAACACTGGAGCATACCAGAGACAGTATCAGCATCCAGTCCCGCTTCTCCATCTCTTTTCTCCGGGAAAAAGGAAAAATCCTGACTGTCACAGTAATCATTACGGCGGCAACAGCCCAGGACATCAGCATTAATATCCGTATCACATATTCTTCCTGTCTCTGTTCTTCAGTAAGCAGCCAGGCAGAAACCATCAAAACCGGATATTCGCACAGACAGAATATTATCTGAAGAAGCATGGTATGAAATAAAAGTTTCCACTTCTTTCCATTATAATTACACCATACATAAAGCAGATTCAGAGACAGCAGCAAAAGAAAATTCCCCGGCAAACCCAGATTCGGAAAAGCAGGAGGAAGAAAAAAAGCAGTAAAAAAAACAAGCCCTCTCCTAATGGCAGGAACATTCTGTTTTCTTTTAAGGGCAGTGTCCATATAGGTTCTGATGCAGTAATACTTAAAAATTGTACTGGCAACTGACGCCGCTATTTTCATTCTCCGCTCCTTTTCATCTGCTCCTGTTCCTTCTCTTCTATTTCCAGTGTGTTCTCTGCTCTACCGGACATTTCCCGGAGTTTCCGAATATAAGCCTCAGCCTCCTGGGTTTTTCCTGCTTTTATAAGTCCCTCCAGGTAAATCATATGATTTTTTCTGTCATGGCGTGTTTTTTGAAACTCCGCCATAGTGCTTTCATATTCCTTTGCCTGCTCCTGATAAATCTCAGCCTGCTTTTTATAAAGCTCTTTCTTTCGCTCCAGCTCCGAATGTTCGCTTAATTTGCTGTAAAATCTTACAATCCCAAAAGCAATAAATAACAAAAGGGCATTGATCAGAATACAGATATATCTGTCTGACCGGCGCGAAGAACCTATTGCAATGTGAGAAACACTGTAAGATATCATAAGAATGAAGGTACAAAGGACAGCTATGGCGATCCCTGTTTCTCTGTCAGGATTTCTCTGCCCTCTCCCAATAATCCTTCTTATTTCCAGTATAATAAAAAGCAGCAAAAGATTGGACATTACCTGCCCCATATGATAAAAGAAAGGAGAGAAGATCATTTTTTTATCCATACACAGATTCATCAAGGATGCAGTAAAAAATTCACAGAAAGCTCCTATGCTGTTCCACAGAAACCCATGGAGCAGCGCCCAGAGAACTGTGAATCTGTGGGTACAAAGCATAGCAAAACCGGCCCATAAAGACATCATGACAACATTTTCCCACATTCCCAGATCGGGAATCAGTATCAGAATCAGATAAAAAAATACATCTCCGGTAATCCGACGATCTTTTTTATACCAGCTTCTTGGTCTGCCAAAAATGTCCATATGGACCAGAAGAGACATATAATTAATCAGTGCAGTAATATAATTCCATGGATCTGTCAACACTTCCATTTCCTCTGTCCCTTTCAGTATTCTTCCATGGCAGCGTCTTCATCCACATAGTCCTGTTGGGAATCTCCGTACTCTTCCTCCTCATAAGAAGAATCTTCCTCTTCGTACTCTTCCTCATAAGAGCCCTCATCCTGGGTCTGTTCTCCATAAAGGATTTCCTGTTCTTTTACAATGCTTGGCCTCCATCCCTCGCTTCCGTCTCCATACACAAATCTGGCAATATATTGATCGCCGTCAATATAATATCCGATATTCAGATTCAGGCTTGCCGCCAGAGGGCCGCTGTCGTGATGGATGCCTCCAATTTCAATATCCGCATTACTGATATCAAATACTGACTGATAAATCTCATCGTCAGAACCAAAATACTCCAGGGTTACGCTGCTTTCATCAGAATCCACCAGCACTCCGCTGATATTTTCTGTAGCCGCCTCATTCTCTGACAAAAGGCCGTTTCCCTGGTTTTCACTCTGGGAATGATCCTGTGTATTCTGGCTGTCAGAGGCGCTTCCCACTCCCTGGGAAGAACTGCCGCTTCCTGACTGGGAATTAGTGTTTTCTTCTGAGGGCGCTTTCGAAGGCGCTGCAGCAGTGGGTTTAGGCGTGGCTGTGGCCTTAGGTGTTACAGAAGCTACAGGGGTGGGGCTTACTGTGGGACTGGCAGGAACATCTGCAGCCTTTTTCTGTTCGCCAGAAAAACTACAGCCGGAAAAACAGAATAATGTCATCCCCGCAGCAAGAAACATAGCTGTCATTTTTTGATATTTCATGCTATTTTCCTCCGATTTTTATTTTTCCCTATTATACCTCTGTATGCCTTTTGTTTGTAATATTTGATATACTTACGGCTGTTATTGTAATAATTTCCCACTGCCTTTTCAGCCTTCTTTTTCTTACAAAAATCTTTCTGCAGAAATCACCGCATTTGCCCCGTCGGCTACTGCTGTCACCACCTGGCGGAGCTGTTTTGTTCTGATATCTCCTGCTGCCAGGATTCCCGGAGCGCTTGTGACACAATCTTCTCCTGCAATCACATAGCCTCCCTGGTCAAGATCCACAAGATTACGGAACAGATCTGTATTGGGAACAATTCCAACAGCTACAAAAACGCCGTCCACCAAAAGCGCCTGTTCCTCTCCTGTTTTTTTATTCTGAACCTTCAGGCCGGAAACCATATCTTCGCCTTCTATGGAAAGAGGAACCGTATCCCAGATCACTTCTACATTTTTGCAGGAAAACAGCTTTTCCTGAAGAATTTTATCTGCTCTAAGCTGATCTCTTCTGTGGATCAGCTTTACTTCCTTACAGGTACGGGAAAGAAGGATTGCGTCTTCCACTGCCACGTTTCCTCCGCCGATCACAGCCACTGTCCTGTCCTTAAAAAAAGCTCCGTCACAGGTAGCGCAGTAAGAAACTCCCATTCCTCCAAGCTCTTTTTCTCCGGGAATATCAAGAGTTCTGTGAGCTGCGCCAAAGGCAAGGATCACTGTTTTCGCCCTGTATTCATTCTTTTTTGTACGGATCACTTTAACTTCCTGTTCTTCCTCCACGGACAAAACGTCTTCTCTTTTTGGCGTAAGACCAAGTTTGGCCGCATGAGCTCCAAAAGCCTCTCCCAGATCCATTCCATTTATTCCAGGCATTCCCGGATAATTGTCCACCTCATAGGTATCTATGATCTGTCCGCCCTGAGCGTACTTTTTGTCCAGCCAGATTGTGTGAAGCTGCGCTCTTGCCGCATAAATGGCTGCGCTGATTCCTGCCGGGCCTGCTCCCAGAATGGCTACGTCGTAAATTTCCATAATCTCATTCCCCTTTCGTTCTCTATACTGTCTGTACCTCAGACAACATCTTTTTTTCAGTGTAGCATACAATTCTATTTTTTCCAATAAAATAGTAAAAACCCTTTTCAGGAGTATTTTTATGCGTTTATTCTTACGCCGGCACAGAAAAAAGCTACTCCTTATGCTTTCCCTGTGTCTTGTCTTTCTTACTGGAACAGGAATCGGCCGTCTTGCAGGTCATGGCGGAGAGGAAAACAGAAAATTTGAAGCGTTTACTGAAAAGATTTTTGAAAAAGAAGTTTCCGGGAATATGCTGAATCTTCATTATTCTCTGGCACACCCGGAAAAAAAGGGAATTTCCCGCCCAGCTCCCACCCTGGGAACCGTTGCCTCTGATCCTGAAAAAACCTTTGCGCTCTATGAAGATTATCTGAAACAGCTAAAAGAGTTTTCTCCTTCCCGGCTGTCCAGAGACAATCAGATCACATTGGATATGCTTCTTCTGTATTTTCATACTCAGCTTTCCATAAAAAACTGTACGCTTCTGGAAGAACTGCTGTCTCCCAGTCTGGGAATACAGGCGCAGCTTCCTGTGCTTCTTGCAGAATACGCCTTTTATGAGGATCAGGACATTTCCGATTACCTGAACCTTCTTTCTTCCATAGAGCCCTATTTTCAAAGCATCCTGGAATTTGAAAAAGAGAAATCAAAGGCCGGGCTTTTTATGAGCGACACCACACTTAACCGCATCCAAAAGCAGTGTCAGGCTTTTATTCAAGATCCTGATTCCAATTATATGCAGGAGGTTTTTGCCCGTAAGATCAAAGACTACAAAAAATTTTCAAAAAAAAATCAGCAAAAATTGATCCTCACTCATGAAAAAATCCTGAAAAACAAGGTGCTTCCAGCCTACCAGTCGCTGATACAGGGACTTGAAGATCTCCGTGGAACCGGAGTTTCCAGCCGGGGACTTGCCCATTATCCAAACGGCAGGAAATATTATGAGTATCTGATAAAAAGCCAGACCGGTTCCTATACTCCTGTGCCCCAAATCCAAAAAAGGCTTTTTACCCAGCTTTCTGCTGATCTGAAGCTAATGAAGCAGTTTCTCACAGAACAGCCATCTCTTCTTCTAAAGCTTCAAAAAGACACAAAGCTTCTTATACAGGAACCGTCAGCAATTCTTAAGGCTCTTGAAATAAGCATAAAAAAAGACTTTCCCGCCCCCGGAAACGTCTCTTATGAAGTACATAATGTACATGAATCTATGGAAGAGTATTTAAGCCCTGCCTTTTATCTTACACCGCCTTTAGATACCAGAACGCCTAATGTCATTTATATCAACCAGGCAGGACGTCCCTCCGGTTCGGAGCTTTTCAGCACCCTTGCTCACGAAGGCTTTCCAGGACATCTCTATCAGACCGTTTACTTTGCCTCCACAAAGCCTTCGGATATCCGTTATCTGATCTCCTTTGGCGGCTACGTGGAAGGCTGGGCCACTTATGCAGAATCCTGCATCCCCTCCTATGCAAAAGATTTTCTGGATGACAGCGCTGCCGCAGACGTAGCGTCCCTTTACTGGATCAACCGCAGCATGAATCTCTGCATTTACTCCCTTATGGATATGGGCGTCCATTACCATGGATGGACAAAAAACCAGGCTGATCAGTTTCTTCGCACCTTTGGGATCACAGATCCTTCTGTTACAGGTGAGATCTATCAGTATATCGTGGAAACTCCAGCCAATTACCTGAAATACTACTGGGGATATCTGAACTTTCTCGACCTTCGTTCCAGGCAACAGAAAAAACTGGGCGAGAACTTTCAGTTAAGCGACTTTCACAAAAAAGTTCTTGAAACAGGCCCGGTTCCCTTCCCGGTTCTGGAAAAATATATGAACTGACCCCTTTTTCCTATTCCTCTCTGTAATTACGGAAGAAATCCTGCAGCTTCATAAGAGCCTCTGTCAAAGCTTCTGTTTCCTGACGATCCAGATCTTTCATTACTGCCATCACCATCTTTTCATGGAACATCCGATGGTGATGGTAGGCTCTTTCTCCTTTTTCTGACAAAGATACAAGAACTACTCTCCTGTCTTCCTCGCTTCTCCTGCGCTCTACATATCCTTTTTTTACCAGATGATTCATGGCAATGGTCAAGGTCCCTACGGTAACTGACAGAGATTTTGCCACTGCCGACATGCTTCGTGCTGTCCCGGTTCCAACCGCTTCTATAACATGCATATCATTGACAGAAACATCCTTATATTCGGTTGTGATCAGCGCCCTCTCTTCAATATCCATGATCTCGTTAAAAAGATTTACCAGAACATCATTAATCGTCTCAGCAGAATTCATGGCTGTTCTCCTCTCTTTTTCTTTTCTCTATTATACCCTAGAGTTCCCAGAACCACAAATAACTTTTTATCAGCCGGCGCAATTTATGTTCGGCATAGCAACGGTTCACACGCTTACTCTTCTCTGTACTTGTCAAATACCTGTGATATTTGCTATAATATATTTTAAGTCTAAAAACAGAAATTTAAAAATTTCTTAATAATAAATACCAGAGGTATCCATAAATATGAAAAAAAATAAAAACGTTCCCCTGAATCTCAGGGAAAGAAGCAATTCGCGGATTGCATTTATCTGTTCTGTGGCCGTACTTGCAGTTTTGGTGATCTTTTTTCACCAGCTTGATTACAATATGATACAAAAACCTGCTGACCAGGCCAAAAAAGAGGCCGCGCAGAAAAAGGCCGAAGCCAAAAAAGCAGCCAGCACCCCTAAGGTGACAACAGCCAGCGTCATTGCTGTAGGAGATAATCTCTATCATGATTCTCTTCTGCAGTCTGGAATCAATGAATCCGGTGCCTGGAATTACGAGCATATTTACGAAAATGTCAAAGACGAGATCCAAGCAGCCGATATTGCTATGGTAGACCAGGAAACAGTTCTTACCACTGATCACAGCGCCATAAGCTCCTATCCTTCTTTTGCCACTCCTACAGAAGTAGCGGATGCTCTTATCAGCACTGGCTTTGATGTGATCGAATCTGCAACCAACCATATTGACGACTACGGGTTTGATTTTATGAACCAGACTTTAAATTTCTGGAGCAGTTCTTACCCGGAAATCCCGGTTCTTGGCATCCATGCCTCTCAGGAAGATGCAGATACCGTAAAAGCCCTTGAGGTAAACGGTATCAAGATCGCTTTTCTTGATTATACATACGGAACCAACAACAGCGGCGCAGGGGAAGGCAAGGAATACATGATCGATATCTTCGAAAAAAATAAAGTTGCCTCCATGATCAAAAAAGCCAAGGCAGACAGCGACTGCGTGATCTTTGTAGCTCACTGGGGCAAAGAAAACGAATCCATGCCCACAGAATACCAAAAGGAATGGGCCACCTTCCTCATGCAGCAGGGTGTAGATGTGGTGATCGGCGGACATCCTCATGTTCTTCAGCCCTATGGACGAATGTCTGACGAAAACGGAAACGAAATGCTGATTTTCTATTCTCTTGGAAATTTTGTTTCCACCCAGGAATCTTTTGACACACTTTTGGAGGGAATGGCCAGCTTCACAATTCAAAAATCCACCCTAAAAGGCAAATCCACAGTAAAAATCCTTGACGCCACAGTAAAGCCTATGGTTATGCATTATAATAAGGATCAAGGTGTATTTGGCCCCTATATGCTGAAGGATTATACAGAAGAACTAGCTTCACAGCATGGTGTACGGGATATTATAGGAGAGGAATTTTCTCTTTCCAATCTGAAATCCCGTTTCCATGAAATCATGTCCATGAATGTGGAACCTTCCTCCAGAACAGATCTTCTGGACGTATCTTTTGACTATGAAATGAACATGACCGATCCCAATGGTAATTATGTAGAAGACCTCTGGTCAATCAGCGAATCGCAGTATCACGAGGGTCAGACCTCCTCTGACGATTCAGAGTCCTACGAGGATTCAGGCGAATATGATGATTCAGGCGAGTATGATGACTCTAGTGAGTATGATGACTCCAGTGAGTATGACGACTCCAGCGAGTATGATGACTCCAGTGAATATGACGACTCCGGTGAATACTAAAAAAACAAGCCCTTCCGGCCACAGATAGACATATGAAATATGACTGTCTGCGTCCAGAGGGGCTTCTTTTTATGTAACAGAAAAACTCTCAGATAGATGAAAACAGAAGTTTTTCTGCGTTTTCTCTTGTAATCCTGATTACCTGCTCCGGGGTTACTCCTTTGATTTCTGCAATCGCCTGGGCTACATAGGGAAGGTTTAAAGAACTATTTCTTTTTCCCCGATTTGGCTCCGGGCTGAGATAGGGACTGTCTGTTTCCAGTACAAGCTGATCCAACGGCGCATACTCTACCACCTCTTTCAGCTTCCTGGCATTTTTAAAGGTGACAACTCCGCCGATCCCCAGATAAAGACCCATTTTCAAATACTCTTCTGCCATTTCTTTCCCATAGGAAAAGCAGTGGATAATTCCGCCGTACATACCGCCTTTCATATATTCCCTGACAATATCCAATGTATCTTTTGCCGCTTCTCTGCTGTGTATCATAAAGGGAAGCTTCTCTTCTCTGGCAATATCCATCTGGGCGCGGAACATCTCCTGCTGGCGTTTATGCTCACATTCTTCCTTATGCCAGTAGTAATCCAGTCCAATCTCTCCAATGGCAATTATTTTTTCCAGATGTGAGATTTCACGGATCTCCCGAAGTGTTTCTTCTGTCATTTTATCTGCATCATCCGGGTGAACGCCTACTGCTCCGTAAACAAAAGGATATTTTTCCGTAAGGGCCACAGTCCTTCTAAACTGCCCGATGGAAGCGCAGACATTAACAACAGTTCCGATCCCCTGCTGTTCCATAGATTCCAGAAGAAGCTCCCGATCCTGGTCAAAGGCTTCGTCGTCATAATGTGCATGTGTTTCAAATATATCTTTTCTCATTCTTCCTGTCCTTCTTTGCAGCAGATAAATTCATCCCCTGGACGGATCACGCCTCCATGGAGAACTTTTGTAAATACCCCTTCTCTTGGCATAATACAATCTCCCATGATCTGAAAAATCTCACAACCATGATGACATTTTTTGCCAATCTGCGTCATCTCCAGCACAACGTCATTACAGCAAAATCTTGTGCCTACAGGCATTTTTGCAAAATCAAAGCCCTCCACAATGATGTTTTCTCCAAAAGCGCCGTCTGCCACCTGGGCTCCCTTTGCCCGAAAATCCTCGATCTTATCATAGGATAAAAGGCTTACCTGTCTGTGCCATTTGCCTGCATGTGCGTCGCCTTTTATTCCCCAGTCTTCTATAAATTCCGCCTCGGGCACACTGTGCTTCTGCGTACCTTTCTGTTCACTGATACAGACTGCAATTACTTTTCCCATAATTTTTACCTTCTCTATTATATTTTCTCTGTGTCCATTCCTTCTCTGAATGAAACAGTAACAAAGTTATTTTCTGGCGCAGTTGGAAGCCTCTCCTGTAAGGATCTCAATTCCATGATCCAAAGCTCCCACAATATAATCCAGACTTTCCCGGACTGCCTTTGGACTTCCGGGAAGATTAATGATCAGAGTTTTTTTTCGGATTCCTGCTGCAGCCCGGCTTAACATGGCTCTTTTTGTGATCGTCATGCTGTAGGCCCTCATTGCTTCCGGGATACCGGGAACTCTCCGTTCTATAATATCCTCCGTAGCTTCCGGCGTTACGTCTCTCTGGGAAAATCCAGTTCCTCCTGTAGTAAGAACCAGCTCCGCCAGCTCTTTATCTGCAATTTCTTTCATTCGATTTCCAAGTATTTCTCTGTCATCCGGCAAAATTTCCATAGAAACCACCTGATAACCTTCTCGTTCCAGAATTTCACGGACAGCCGGACCGCTTAAGTCCTCTCTTTCTCCTCTGTATCCTGAATCACTTGATGTTATGATTGCTGCACGTTTCATTTTCAGCCTCCTATCTGGGACATACAAAGTTTTTCCGTATCATCCTTTTTCGCCTTTTCCAGAAAATGATGTCCATCCGGTTTTTCATTCAATGCTTCCCGGATCACATCCTTTAATTCTTCATCTGTACCGCCGTTTCGTATGATTTCTCTCAGATCCCGTCCTGCCGTATACTGAAGACAGGTTTTTAAGAATCCCTGGGAAGTCAGTCTGATGCGGTTGCACTCTCCACAGAATTTATGACTGACTGCGCTGATAAATCCAAGTTTTCCCTGAAAGCCCTCTGCTTCATAATACCGGGAAGGGCCGTTTCCAAGAGGTTCTCCCTGATACACTTTCAATGGCCCAAACTCTGCTTCCAGTATATCTGTCAGTTCCTTCTCCGACATTCCATGAAACTCTGTTCCGCATCCTATGGGCATCATTTCTATAAATCTTACATGAACCGGATGCTCTTTTGCAAGCTCTGCCACCTGACAGATATCCTGTCCCTGTATCCCCAGAGGAACGCAGTTGATCTTTACAGACACCTCAGGATAACGAAGGGCTTCTTTGATACCCTCCAGAGACTGATCCAGAGAATCTTTTCTTGCTATTTTTTGAAAACACTCCCTGCTCCTCGTATCAAGACTTACGTTTACCGCGTCCAGTCCGGCTTCTGCAAGCTTCGCCATCTGATCCTTTAAAAGGATTCCGTTTGTTGTAAGAGTTACTTTTTTAATTCCCGGAATCGCCTTGATCTGCTCTACAAGCTCCGGCATACGGACATGGAGCAAAGGTTCTCCCCCAGTCAGTTTGATCTTCGTGATTCCAAGCTCTGCCATTATTCTGCAGATACGGAGGATCTCCTCTTCTCGAAGAAGCAAAGAACGATCCACCAGCTTCACGCCATTCTCCGGCATACAGTAAATACATCGGAGATTACAGCGGTCTGTCACAGAAATCCGAAGATAATCTATAGTTCTTCCACATCGGTCTATCATTTTTCTTCAAAACGGAACTCTCCGCTTTTTCCTCCTGTCTT
>NZ_CALFLA010000089.1 GCF_937880195.1 uncultured Blautia sp.
TGGTCATGGCCGCATTCACACTCATGATCGTGATGCTCATGGTGATGCTCGTGGTCATGGCCGCATTCACATTCATGATCATGATGATCATGATGTTCATGGTGGTGATGATGCTCGCCATGCTCATGTACATGGCCGCACTCCGGGCATACCTCCTCATCCATCATTTCCTGCTCCAGAGATACCGGATGCTCCATTACCTCAAGAAGCTTCTTACCGTCCAGGTTCTCAATGGGAGTTGTGATAATAGCAGCCTTTGCATTCAGACCGCGAAGAAGCTCCATGGACTGCATGGCCTTCTCATCATCTACAATGTCTGTTCTGCTCATAATGATGGCTCCTGCATACTCCACCTGATTGTTAAAGAACTCGCCGAAGTTTCTCATATACATTTTACACTTCTTAGCATCTACCACTGTTGTATAGCTGTTCAGTACAAGCCCAGTCTCTTCCTGCACGTCCTTTACTGCACGAATTACATCAGACAGCTTGCCTACGCCGGAAGGCTCAATAAGGATTCTGTCAGGATGGTACTTGTCAATTACTTCTTTTAAGGAAGCTCCAAAGTCTCCCACCAGAGAACAGCAAATACAGCCGGAATTCATCTCTCTGATCTCAATCCCTGCCTCTTTCAGAAATCCGCCGTCAATGCCTATTTCACCAAATTCATTTTCGATCAGGACTACCTGTTCCTCCTGAAAGGCCTCCTGAAGAAGTTTTTTGATAAGAGTTGTTTTGCCGGCTCCAAGGAAACCGGAGATAATGTCAATTTTTGTCATATCTATTCCCCTTTTCTTTAACGCACATTTGACCAGGAAGTAGAATTACCCCCTGGTCACAACTGCTTATTTTTATTATATACACCTGCTGCCCGCTTCATACAGATTTCAAAACAGGTGCATAACGGGGGCATGAACCTGTCATGCCCCCGCCTCCTTACGTATTATCAGCCGTTGATCATAAAGTTTAACAGCTTGTCAATGTCTTCCTTCTCATAAGCAACGATCTCAAGCTCCGGGATCTCTCCGCCGGAAAAGATGTTTGCCAGAGATACATACTGGGAAAGTTTGGATTTCAGATTCAGTCTGTCTCCCTCTCCTGTTACAAGCTCAACCTTACCTGTGCAGCTGTCTACTACCTCAAAAAATTTGTCTACATCTTTAATGTTAGATACTTTCATTTTCATTCTCCTTTCAGGATTCTAATCATCGATACATTGTCTCTTAAATTGTCTGTTCCTTCAGACGCGTACAGTATAACCTATCTTTTGAGAAAATGCAATATATTTTCCTCCAAAATATCTGACAAAACAACTGTGAAAATAGCAAAATTATCAATATGTAAATACAGCTACTCCATAAGGCGGCAGTGAATATGCAAAAGAATACTCTCTGTTGTCGCATTCTTTTGTTTCTGCCTTAAATATCTGCGGTTTTTCCAGAAGTCCATGTTCGTCCATGATCAGCTTATACTGTTTTTTCTTCGGAACGCCAACGCGATAATCCACTCTTTCTACCGGAGTAAAGTTTACTACGAACAAAAGATTATTCCTCTTTGTGGGAGATTTACGCACAAAGCTGAAAATACTTCTGTCCCCATCGTCCGCATTGATCCATTCAAATCCTTCTGGATTATTATCCCCTCCGTAAAGAGCCGGATATTTCTTATACATATGAAGAAGTGTTTTTACAAAATCCTGGAGATCCTTATGGCTGTCTTCTCCAAGAAGATACCAGTCAAGCTCTCTCTCCTCGCTCCACTCACGAAGCTGTCCAAAGTCCTGGCCCATAAACAGAAGCTTCTTGCCCGGATGGAAGAACATAAAAGCATACGCGGCTTTCAGGTTCTTAAACTTGTCGTCAGGATATCCCGGCATCTTGTTCAGCATAGAACATTTCAGATGAACCACCTCGTCATGAGAGATCACCAGCACGTATTTTTCACTGTAAGCATAAGTCATGGAAAATGTCATCTTATTGTGGTTAAACTTGCGGAAATAAGGATCCAGCTTCATGTATTCCAGGAAATCGTTCATCCATCCCATATTCCACTTCAGAGAAAATCCCAGTCCGTCGTCCTCTGCCTTGCCTGTTACCTTCGGCCATGCAGTAGACTCCTCTGCGATCATTACCGCTCCATGGTTTCTTCCAAGAACCACTGTATTCAGATGCTTAAAGAACTCAATAGCTTCCAGGTTCTTGTTGTCCCCGTATTTATTTGCCACCCACTGGCCGTCCTGTTTGCCGTAATCAAGATAAAGCATGGATGCAACTGCGTCTACGCGAAGTCCGTCTACATGGCATTCCTCGATCCAGAAAAGAGCATTGGCAATCAGGAAGTTCTTAACCTCCGGGCGTCCGTAATTATAGATCTTTGTTCCCCAGTCAGGATGTTCTCCCTGGCGCGGATCCTGATGCTCATAAACAGCCGTTCCATCAAATTCAGCAAGACCATGGGCGTCTCTTGGGAAATGAGCCGGAACCCAGTCAAGGATCACGCCGATTTTGTTTCTGTGAAGGTAGTCTACCATATACTTAAAGTCTTCCGGCGTTCCGTAACGAGAGGTGGGAGCATAATAACCTGTCACCTGATATCCCCAGGAGCCGTCAAAAGGATGCTCTGCAATTCCCATCAGTTCTACATGGGTATACCCCATTTCTTTTACATATTTTGCCAGCTCATGAGCAAATTCACGGTAATTATAAAATCCAGGATCCTCTTCATCATCCACAGGGTGTTTCTTCCAGGAACCTGGATGCACCTCATAGATGGCCATAGCGTCTGTTTCTTCCTTAAACTCCTGGCGTTTCTTCATCCATGTGCCGTCTTTCCATTTGTAGGAGCTGATATCAGCAACTAAAGAAGCGGTTCCCGGACGAAGCTCTGCAGCGTTTCCATAGGGATCTGCCTTATAAAGCTCTTCTCCATGCATTCCTGTAATAAAAAATTTATAAAGATTTCCCACCTTTGCTCCAGGCACAAAAACCTCAAACACCCCTATAGGTCCGGCCTTTTTCATAGGATTGGCCTTAGTATCCCACTTGTTAAAATCTCCTACTACTGAAACTGCCTGTGCATTGGGAGCCCACACAGCAAAATAAACTCCCTTCTCACGCCCCTCTGATGCGGGATGCGCGCCCAGCTTTTTATAAATATCATAATGCGTTCCCTGGCCAAATAAATATTGATCCAACTCTGAAAACTGCATTTTCTCTCCCATCACAAAATACCTCCCTGCTCCTTATATAATTTATAAAAATCTGAAAATCTCACTTTCATTTGGTTCAAGAGTTATACAAAGACATCCGTCCTGCACCTGAACCTTTTGTCCACTGATCATGCTTGTATATTCCTTATCCCCTGCCGGAACTCTTATCCGAAGCAGCGCAGGATTTTCGTCGTTATTCACAGCCACTACTACGCCTTCTCCATTCAGGATCCTTGCAAAAGCATACTGCCTGTTTGTAAGAAGAAGCTCCTGGTAAGTCCCGTCTGCAAGAGCCGGAATCTCCTTATGGATTTTGCCCAGAAGCCGGATCCACTCCAGAAGTCTTAAGTTCTCTGGATGTTCAAGAGCCTCCTGTATATCTACTGCCGGACGAAGAGGATCGTCATTGCCGCCTTCCTTACGCCCCTGAATTCCCCATTCTGATCCATAGTAAATGGAAGGGATTCCCGGAAGAGTAAAAAGAAGCGTATATACCGGATAAATATGATCCGGCACAGAAAGCTTAGACGCAATCCTGTCCACATCATGATTATCTACAAAAGAATAAAGGCGAAGTCCTTTATAGATTCCGCCGTTAGCGTCAAACTCCCTGCGGATCGTATGAGCGATCTCAAAATAATTGTGATCATTATGCCCTGAATAAAGTCCCTTATGAAGCTCATAATTGGTTACAGAATCCAGCATCTCCGGCTTTACATAACGGCTGTAATCTCCATGGATCACTTCTCCCATAAGCCAGAAATCCTTTTTCTTCTCATTTGTAAAACGCCTCATATCTTCCATAAACGAAAATTCCAGACAATCTGCACAGTCCAGACGTATTCCGTCTATATCAAATTCATCAATCCAGAAACCGATCACATCAAGAAGATACTCCCTCACCTTCGGTTCCCAGAGGTTCAGATTCACCAGTTCAAAACAGTTTCTCCACGCCTCATACCCAAATCCGTCATTATAAGGAGTATTCCAGCCAAAATTAATCCCCTTATACCAACTGCAGTAAGGCGACTGCTCTCTGTTTTTCTGAATGTCCTGAAATGCAAAAAATTCTCTCCCCGTATGGTTGAACACACCGTCTACAACAACCCGGATATCCATCTGGTGAGCCGTTTCCACAAACTTCCTGAAATCCTCATTATCTCCCAGGCGTCTGTCCACCGTCCGGTAGTCCTTCGTATCATAACCATGGGATGTAGACTCAAACAACGGCCCGATATAAATCGCCGTACATCCCAGATCCTTAATATGAGGCAGCCACTTCATCAGATCCTCAAACCTGTGAACCACCTCTGTTCCTTCGTTCCTTCTTGGCGCCCCTGTCATGCCAATAGGATACATGTGATAAAAAACTGCTTTTTCAAACCATCTGTCCACTACGATGCCCTCCTGAGTGCAGATACCTTCTCCTGGTCTGCGTTTATATATCCTTATTATACCCAAATTACAGAAGGTCTTCAACTGGATTTTGTGTTTGAAAAGACAACAAAACAGGACAGTGAAAATTTGCATTACAAAAATTACTGTCCTGGTCTTATTAAAATATTTTATTCTTCCAAACCGTATTTTATTTCTTCCATACTGGGAATCGACGGAGCAGCCCCGGGTCTGGAGACAGCAATCGAGGAGGCCTTAGCCGCAATTTTTAAGGCTTCCTGTATATTCCTGCCATTCATAAGGGACGCAACAAAATAGCCTGTAAAGGTGTCCCCTGCAGCCGTAGTATCTACTGCCTTCACCTTAAAAATATCCTGAAATACTTTTTCCTTTCCATCATAATAAACAGCGCCTTCACTTCCAAGAGTAAGCACAAAACCTGCATGAGGAAATTTCTTTGCCATGGCTTCCAATATCTGATCTTTCTCCTTATATCCTGTAATCTGTTCACCTTCAATTTCATTCACAAGAAAAACAGAAACCTTTGTCAGATCACAGTCTGTAAGCTTGCTGTCATATGGGGACGGATTCATAACAATTTTCATTTTTTTCTCATATGCCCGGTCAATAATGTAGCTCAGAAGATTGATCTCATTCTGCAGTATCAGATAGTCTCCCTCGTCAAAATCTTCCAGAACCTCATCTACAAATTCCCTGGTCTGCATCTGATTCGTTCCGCCATAAAGAATAATGCAGTTCTGAGCATTTTTATCTACCTGGATTATAGTATGTCCGCCTTTTACCGGAAACCTGCGAATATATTTCGTGTTTACCCCAGCCTCTTCACATGCCTCAAGGAGAATATCTCCATCTGTTCCTATAATGCCTGCGTGATAAACAGGAACTCCTGCCTTAGCCAGCGCAATAGACTGATTTAGTCCCTTTCCTCCGCTAAAGGTTTCCATTTTAAAAGATTGCTGCGTCTCACCGCCTACTATAATATGATCTACTGAATATACATAGTCTACATTTAATGAACCATAATTTAATACCTTCATAACAAAACCTCCTGAATACTGTTTGTTGTTTCCATATCAGCCAATATTTCCTAACTATATTACAACGTATATACGCTTCTTCGTCAATCTTATTTTATTAACAACTGGGTTTTCTTATTTATATTAATAAAGGTGCGGCTAATCTAGTCATTGACAAGCCACACCTTTACTTATTTATTTGGGAGCCTTCTGAATTTTACTAAACATATCTCCTAAAAGGGCATCTCTGTAAATAAACCGTACCAGTCTCATTTCATGTCTTTTTTCATCCTGTTCCCATTTCAAATCTTGCGTTAATCTTGGTGTTGGAACCAAAGTAGATGGACACCAATTAGGATTAATCACATAGCCAACTGTAGAAATGTCCCAGATAATTCTGGATGGAGAAAGCATTGTATCTGTGGTTGGTACTCCATTATCTCTATAATCATCTAACCCTGCACAATATGTTTGATGGAATAAATCCAACCAATTCTGAGCCATTTCCTGAGACATCTGTTTTGTTACTGTCTCACAAAGATATGTTCCAACTTTACTTTTACCTTTCAGATGATGCTCCAACTCTGGTCCAGTAACAGAAAGATAAGAGGCAACAGACATACAAGGCACTAATACCAAAGGTACTCCGCTGTCCAGAATCGTCTGCGATGCCAGTACATCCTGGCCAATATTAAATTCTACAGCATGCGGCCAATATAAAGGCTGTCCAGCAAGCCAAACTACTACCATTTTTTTTATAATTTCCGGATCTAGCAAAATTGCAGATGCCACATTTGTAATCTCACCTATAGCAATAACATAAAGGACATCATCACATTCATGAACCCTTTTTACTAAATCTCTGGCTGCATCACTGTCTACTGGCTGATCTTTAACAGTCATATATTTATCAGACCCACGAAAAACTCGATTTTTAAAATCTTTTTTCCCAAGGAGATCCATCAACTTAAGAATTTCTTGATAGCTTAACTCAAGTCCTTCATGAAGATCTCCCGTCATTGGTATGGAAACACCATCTGTCTGAAGTAGGCGTGAAAAAAAGCTAGATGAAAATGGTGCTGCATAAACTGCCTCCACTTCTATTTTATCTGATGAAAGCATTGCATATGAAATTGCAAATTGATCATCTACTTCATTATATGTATCTGAATCAATCACTGCTTTAATCTTTTTTCTGGGTGGGGTTAAGCGCTGTCTCCGTTCTTCTTCTGTTAAAATAGGATATTTCATTTTGAACTCCTTTCCTTTTATGCACTCATAGCTTTCCTTTGAATTTCTTTTTTTGCTCTGAACTCTGCTATTTTCTCCGAATTTCTGAACAGAATCATTACAATCAGCAGGAAGACTCCAAGAACAACATTTTGAAATGTATCTGGAAGACCCGCTGCAATTAAGCCAATAAAGATAATATTAATTGTAAATTGAGCAATAAATATTCCTATCGCTAAATTGCAAAATCTTTGCAGTACCAATGCCAGTAAAATACTGATTAAAGGCTTGAACATAATCGTAACGCTTCCCAGATTCGTCTGTGCACCTACGGATCCCGACTGACTTAAAGTAAGAATTGCTGCGATTCCAATAAATATACTGCCATATACAATAGACTTACACTTGACAAGATCAGCTTTTATACCTGAATTCCTAGCAACTCCTTCATTACTTCCCACTGCGCGCATATGAAAACTAAACACTGTCCGATTTAAAATGAAATAAAACAATACTACTGATAACGCGAAAATTATTACAATATTAGGAGAAGAACCCAAAACAGCATACTTATTATCAATCTGTACAAATCCATAATGTCCTGCAAGTTTTGAGCCTGCAATCTCAAATATCATTGTAAGTCCCATTGTCAGCACTAACGATGGAATTTTTAGCAACCAGTTCAGAAGTCCTGTGATAGCTCCAACCAGAATGGCACTAAAGATGGCTCCTAAAATCATTCCCCAAAAACCAAATCTGCTTGCCAGAAGCCCTCCTACTACTCCACTGATAATCAATCTAGACCCTACAGTAAAATCAAAAATTCCACAAATGTTTCCATATGCAATCGCATAGGCAGTGATTGTCGGTATGATCGTTTGAAGAAAAATCGTATAAATACAATTCCAATTACTGAACCTTTCAAAGCAAATAACTAAGAATACCATATAAACGATTACGGGTAACATAATCACTTTTAGTATATTTATTAAAGACCGCTTCATATAAGTTATTTCATCTCCTTGTTGCGCAGTTATACAAACCTGGCTTATTTGCTATGACGTTCAACTACATCAGAAATTGAGAATGTAGAAATCAACTCATTCATATAATCCATATCAATATCTGGATTATAGAATTTAATCATATTTTCTTTGATTTCATCTGCTGTATAAACAGGCTCATCTCCTAAGAAATACTCATTGAACTGTTCTGCTTCTTCTGCTGTAGTAAGCTCCAGATAAGGCGTAATAATGTTGGTAGGACCATCTTCTACAATTGGAGTACCAATTACCTTATTGACTAAGATAACTGCTGACATAAGAGGATCTATCTGCTGCTGTCCACCATAAGATACATGGAAAGTTCCTTCTTTCAAGTAATCTCCAAGAGTTGTTTCAAAATCAATTCTTCCGACTTTAATCTCGCCATCTTTGCCATGATCTGCAAGGGCTTTTTCAATCGTAGGAATAGCACCTCCACAATAGGTTCCCAATACAAGAATACCATTCATTTCTGGATATGCTGCAATATAACTTTCAATAGTCTTAGTCATATCAGTTGTTACTGTAATGTCATATGTAGTATTAAGAATATTAACGCCTGCTTCTTTAGCGCCTTCCGCTGCGCCCTTATCACGAAGATCAGATGATGTATCACCTTTTGCAATATTAATTACACCTAAATCTGTAACTCCCATATCAGCCATGGATTTTACAATGTTAGAAGCACAGGTTTCATCATCTTCATTACAGCCTCCAGCAAACCATTCAGATGCATACATTGCTTCACGTATATCATCGTCACTGATTGTTCTGAACATAGTTCCCCAGTAAACACCTGCATCTGCGCACATTGCATCTACTGCCGGAAGCATTGAATCCGATGCCGGCATAAACAAAACGCCATCCACATCTCTGCTAATCAGTTCACTAATATTATCAATTAAACCGTCAGCTGAATTATCAGTCACTACATTTACCAACTCACCTCCCGCAGACTCTACAGCAGCTTTTACATTATTGTAAATAGAAATCCATGTTGGATCTGTGTTTGCTGTATCCCAGGGGAATCCAATTTTAAAAGGTTCCGGATCTGCTTCTTCAGCATATACGTTTACCCCGGAAAACATCGTTGCTGTTAATGCTACTGTCATCCCAACTGCCATAATTCGTCTTAATTTCATGTTTCTTTCCTCCTTAAAATTATATATATTTTTAATACACCTTTATATTACTTTCCATTTTATTTAATTACTGCCACACTTCTACGGTCAAATGATATTGCTACTACTACGATAAGAATAATTCCCTGTACTACCTGCTGTGTCAATCCGTCAATCCCCACAAGAGACATTCCACTTTTTAACAAAGCCATAGCTACACTTCCAACAATAGCTGATAAAAATTTTACATTCCATCCACCTGACAGGGGCATTCCTCCAAACAAAACCGCCAATAAAACATCAAATTCAAATGCATTTCCTGTCTTTGATGAAGCTGTACAAGCTCGTACAAGAGTAAAGAATCCAACTAATCCGCAAATCAGACCTACTAACACAAATGACAGCATTCGTGTCTTTTCTACATTTACTCCGGACTGTCTTGCTGCCTCCCTTGAAGCCCCTACTGCACGACAATTTTTTCCAAATGTGCATTTCTGAAATAAAACACCAGAAGCAACTAAAACAATCACCATCGTAAGAATTTTTATCCAATCCTCATCAAATACCCTCATAGAGATAGGAATTCCTACTGATCCATTCAAAAAGTAAGTCGTTAGTCCTCTGAAAATAAAAGATACTGCCAATGTACCAATAAATGACTCTACTCGCAGATACGCAGTAGTAACACCACTCAGCAGGCCAATTCCTGTTCCAGTAAGCAATGCAACTGGTAAAATTAAAACTGGACTTATTTCTGCTGAAAATGCTGCCATGGCTGCAGAAAACCCTACAATAGCCCCAACTGACAGGTCAAGTTCTCCAAGGGCCATTACAAAAGTATACATCATTGCACATAATGCTATACTAAAAAAATTATTAAAAACGTTCATTAAATTTCTCTGTCCCAGAAGTTTTCCTCCTGTTAAGATTTCAAAAAGTATCAGAACGAACGCCAGCCCTAAGAGTGCAAAATTATCTAACAGCAGCTCTTTTATACTTTTATTTTTTGAACCCTCCCATGTCTTGCTGTTTTCCATCTTGTTCACCTCTTAAATCATCTTCTGTATTAATTTTGCTTCTGTCAGACCGTCATTTCGTAAAAATTCTCCGGAAACAGATCCATCTTTTAAAAGAATTATCCGATCTGACATACCAATCAATTCTTGTAATTCTTCTGAAATTAAAATAATTGATCTTCCATTTTCCTTCATTTGCATAATCAACTGATATATCGCAGCTTTAGTGCCTACGTCGATTCCTCTTGTCGGGCAATCAAGAATCATTATATCAGATCCTTTACCTAGCCATTTTGCGAGAACTACTTTTTGCTTATTTCCTCCACTTAAAGTATTGCAAAACACCTTTACGGAATCAGCTTTTACTTCCATTCGCTTTGCCCACTTTTCTGCCAGCTGCTTCTGTTTCCTGCCAGATACAGGACCAAATTTGGTAATATCTTTTAAAGATGGAAGACATATATTATCAGCTATACTACAACTCAACATTAGTGATTCCTGATCTCTGTTTTTTGAAACATATCCGATTCCATGTTTCACTGCCCATGAGGCACTTTTTACATGCTCTGTTTGATTTTTCAAGACATATCCTTTGTCTGGTTTGAGAAGTCCAAAAAATGCCCTTCCTACATCATGCATACCACAATCGCTTAATCCCCCGACTCCTAGGATTTCTCCTTTATGAAGCTGAATCGTAATGTCATTCAAAAAATCAGTAGTTACATTTTTTAACTCTAACACTATCTCGTCGTTAGTTTTAACTTCTACATCATCCCGATAATAATGTCCTGATAACTCCCTTCCAATTAATAATTGTCGAATTTTATCTGCATCAAATTCTTCTTTTTCTAAGTCTGCAATAAACAGTCCATCTCGCAAAACAGTGAGTGTATCACATTTATCCATAATTTCGTCTATATCATGTGATATAAATATTATGGCTTTTCCTTCATCTCTTTTCTCCTTCATTAGCCTATATAACAGCTCCCGACCTCCAACTGACAATGCAGTTGTTGTCTCATCTATAATCCAAATCTTAGGTGATGTATAAAGAGCTCTTGCCAATTCCACAAGCTTTCTGTCTTCAAACGAAAGCTGATCAATCATCATTTCTGGTTTTATATTATCTACATGAATACTATGCAAGGCTTTTTCAGCCTCTTGATTCATTTCTTTTACATTAAGAATTCCATTTCTTGCAAACTGGTTTTCTTTCCCAAAAAAAATATTAGCTGCAACTGATATTTTGGGAATAGTTCCTTGTTCTTGTACTACCATGCTTACGCCATGGTTTACAGCATCTACTGTTCCATTTGGTTTATAGGGCTCATCATCTAAATACATTGTTCCACTATCGTATTTCTGCATTCCAGCTACAATCGATGAAAAAGTCGATTTCCCAGATCCATTTTCTCCAACCAACCCCCTTATTTCTCCGGGTTTGATTTCAATATGAAACTCTTTTAATGCATGTACTGAGCCAAATGATTTGCTCATTTTCTCTACTCGAAGCAAATATTTTTTCTGATCATCCATGTTTTCACCCCTCAACAACCCTATAATTTCTTAATTCCTGTTCTTATTATAGATACATTTTTCCATACAATAAAGATTACTTTTTTCATATTTTGTTAGATTTTCCTATTTTTTTATTTGTTTTTCATTATCTAATGGGGCTATCGGTAAATACCGTTTTTTAGCTTCTAACTCTTAAAATAAGAATA
>NZ_CALFLA010000090.1 GCF_937880195.1 uncultured Blautia sp.
AATTACAAAGCCCCTGCCGGATTTCCCCGGCAGGGGCTTTGTCGCTTGCATTTCTTTTTGTTAATCTAATATTTCAATCTTTTCGATTACAGGCTGTTCCTCAGAAGGGATCGTTCCATTATTATCTACTGGGGAAGCGTCCTTACAGATCTGATCTACAACTTCCATCCCCTCTGTCACATGACCGAAACCTGCATAGTCTCCGTCCAGGAAAGTGCTGTCCTCATGAACAATGAAGAACTGGGAGCTGGCGCTGTCCGGGTCTGTGGCTCTTGCCATGGAAATAACGCCTCTTGTATGGGAGATATTGTTTTCCACTCCATTGCTGGCAAACTCGCCCTTGATATCCTGGTCAGAGCCGCCTGTTCCGTTGCCAAGAGGATCTCCTCCCTGGATCATAAAACCGTCCATGATCCTCCAGAAGGTCAGACCGTCGTAAAATCCATCCTGAGCCAGCTTCACAAAGTTTGTAACAGTAATAGGCGCAGTATCTGCATCCAGTTCCACCTGGATATCACCATAGTCGTGAATGCTGATCTTCGCATGATGGATGCCAGTCAGCTCGCTGCTGGTGTCAAGAGCTGCTGTTTCGCCCTCCTGCAAAGCCTCTTCCTCGTCAGTACCGTCGCTGAATCCAGCCTTTTCCGCCTCTTCGTCGCTAACTGTCTCTCCCTTTTTATCTGCTGCATTTTCTGTTTTTGTTTCCTGGGACGTTTCCTTTTGTCCACATCCTGTCATCATTCCTGCTGCCAGAACTGCTGTCAGTAAAACTGCCAGAGCTTTTTGTTTCATGTTATTTTCCTCCTCGTTTTATGTTTCTGTCTGCCGGAGATTCCTCTTTCCCTTATATGCTTAACGGATTCTGTCCGGGAAGCCCACTTTTCTCTGAACCTTACGAAGAGTCTTTGTGGCATAATAATTAGCCTTCTCTGCGTTTTCTTTAATAATAGAATCAATATATGCCTTATCTTTAAAAAGTCTTGCATACTCATCCTGAAGAGGCTTCAATACAGAGATCACGGCTTCTGCAACTGCAGGCTTAAGCACACCGTAGCCCTGACCCTCAAACTCCTTTACAGCCTCGTCCGGTGTTTTTCCAGTACATGCACAGTAAATGTCAATGAGATTCTTTACTCCCGGCTGTTCGTCACGGTAGCAGATACATCCTTCTGAATCTGTTACGGCACGTTTAAATTTACGCATGATCGTATCTGGATCGTCCATAAGATAAATACTTGCGTTTGGATTCTCATCAGATTTGGACATTTTCTTTGAGGGGTCCTGAAGGCTCATGATCTTTGCGCCCACCTTGCCTACATAAGCTTCCGGAACTGTAAATACGTCTCCGTAAATATTATTAAAACGCTCTGCCACGTTTCTGGTAAGCTCCAGATGCTGCATCTGATCAATTCCTACAGGAACCACATCCGCCTGATAAAGAAGAATATCTGCAGCCATCAATACCGGATAAGTAAAAAGACCTGCATTAATATTGTCTGCATGTTTGGAAGCCTTATCCTTAAACTGAGTCATACGGTTCAGCTCGCCCATATAGGTAAAGCAGTTTAAGATCCATGCCAGCTCTGCATGACCGGAAACATGAGACTGATAATAAATACAGTTTTTCTTCGGGTCAAGTCCTGCCGCAATATAAAGGGTCAGAAGGCTGCGGGCTCTCTTTCGAAGCTCTGCCGGATCCTGACGCACGGTAATCGAATGAAGATCCACTACACTGTAAAAGCATTCGTATTCATCACTTAAAGTCAGCCAGTTTTTTAAAGCGCCAAGATAATTTCCAAGTGTGAGATTACCTGTTGCCTGCATACCGCTGAATAAAACTTTTTTTCCATCAATCATGATCTACACCTCTCTAGCTGATATCTTTTCCGGGTCTTATGGAACCCTTTGGAATTAACTATCAGTTTAACATTCTATAAAACCAAAGTCAATGTGTTAGAATCTTGTTTATTCTCCTCAGCTCTGCTAAAATAAAGGTATCATATTTTATCAGGAGGAACATTCATGAAAAAAATCGCAAGTTTTACCATAGACCACATCAAGCTGCAGCCTGGAATCTATGTATCCCGCAAGGATTATCTGGGCGATCAGGTGATCACAACCTTTGATATCCGTATGACTTCTCCTAATGAAGAGCCTGTTATGAACACAGCAGAGCTTCATGCCATGGAACATCTGGCTGCCACCTTTCTCCGCAACCATGAGGAATTTGGCTCAAAAGTGATCTACTGGGGGCCCATGGGATGCCGTACCGGAAATTATCTTCTTCTCTCAGGGAATCTAACATCCAGGGATATCGTGGGACTGATGACAGAAATGTTTGAATTTATCCGTGATTTTGAGGGTGATATCCCCGGCGCTTCTGCAAAAGACTGCGGCAATTATCTGGATATGAACCTGAACATGGCCAAATATCTGGCTGACAAATTCCTTAGGGAGGTTCTCTATAACATTAGCGACGACCGTCTTGTATACCCGGAATAAAAGAACTATTATACAAAAAAGACCAGAGCCATTCCTTTTAAATAGGAGCTCTGGTCTTCTTTATTCTTTACTGAGCCGCCGCCTGATCTGCTGCCGGCGCTGCCGCCTGATCTGCAGTCATATACTGGGCGCTTACATATCCCTTCTGGCCTTCCCAGTCTACCTCATACCACTGATTGTCTTCGCTGACACCGGTAACGGTAAGAGCTGTTCCTGCCGGTACGCCCTTAATCACATTCAGCTGTTCCGTAGTACAATCCTGACGGATATTTACGTCTGTCGTTGCGTAGTAAGTACCGTCCTTCTTAATGATCTTCACACCGCTTGCAGTCTGGGAAACCTCCGGTGTAGGAGTTGCTGTCACTGCCGGAGTAGGCGTAACCTCTGGGGTAGGAGTGGCAGTCGGTGTTGGAGTTGCCTTTATCACAGTTACGGTAGAGTCCTCTCCCCCTGTGCTGTAGCCGCAGCCGGAAGCAAGGAGAGTAAGCCCTGCCAGTGCAATCAGTAATCTGGATTTCTTCATAAGAATCTTCCTCCTTTATAGCATATCACCATGATACCCCATACCCGGCCTAATATGCAAGTCTTTTTTGCTATTCTGCTGTCAGAATCGGAAATCTCTCTTTCCTTTTTCAATCTCTTCCAGATTTTTTGCGCAGATTTCTCTTGTCTTTTCCCTTTCTACATTCTGAAGTTCCCTCTCGATCACCTTCAGGCCTTTTTCCCTGGTTTCCGGGGAAGCATAGTCTTCCAGGTATTCCTTTAAGGTCATAAGAGCGTTAGGGTGGCAGCAGTTGGCGATCTGTCCGCTTTTTACCAGAGACATGAAACGGTCGCCTGTACGTCCCTCTCTATAGCAAGCTGTACAGAAGCTTGGGATATATCCCAGTTCCAAGAGCCAGTTTACCACCTCATCAAGAGTACGTCTGTCGCTAACGTCAAACTGTGAGGAATTGTCCTCCTCTGCCTCTTCTTCTGCATATCCTCCTACAGAGGTCCTGGATCCGCCGCTGATCTGGGAAATTCCAAGATCAAGAACCTTTTCTCTGCATTTCTGGGATTCACGGGTAGAAATGATCATTCCTGTATAGGGAACTGCAATACGGATCACAGCCACAATCTTCTGGAACGTCTCATCTGGAACTGCATTGGTAAAGTCTTTTGTATCAATATCATCTGCCGGACAGATACGAGGAACACTAATGGTATGAGGACCTACGCCAAAACGTGCCTCCAGATGCTCCGCATGCATAAGGATTCCTACAAAATCATATCGGTATGTTTCCAGTCCAAAGAGAACGCCGCAGCCTACGTCGTCAATTCCCGCTTCCATAGCACGGTCCATGGCCTCTGTATGATAAGCATAATCGCTTTTTGGTCCTGTAGGATGAAGAGCCTCATAGCTTTCTTTGTTATATGTTTCCTGGAAAAGAATATAGGTTCCGATACCTGCTTCTTTTAATTTTCTGTAGTTTTCTACGGTTGTAGCTGCAATATTTACATTGACACGGCGGATCGCGCCGTTTTTGTGCTTAATTCCATAAATCGTTTTAATGCTTTCCAGTATGTACTCAATAGGATTGTTTTTCGGATCCTCTCCTGTTTCCAGGGCAAGACGTTTATGTCCCATGTCCTGAAGAGCGATCACCTCCTGGCGGATTTCCTCCTGAGTCAGTTTTTTGCGGCGGATATGCTTATTCTTTGCATGGTAAGGGCAGTACACACATCCATTGATGCAGTAATTTGAAAGATAAAGAGGCGCAAACATAACAATTCTATTTCCATAGAATTTCTGCTTGATCTCTTTTGCCACATGATACATTTTATCAATCAGTTCAGGATCGTCGCATTCCAGAAGAAGGGCTGCCTCTCTGTGGCTTAATCCTTTACAGTCTCTTGCCCTTTCTATCAGCGCCTGGATCATTTCTTTATTGTTTTTGTTTTTTCTAGCGTACTCCAGAGAATCCAGGATTTCCTGATGGTCAATAAATTCTTCTGCCTTTGATGATTTTGGATTATACATATTTTTTCCTCTCTTTTTTATTTTTTATAGTCTCCACGATCTATTACTATTTTACAGCCAATGGCTTCCATACGTTTCTTCAAATGATCTACGCACTCTGCCGCCTCGTCTCCGTCTGACAGCTTGCCGTTATAAAGCATATATTTTTTTCGCACGGAAGGAGGCGATAAATTCGGCATCACTACATTTGCCCCTGAAAGGATTCCAAGCTCCCGCCCTTTTGGATGGATGGTTCCAAGGGCTGTAGTAGCAGGAAGCAGACTATTTGGAAGAAGAAGGCGGATAAGCGCCAGATAAAAAAGGGTATCTTCCATACTGCCGTTCTGTCTGTCTCCAAAAGGTGTATCCTTATGAGCGATAAAAGGACCGATCCCTACCATTTCAGGATTCAACTCCTTTAAAAATAAGAAATCCTCTGCCAGGGTTTCCGGCGTCTGCCCCGGAGAGCCTACCATAAATCCTGCCCCTGTCTGAAACCCCAGGCTTTTTAATGTAAAAAGACACTCTTTTCGACAAGCAAGCGAAAGTCTTTGAGGATGAAGCAGTCGATAATGATCTGGATCTGCTGTTTCATGACGAAGAAGATAGCGATCTGCCCCTGCTTCCCGTAACCTCTGATATTCGTCTTTTGTTTTTTCTCCCACAGACAAGGTAATGGCGCAGTCAGGATATCCTTTTCGGATCTTTTGTATCAGCCGTACAAGTTTTTCTTCCGTAAAAAAACCGTCCTCTCCTCCCTGGAGTACAAAAGTCCGAAAACCAAGTTCGTATCCTTCTTTGCAGCAGGAAAGAATCTCTTCCTCCGTAAGCCGATAGCGGACTGCTTTCTGATTACTTTTGCGTATTCCGCAATAATAGCAGTCATTTTTGCAGTAATTGGTAAACTCGATCAGCCCGCGGATAAAAATACGGTTTCCATATATCTCCTGCCTCACTTTTCCGGCAAGCTCTCTTGCGTATAATTCCTCTTTTTCTGTTCTGTCTCTGATAAGAGACACCCACTCTTTTTTTGTAAGGCTGCCGGTTTCATGCAGCCTGTCGATCAGCTCTTTCATGTTTCCTTCTCCGTTATTTTAGAATAAACCGTTTTGCTGGATACTCCCTTCAGCATTCCCAGCTTACCGGAAAGGGCGCTGATCTTTTCCTGAGGCGCATCCAGGATCACACTGATCACAGACACTCCCCTCTCACGGTAGGGAACTCCCATTCTTCCTACTATATATTCGCCGTATTCATGAAGAATCCGGTTAAGCTCTTCGCTTTTTGCGCGGTCCTCTACAATAATGGCGATTACTGCAATTCTTGTTTCCATATAACACTCCCTTAAACAAAAATCCGATGCCGGAGGGACATCGGAAATAAATGGTGATAACCAAAAAACTGCTGATTTTCTGCAGCAGCATCGGGTCTATTTATTTACAGATATCCATTCTTCGCAGGCGTCTGCCTTAAAAGTCCGGTATATAAGCTAAAATATCATAGATCTCCGGCAAAAACAAGCACAATGTTCAAAACTTCCTGATAAAAATATCTTTTTATGTATACTTTGACTAGTGTTTCATTGATTTTCTTTAAAACTTATATTATACTAACTACATAAAAGATGCCCGACGAATTGTTCCGTGCTTTGCACTCCCACAATTTGACCCTGGCATCATAAAACTTAGTGAAATGTGTCTCTGCCCAGTATGACGCAGCTCACAGGAGAGAGGAGAAAAGACATGGATTCTGCATTATATGCAAACTATCTGGCTATTTTAAAACACGAACTGGTCCCCGCGCTGGGATGTACAGAACCCATTGCCATTGCCTACGCTGCTGCCAAGGCAAGACAGATTCTGGATGATTTTCCCGACGCGATCGAAATGCAGCTAAGTGGAAATATCATCAAAAATGTAAAGGGAGTTACCGTTCCCAATTCCGGAGGTATGAAAGGCATTGACGCCGCCGCAGTTCTCGGTATTGTAGGCGGAAACGCAGACAAAGCCCTGGAGGTTCTGGAAGAGATCCGCCCGGAACATATTGAAAAAACAAAAGAACTTACTTCACGTCACATCTGCTCCTGCACCCTTGCAGAAGGAGTTTCCAACCTTTATATTGCAGCAAAGGTTACAAAAGGGGAGCATTATGCAGAAGTCACTATTGTTGACCAGCATACAAACATTACCAGGATCGTCAAAGACGGAAAAATTCTTCTTTCCAGCGAATCCCAGGAAGAAGAAGCAAAAACTGATATAGACAAGTCCAAGCTGGCAGTAAAAGATATCCTGGATTTTGCCGACCAGGTAAGGATTGAAGACGTAGAAGAAATTCTGGAGCGCCAGATTCGTCTGAACACGGCAATTTCCCAGGAAGGGCTAGACAACAATTACGGCGCACAGATCGGCAAAACGCTGATGCATGTCTGGGGAAAGGGAATCACTACCAGAGCCTGCGCAAGAGCAGCGGCAGGAAGCGACGCCCGTATGGGCGGATGCTCTATGCCTGTAGTTATCAACTCTGGAAGCGGCAATCAGGGCATGACTGTTTCTCTGCCTGTAATCGCCTATGCCGAAGAATGGGAGGTGTCCAGACAAAAACTCTACCGCTCTCTTGTTGTCAGCAACCTGATCGCCATTCACCAGAAGCACTATATCGGAAGTCTTTCCGCATACTGCGGCGCAGTCAGCGCAGCCTGCGGAGCCGGTGCCGGAATCACTTATATGTACGGCGGAAGCTACCAGCAAGTGTCACTTACTATTATCAACACCCTTGGCAATATCGGCGGTATTGTCTGCGATGGAGCAAAGCCCTCCTGCGCGGCAAAGATCGCCTCTTCTGTAGACGCTGCTCTTATGGCCTTCCATCTGAGCATCCAGAACAAAAGCTTTCTTCCCGGCGAGGGAATCATCCGGGGAGATGTAGAAGAAACAATTAAAAGCATGGGTTATATCGGCCGCGTTGGCATGAGGGAAACCGATACGGAAATCCTTAATATTATGATTGACCGCGTTGATATTAACCGGGATTGCTAATGAATATTTTGAAGGGGGAAATAATCTCATGAAAAAAAACAGTTTTTTTAAAAGTCTTCCATTTAAACTTCTTGTAGGAGTCATTCTTGGTATTGTACTTGGACTTGTGCTGAACTCCACAGACGGTTCCGGCTTTACCGCAGGAGTTTTAAACGTAGTAGTAACTCTGAAATATATTCTAGGCCAGTTGATCAATTTCTGTGTGCCGCTGATCATTATTGGATTTATCGCGCCGTCGATCACCAAACTTGGCAACAGCGCTTCACGGATGCTTGGCGTGGCCATTATCATCGCCTATGCTTCTTCTGTTGGGGCAGCGCTGTTTTCTACTGCGGCAGGCTACACTCTGATCCCGCACCTTTCCATTGTTACAGACGTAGAGGGACTGAAGGAGCTTCCCCCTGTTGTATTTGAACTGGCCATTCCACAGATCATGCCAGTTATGAGCGCCCTGGTATTTTCGGTTATGATCGGTCTTGCCGCAACATGGAACAAATCACGGATGATCACAGGTATTCTTGACGAATTTCAGACCATTGTACTTTCCCTGGTATCTAAGGTGATCATTCCCATTCTTCCGTTTTTTATTGCGCTGACCTTCTGTGGCCTTGCCTATGAAGGTTCTATTACCAAGCAGTTTCCTGTATTTCTCCAGGTAATCCTGATCGTCCTTGTAGGTCATTTTATCTGGATGGCGCTGCTCTACATCCTGGCCGGGATTTATTCCAAAGAAAATCCCATGGATATTGTACGCTACTATGGACCGGCTTATCTGACTGCTGTAGGAACCATGTCCTCCGCGGCAACTTTGGCTGTTGCCCTTCAATGTGCAGGCAAGGCAAAACCCCTTCGCAAGGATATGGTGCAGTTTGGAATCCCGCTTTTTGCCAATATCCACCTTTGCGGATCTGTTCTCACAGAAGTTTTTTTCTGTATGACAATTTCCAAAATTCTTTACGGATCAATTCCTTCTGCCGGAACTATGATCCTGTTTTGTCTGCTTCTTGGTATTTTTGCTATCGGCGCTCCCGGTGTTCCAGGAGGAACCGTTATGGCATCCCTGGGAATCATTACCGGAGTTCTTGGATTTAATGAGACAGGCACAGCTTTAATGCTGACTATTTTTGCACTTCAGGACAGCTTCGGAACAGCCTGCAACGTTACAGGAGACGGCGCTCTGACTCTGATCCTTACCGGATATGCGAACAAGCATAAAATCAAAGAGCAGAATATCAATATCAGCCTTTAATTTTTATCTAACAAAAACCGGGG